>CANFWT010000066.1 GCA_947450895.1 Comamonadaceae bacterium | reverse complement strand
GCTGGTGGTCGGGGCAAGCACCGCGCGGATGACAACGTCGCCGTTCTCGCGTACCTCAAATTCCACCTCGCTGTGCGGGTGTAAGCCCGCTTGTTCGCGCACCGACTGCGGGATGGTGACCTGGCCTTTGCTGGTAATTTTCATGGGAAATCCTTACTTTTTGTAGTAAGAATATTACCCAATAATCCCCGCGTTGCGCAAGTGCGCGAGGGCGGCAGTGTCCAATCCCAACTCCCGCAACACCTCGTCGGTGTGCTCACCCAAAGCGGGTGGGGCGCGATGCAGCACGGGGGGCGTGTCCAAAAGGCGCAACGGGCTGGCCACCGAGGCAATCGATGCCACACCGGTCTGCGCTGCGGCAGCGGGCGACAAGGGCTGGTGAACTACCAATTGGCGCGCTTTCACCTGGGCGTCGTCAAACGCCTGGGCCACGGTGTTGATGGGGCCGCACGGCACGGCGCGGTGCTCGAGCAGCGCAATCCACTCGGCAGTGGTGTGCTTGCGGGTTTCGGTCTCGATCAAGGGAACCAGCGCGTCGCGGTGGCGCACCCGGTCGGTGTTGGTGGCAAAGCGCGCGTCGCGGGCCCATTGCGGCTGGCCCGCAGCCTCGGAAAAGCGGGCGAACTGGCCGTCGTTGCCCACTGCAAGCAGCATGGCGCCATCGGCGGTACTGAAGTCTTGGTAGGGCACCAGGCTGGGATGGGTGTTGCCCTGGCGCGTGGGGCTCGCACCCGTGTTCAGAAAACCGGCAGCCTGGTTGGCCAGAATGGCCATGCCCACGTCCAGCAGGCTCATGTCAATGTGCTGGCCCAGGCCGGTGCGGTGGCGCACTTCCACGGCGGCCAAGATTGCGCTGCAGGCGTAAACGCCGGCAAACAAATCGGTCAGTGCCACGCCCACGCGCTGGGGTGATCCGCCGGGCGTGCCTTCAGGCTTGCCGGTGATGCTCATCATGCCGCTCATGGCCTGGACCATCAGGTCGTAGCCGGCGCGTTCGGCGTAGGGCCCGTCCTGGCCAAAGCCGGTGACCGAGCAGTAAATCAGGCGCGGGTTGAGCGCGTGCAGGCTGGCGTAGTCCAGGCCGTAGTGCGCCAGGCCGCCGACCTTGAAGTTCTCCACCAAAATGTCGCTGCCTTGCGCCATCTGCCGGATCAGCGCCTGGCCTTCGGGCTTGGCAATGTCAATGGCAATCGAGCGTTTGTTGCGGTTGCAGGCCGTGTAGTAGCTGGCGTGCGACGTGTCGTCGCCGTGGGCGTCTTGCAGGAAAGGCGGCCCCCAATGCCGGGTGTCGTCCCCAGCTACCGGCCGCTCTACCTTGACTACGTCCGCGCCCAGGTCGGCCAGCATCTGGGTGCACCAGGGGCCGGCGAGCACACGCGAGAGGTCGAGCACTTTGAGGTGGGGAAGTGCGGTAGCGGCTTGGTCGCTCATGGATTGCTTTCGGACAAGAAAAAAGCGCAGTGTGCCTGCGGCGCGGCGCAGGCGACTTGTGTTGGATCAGGCAGTGCCAGCAGCAAAACCACTTGCCCCGGGGCGCTTGGGCGTCAATTGGCAAATGCGGCGATCCCGGTCATGGCGCGGCCCAAAATGAGGGCGTGGATGTCATGCGTGCCTTCATACGTGTTGACAACTTCCAGGTTGACCAGGTGGCGCGCCACGCCAAACTCGTCGCTGATGCCGTTGCCGCCCATCATGTCGCGCGCCATGCGGGCAATGTCCAGTGCCTTGCCACATGAGTTGCGCTTGAGAATGGAGGTGATTTCCACCGACGCCGTGCCTTCGTCCTTCATGCGGCCCAGGCGCAGGCAGCCTTGCAGGCCGAGCGCAATCTCCGTCTGCATATCGGCCAGCTTCTTCTGGATCAGCTGGTTGGCGGCCAGGGGGCGGCCAAACTGCTTGCGGTCCAGGGTGTATTGGCGGGCGCGCAGCCAGCAGTCTTCGGCCGCGCCCAAGGCGCCCCAGGCGATGCCGTAGCGCGCGCTGTTGAGGCAGGTAAAGGGCCCTTTGAGGCCGCGCACCTCCGGGAAGGCGTTTTCCTCCGGGCAAAACACGCCGTCCATCACGATTTCTCCGGTGATGCTGGCACGCAAGCCCACTTTGCCGTGGATGGCTGGGGCGCTCAGGCCGGCCATGCCTTTTTCTAGTACAAAGCCGCGAATTGCGCCGACGGCGCCACTCTCGCTCACTTCCTTGGCCCAGACCACAAACACATCGGCAATCGGGCTGTTGCTGATCCACATCTTGGCGCCGCTGAGCTTGTAGCCGCCGGGCACTTTTTGCGCGCGGGTGACCATGCTTTGCGGGTCGGAGCCATGGTCGGGTTCGGTCAGGCCAAAGCAGCCTATCCATTCGCCTGTGGCCAGGCGGGGCAGGTATTTCTGGCGCTGCGCCTCGGTGCCGAATTCAAAAATCGGCACCATCACCAGCGAGCTTTGCACGCTCATCATGGAGCGGTAGCCGCTGTCGACGCGTTCCACCTCGCGCGCAATCAGGCCGTAGGCGACGTAGTTGAGCGCCGGGCCGCCATAGGCCTCGGGGATGGTGGGTCCGAGCAGGCCGAGTTCGCCCATTTCCCGAAAAATGGCTACGTCCGTCGTGCCCTCGCGAAACGCCTGGGTGACGCGGGGCAGCAAGCGGTCTTGGCAATAAGCGGCAGCGGCATCGCGCACCATACGCTCGTCATCGCTGAGCTGGGCGTCCAGCAAAAAAGGGTCTTGCCAGTTGAAAGCGGCGTGGGCCATGGGGAGGTCTCCAGTGCGAGGGAAGTGAAAGCCCCCGATGGTATCCCCAGGGCGAGACGGCTCTAGGGGCGTAAGCCGATCGGCCCGTACCAGGCAACCGTCTTGCTGTGGGTGTTGTCACTGTCGGTCATCAGGCCAATCGCTACCAGTGCGCCGGGTGGCTCGCCAAATGCATGCGCAAAGTCTGCCCGGATGTCACGCTCGTAATTACGCCACTGCATCAGTCCTTTCGGGCCCGACTCGACGACGATTTTGCGGATGCGGTCGGTGCGCGGATTGTGGATCACACTGCCCACCGGGCGCTGGTTGCACCAGACGTACATCAGCGTGGCATACGGCATCTCCTCGCCGGTGACCAGGCGGGTCAGCTCGTTGAGCATGGCGTTTTTCGCCGAGAACTGGCTGCGGTCGCCCTCAAAAGCCAAAATCAGGCGCACGGGCGAATCATCGAGATCACGCGCCCCCATGTCGGCGCCTGCAATCAGCGCGGGCACCATCCAGGAAAAGCCCAGTTGGCCCAAAGCATCGGCCTCGACCCGCACAGGCGTGCGCAACATGCTGGCGGAGGAACGGGCGTCTGCCTTGAGCGCCGTTCGCTGGCCATGCGCACCCAGTGGCGCGTGTTCGTCCAAGTGGTACAGAGTGGGCGCTTTGCCTGGCAACGCGACGGCCTGCCAGCTAAGCTGCGCTGGCGTGTTCCAGCTACTGCCGTCCCGCCCAGGCGCCCCGGTCGCGACAGGCAGTGGTGCTGCGCATGCTGCTAAAAGCCCACCGACAAGAATCAACAAGGGCGGCCACAGAAGACGGGGCTTTGGCTCGTAGCGCCCAGAGGTGGTTTTCATGGTGGCGAGCTTAGGGCTTGGATATGACAGCCGTATTCACCAAATCCCGAACTTAAAAGACGAAAAAGTCATGTAAAGCGCAAAAATAAAACTTTCATGCTGCAGTTCTTGCGCCCTCTTACCGTGCCAAGCCTGCGCGCAGCGGGGTCTGAGCGCTACACATCTGTGTATTTGTACAGTAATATCTGTCATGGCCAAAGAAAAAAGCATATTTACCTGTTCGGAGTGCGGCGGCTCCAGCTCCAAGTGGCTGGGCAAATGCCCAAGCTGCAACGCCTGGAACACGCTCATCGAGTCGGTGCCCCAGCCCGAGAGCTTGGTGAAAAATCGCTTCGCCTCGCTGGCCAAGACCGCCGATGTGGCGGTCTTGGCCGATATTGAAGCCAGCGACTTTGAGCGCACCCCCACCGGCCACGGCGAGCTGGACCGCGTGCTGGGCGGCGGCATTGTCGAAGGTGGCGTGGTCTTGATTGGCGGCGACCCCGGCATTGGCAAATCCACCTTGCTGCTGCAGGCGCTGGACTCCTTGCAACGCAGCGGCAAAAAGACCTTGTATGTAACGGGCGAGGAAAGCGGTGCGCAAGTGGCGCTGCGCGCGCGCCGCCTGGGTCTGGACGGCTCGCAGGTGCGGGTGTTACCCGAAATCGGGCTGGAAAAAATCCTCGCCACCCTGGCTGAACAGCAGCCCGATGTGGCGGTGATTGACTCGATCCAGACGGTGTATTCCGACCAGTTGACCTCCGCGCCCGGATCGGTGGCCCAGGTACGTGAATGTGCCGCCCATCTGACGCGCGCGGCCAAGGCCAGCGGCGTGTGCATCGTGCTGGTGGGCCACGTGACCAAAGAGGGTGCACTGGCCGGGCCGCGCGTGCTGGAGCACATGGTGGACACGGTCTTGTACTTTGAAGGGGACACGCACAGCCAGTTTCGGCTGGTGCGCGCCATCAAAAACCGCTTTGGTGCGGTGAATGAGATGGGCGTGTTTGCCATGACCGAGCGCGGGCTCAAAGGCGTGAGCAACCCCAGCGCGATCTTTCTGAGCCAGCACGCCGAGCCGGTGCCCGGAAGTTGCGTCATGGTCACCCTGGAAGGCACGCGCCCGCTGCTGGTGGAAATCCAGGCGCTGGTTGACAGCGGCGGCCCCAGCCCGCGCCGCCTGAGCGTAGGCCTGGACAAAGACCGCCTGGCGATGTTGCTGGCGGTGTTGCACCGCCACGCCGGGGTGGCGTGCATGGACCAGGATGTGTTCATCAACGCGGTGGGTGGCGTGCGCATTGGCGAGCCCGCCGCAGACTTGGCGGTGATGCTGGCCATTACCTCCTCGCTGCGCGGCAAGCCGCTGCCCAAGGGCTTTATTGCGTTTGGCGAAGTCGGTTTGGCGGGCGAAGTACGGCCGGCGCCGCGGGGCCAGGAGCGCTTGAAAGAGGCGGCGAAACTGGGATTTACCATGGCCGTCGTGCCCAAGGCCAACGCCCCCAAAAAGCCCATGGACGGCATGACGGTGCACGCGGTGGAGCGGATCGAAGATGCCATGAATCTGGTGCGCAGCCTGCTTTGACCCGTACCCCTGCATTCCAAGGGTAAACCCTTGCTTTTCAGCAGACGGGGCGGAATTTGAAAATATTTGCCCGTGGCAGTGAAAAATGTTCAGGAGCCGATACCCGATAATGCGCGCTCCCCGGGCTTGGCCGTAAGTCTGTGTAAGGGACTTTCGATTAGATTACCGGACCTGCACAGGTCTGCGGAGCTTGCCTGTGGGCCTGGGGATTTGGCGCAAGAGACGCATCAATACTTTTTATTGGAGACACCATGAAAATTCGCTTTGTAAAACTGGCATCGCAGGTGGCGATCGCTGCCGCAGTGATGGCCCACGCTGGCTTGGCTAGTGCTGCAGACACCATCAAGATTGGTGTGTCCGGCCCGTTTACCGGCGGCTCTTCCTCCATGGGTGTGAGCATGCGCGATGGCGTCAAGCTCGCGGTCGACGAGATTAACAAGGCCGGCGGCGTGATCGGGCGCCAATTGCAGATCATCGAGCGTGATGACGAAGCGAAGAACGAACGTGGCGTCCAAATCGCCCAAGAGTTGATCAACAAGGAAAAAGTCACTGCGACCGTAGGCTTTATCAACACTGGTGTGGCTCTGGCCTCGCAGCGTTTCTACCAAGAAGCCAAAATTCCCGTGATGAACAACGTGGCAACCGGCTCCATCATCACCCACCAGTTTGACGATCAGCCCGAGAATTACATCTTCCGCAATGCGGCACACGACAGCATTCAGGCGCCCATGATCGTGGAAGAGGCGATTACCCGCCGCAAGTTCAAGAAAGTTGCCATCCTGGCTGACTCCACCAATTACGGCCAACTCGGCCGCAGTGACTTGGAAAAAGCACTTGAACTCAAAGGTATCAAGGCAGTTGCAGTGGAGAAGTTCAACATCAAAGATGTGGACATGACGGCCCAATTGCTCAAGGCCAAAGAAGCTGGCGCCGAAGTCATTTTGACCTACGCCATCGGGCCTGAGTTGGCACAAATTGCCAATGGCATGACCAAGCTGGGATGGAAAGTTCCGATGATCGGAAGCTGGACATTGTCCATGGCTAACTTCATCGACAACGCTGGCCCTGGCGGCGAGGGCGCGCGCATGCCGCAAACCTTCATCCAAGAACCCACAACGCCAAAGCGCCAGTCCTTCATCATCAATTACCTCCGCACCTTCAATCCGAAGAATGCACGCATCGATTCGCCAGTGTCGGCTGCCCAAGGCTACGACTCGATCTATTTGCTGGCAGCGGCCATCAAGCAGGCCAATTCAACCGAAGGTCCTAAGATCAAAGCCGCTCTGGAAGATCTGAAGACGCCTATCGACGGCGTGGTGACGACCTACAACAAGCCCTACACCGCCAAAGACCATGAGGCAATCACCGCCAATATTCCGGTGTTTGGCGAAGTCAAGGGCGAGAAAGTGGTTTACGCCTATGAAGAAGACCAAAAGAAGGCTTCTGAAATCCGCGTCAAAGACGTCAACGCCAAGGGCGCTCTGGCAGTAAAAAAATAAGCAGGGCCTCGAGCCCCGGTTAACGCAAGCAGACTCGCCAGCCTCACCGGGCTGGCGAGTTTCTTTCATAGGTGAGTCTTGTCGCCTAGGTCCCAGGCTTGATGGGTACTTGGTTTGATTTTTGGGTAGAAAAAATATATGGATATCTTGCTTCAATTGGTGTACAGCGGCGTAGCGCTGGGCATGATTTACGCGGTGATCGCGTTTGGTTACCAGCTTACGTTCCAAACGTCAGACACGCTGAATTTCGGCCAAGGTGACGCGCTGATGCTGGGCGCTATGGTCGGTTTGACATTGGTCAACAAGGGCGTCAATTACTGGGTAATGCTGCCTTTGGTCATCTTGTTTGGCATGGTGCAAGGATCGGTAGTCGAGCGCATCGGCGTCCAACCTGCCATCAAAATCAAAAGCGAATTTGGCTGGATCATGTCCACCATCGCCTTGGGCATTATTTTCAAAAATGTGGCCGAAAACATCTGGGGCCGCGATGACCTGAAGTTTCCGTCCCCTTTGCCCGAGGCTCCGATGAAGGTCTTGGGCGCTAACGTCTTGCCCATGGAAATATTGGTGGTGGTGGGGGCCGTGCTGATGATGCTGGCCGTCGAGTTTTTCAACCGCAAAACGATTTACGGCAAAGCCGTGGTCGCTACGTTCAATGACCGTGACGCTGCCAAGCTCATGGGCATTAACACCGGTTTGGTGATTACTTTCTCTTATGCGCTTTCCTCGGCGACTGCCGCCTTTGCAGGCGCGCTGATTGCGCCTTTGACATTGACCGGCGCCACGATGGGCGCAGTACTGGGCCTCAAGGCCTTTGCAGTGGCCATCATTGGTGGCTTGACCAGCGGTTTGGGCATTATTGTGGGCGGCATTATTTTGGGCGTGGCTGAAACCACGACCGGCTTTTATTTGTCCACGGGCTACAAAGACGTGCCCGGTTTGGTGCTGTTGTTGCTTGTGCTGGCGTTCAAGCCCGCAGGCCTGTTTGGCAAGACTGCCATCAAGAAAGTTTGAAGATGAACCGCAAGTCTTTTTTCGTGGCGATCGTCGCCCTGGCGCTTTTGGGCGCTGCGCCCCTGTATTTGGGCAATCCGTACTACATCCACATGATCGGCACGATCATGATTTACGCAATTTTGCTTTTTGGCCTGGACATCGTGGTGGGCTATACCGGCCAGGTGTCGCTGGGCCATGCCGGTTTGTTTGGCGTGGGTTCGTACACTGCCGGTGTTTTGTTTTTCAAGCTGGGCGCGCCTCTGTGGCTCATTGTTCCCGCCAGCATTGGGGTGACGGCTGGTTTTGGCGCTCTTCTGGCGCTGCCCGCCTTGCGGGTGACGGGGCCTTACTTGGCGATGGTGACCTTGGCTTTTGGGACCATCATCCAAATTCTGATCAACGAGATGGACTTTCTGACCGAAGGTCCCCTGGGTATCAAGGTACCCAAGCCGGACCTGTTTGGTGCCAAGCTCGATGAGCATGGCTTTTACTGGATGGTGTTTGTGCTGATGGTACTTTCCCTCGTGGTGGTGGACCGGATTTTGAAATCTCAGCTAGGCCGCGCTTTTGAGGCCTTGCGCGGCAGCCCGGTCGCTTCAGACTGTATGGGCGTATCGGTGTACCGCTACAAGGTGTATGCGTTCGTCGTTAGCGCTGGATTTGCCGGATTGGCGGGTTGCCTGTATTCGTATTCTGAGCAGTACATCTCGCCCAACACCTACAACTTTGAATTGACGGTGTTGTTTTTGCTGGCGGTGATCATGGGCGGCCGCAAGTCGCGTACCGGTTCGCTCCTTGGTGCGGCCATCATCGTGATCTTGCCCAAGCTCCTCGACGACTTGGATATGTTCCGCCAGGTTGCTTCTGCGCTCGCCGTTCTGGTGGCGCTTGGTGCCGTGGTAGGCGTTGCCAAGAAAATGACCACGCCGCGCGCCATGGCCATCCCTGTGGTTGGCACCATCGCACTGGCTGGCTTTTCGTTTTGGCTGCAGTCCATTACGGACTGGCGCTTGAGCATCTTTGGTCTGATGATTCTGTTTGTGGTGTATTACCTGCAAGACGGTATCGTTGGATTTGTACGCAAGCTTTTCTTCCGCAAAACGTCGCTGGCAGGCGCTTACCAGGGCATGGACTCTGGCAAGGACGCGATTACAGTGGCCTCCAATGCCGACCACAGCGCTGCAGGCAGCGACCTTTTGGTCGCCAAAGGCGTGCTGATGCAGTTTGGCGGCCTCAAGGCGCTCAACAACGTGGACTTGCGCATTCAGCGCGGCACCATCCATGGTCTGATTGGCCCCAATGGATCGGGCAAGAGCACGATGATGAACGTGCTGACCGGCATTTACGTGCCAACGGCGGGCGACATTGCTTTCGCCGGACGGGCGGTGGTTGGACGCACCTCTTCGGACATCGCTTTGTCTGGCATTGCGCGCACCTTCCAAAACGTGCAGTTGTTTGGTGAGATGACGGCACTGCAAAACGTGCAGGTCGGTTTGCACCACACCTTTGACAGCAATCTGCTCGACGTGGCATTGAACACGCCGCGCTACAAGCGCGAAGACCACGCTGGCGTGGAACGCGCCCTGGGGCTACTGCACTTTGTAGGCTTGGGTGACCTGGCGTCGGAAGAAGCCCGCAATCTGCCCTACGGCAAGCAGAGGTTGCTGGAAATCGCCCGCGCGCTCGCGTTGGATCCCCAATTATTGCTGCTCGACGAGCCCGCCGCCGGCCTGACCGCTCCAGATATCAAAGAGCTGATTACCATCATCCGCAAAATCCGCGACCACGGCATCACGGTGATCCTGATCGAACACCACATGGACGTGGTGATGAGCATTTGCGACAACGTCTCCGTGCTCGACTTCGGGCAAAAAATCGCCGAAGGCAAGCCTGCCGATGTGCAGGCCGATGAAAAAGTGATCGAGGCCTATCTGGGCGCGCCGGCCGCTTGAACGTACAGGACACCCGCATATGTTAAGTATCAAAAATCTGGAAGCCGGCTACGGCAAAGTGCAAGTCTTGCACGGTATTTCTATGGAAGTCCCCAAGGGCAAAGTGGTGACGCTGATCGGCTCCAACGGCGCTGGCAAAACCACCACCATGCGTGCTATCTCGGGAATGATTGCGCCCACCGCAGGCGAAATCAGCCTCAACGGGAAGCGCACCGACGGCATGGAGTCATTCACCATCGCCAAGCTCGGCCTGGCGCACTCGCCCGAGGGGCGGCGCGTATTTGCCACCATGTCGGTGACCGACAACCTGATCCTGGGCGCCTTTCCGCGCCTCACCGGCAGCCGTCCTAAGGGTGACGTGCAGGGTGACCTCGAGCGTGCCATGGAGCTGTTCCCCCGCCTCAAAGAGCGGCGCAACCAGCTTGCAGGTACCTTGTCGGGTGGTGAGCAGCAAATGCTGGCCATGGCCCGCGCGGTCATGCTCAACCCCGAAATCGTGCTGCTCGACGAACCCTCCATGGGCCTGGCCCCCATCTTGGTGGAAGAGGTGTTTCGCATCATCAGCGACCTCAAGTCCCGGGGCGTAACCATGCTGTTGGTGGAGCAGTTCGCTGCAGCCGCTCTGAAGGTGGCGGACTACGGCTATGTCTTGGAAAACGGCCGCATTTCGGTGCACGGCGAGGCTTCCAAGCTGCAGGATGACCCGGCAGTCAAGGCCGCTTACCTGGGCGGCGGCCACTAAAAGTTGGGAGCACGCACGCCAATGCGCGGTAGCGCATTGGCGACGCAAGGGCGCGAAGTGCATACATTTCGCGCCCTTGTTGACTTTTTAGGGTGGCAAGGGCCTTTACGTTGGCTTAACCTTGGCATGCGACCATTCCTACCCTGGAGGTTTTATGCCCTTTGTTTTGTTTTCCGGCCCTTGGTTATTCGACCAGCGCCGCGCCCATATGGGTGCGGGCTTGCTGGCCCTCAGCGCATGGTGCATGGCCACGTCCGCACAAGCGCTTACGGCAGCCGACCAGATGGCCGCTTATGCCAGTGCGGCTGGGCAGGCGCCGCAAAGCGCACGCGGGCAAGAATTCTTTAACGCCAAGCACGGTCATGAGTGGGCCTGCGCCTCTTGCCACACGCCCACCCCGACGGCAGAGGGGACGCATGCCAGTACCGGTAAGCGGATTCACCCCATGGCCCCATCCGCCAATCCCGAGCGTTTTTCGGACGCTGCCAAGACCGAAAAATGGTTTCGCCGCAATTGCAATGACGTGGTCGGCAGGGAATGTACGCCAGCCGAAAAAGCGGATGTGCTCGCCTGGTTGTTAACTTTCAAGAACTGAGCTATGCAGCGTCAAACCATGACCCTCCTATCGTCGCTCAGCCGTCTTTGCGTTTTCATGGGTCTTACCCTTGCCTGCCTTAGCGCACCGGCACGGGCGGAAGGTGGCCTAGCCAACGGCCCTCGCCTACCTGCGTACCAGGCCGAATGTGCGGCCTGCCATATCGCCTATCCACCGGGTGTGCTGGGGGCCAAGTCCTGGCAGCAGATCATGGCGGGATTGTCCAAGCATTTTGGTGTGGACGCGTCGATGGACACCGCCAGCACGCAAGCCATCGCTGCTTGGCTGGGCGACCACGCCGGCACTGGGCGACGCTTTGCCGATGTTCCGGCGGAAAACCGTATCACCAAATCCAGCTGGTTCATCCGCCAGCACGACGAGGTGAGTGCCAGCGTGTTCAAGCGTCCCGCCGTGGGCGGCGCCTCCAACTGCGCCGCGTGCCATAAACGCGCGGCCGACGGCAATTTCAATGAGCACGAAGTGCGCACTCCTAAATAAAAGCGCTTCGCGTTTCACCCATCGAAGGACTCCCATGGACCTGCCTGATAGCGAAATCCTTGTCTGGGACGCGCCGGTGCGGACTTTCCATTGGCTGCTGGCGATGAGTTTTGCGGGCGCCTATGCAAGCGCCGAGAGCGAAACCTGGCGACTGCTGCACATCACTCTGGGTTACACCATGGGGGGGCTGATTGCCTTTCGCTTGGTCTGGGGCGCGTTGGGAACGCGCTACGCGCGATTTGGGAGTTTTGTGCGCGGTCCGGGCGCGGTGGGCCGTTACCTGAAGACCGTGGCCACCGGCAAGCCCGCACGTTACCTTGGTCATAACCCGGCGGGCGGCTTGGCGATCGTGCTGATGCTGTTGCTGGGCGCGGCCATTGTTACCACCGGATACGCGGTCTACAACGACATCGGAGGCGACTGGCTGGGCGCGCTGCATGAGGGTGCCGCCAACGCCATGCTGCTGCTGGTGGGTGTTCACTTGGCTGGTGTGACCCTGGCGAGTTTTCTGCATCGTGAAAACCTGCCGCGCGCCATGCTGACTGGCGTCAAGCAAGGCAAACCTTCGCAGGGCATCGCGCGGGCATGGTGGTCGGTGGCACTGGTGCTGGCAGGGGTTGTGGCCGCATTTTGGTATCTGCAGTGGCGCTCGGCGCCGCAGGCACAGGGCCATGTGCAAGCCACCAGTGCGCAGGCCCAGGCAGTCCGGGCTTCTGCGAAGCGCGCACCAGCATGGACCGCTACGCTGAACGCAGGCCTGCCTTGGATTTCCCGTGCCCGCTACTGAACTCCGCGTCACCGAAGCGGGCACCATGGGCGGCAAATTGCTGCTCGTGCCTTGCGCGCCTGACGGCCCCACGTACGCGCACGTTCAGGACTGGGTGGGCGCGCAGCCCAAGGGGCTGCGCTGCAAAGACATCAGCGCGACCGTGTTGGTCAAGGGCATCAAACAATGGGCGGCGTACCAAACAACAATCGGCGCCAAACCCGTGCGTACTGTGTTCAAAATTACCTGAGGTCCGCGCAGTGCGCGCGCGCCTACAGCGTCTCGGTGTGCCCGTCCACAGCCAATTCTTGGCCGGAAATGCGGGCCCCGGCCTCGGAGGTGATAAACAGTGCCAGGTTGGCAATGTCTTGCGGCGTAATAAAGGTCTTGAGGGAGGCTGCATCGGTCATTTCCTGGCGGACGCAGGACTCGCTGCGACCGGTCTTGCGGGCCTCTGCGGCAATCACCCGGTCCATGCGTTCGCCCGATACCGAGCCTGGACAAATGCAGTTCACCCGCACGCCGGCGGGTCCAAGCTCTTGCGCCAGGGTGCGTGTCAGGCCCCGTATTGCCCACTTGGCCGATGCATAGGGCGCTCGCCGGGGAAAGCCAAACAAGCCCGCGGTGGAAGACATATTGACAATCGAGCCGCTGCCTTGGGCTCGCAGCAGTGGCGCGGCCAAGCGGGCGCACAAAAAGGCCGAATCCAGATTGACCGCCAGGCAGTGGCGCCAGTCAGTCAGGCTAATTTCTTCGATGTTGGCCGTAGGGCCCGACACGCCGGCATTGCTGATCAGGATGTCGAGGCCGCCGAGGTGGGTCGTGCCCTTGGCGAAAAACTCTGCCACCTGTTGCTCGTCGCTGACGTCGCAGACCATCCCGGCCAATGCGGGGCGCACCGCCAGCGCCTCCTCGAGCGCCGTGGCATTGACGTCACACACAAAGACACGCGCCCCTGCGGCCATGAATCCATCGGCCATGGCCAGACCAATGCCGGAAGCGGCAGCGGTAATCAAAACGCGGTGGTTGTTGTGGCCCATGGAGCGGATCCCTGAATGGTTGGTACCCACTCACTGTAGCGTGAACGGGTCGCGGCGAACCGGCGCTGCGGTGAAAATACCCTCATGCAAATTCCTTCGCTTTCACGCATCCTGGCATCGGCCACGGTCTTGGCCGTGCTGGCTGTGACTTACTACTACGTGGGTGCGCTGGGTGTGGCGGGAGTTTTGGGCGCTCTGGTGATGTGGCTGTTGCTCTCATTCAACCGTATGCTGCACACCATAGAGCGCGCCGCAATGCGTCCTCTCGGCCGGGTGGACAGTACCGCAGAACTTCATGGACGCCTGCGTCCGGGATTGGCGCTGCTCAAAGTGCTGGCGATAGCGCAATCCCTGGGTGAACCGCTCAGCGAGACGGGCGATTCCATAGAAATTTTTCGTTGGAGCGACGAGCACGGCGGCGCAGTGACTTGCGAGTTTGTTGACGGCAAGCTTCAAAACTGGCGCCTGCGCCACCCGCAGACCGCGGGGGACTGAGCCGCCCCGTAAAATCGCGGTTTGCCTCCAACGCCCAACCCACCAAAGGAACTTGCAATGACCGCCATGCCCCCCTCCATGTCTGACCGCGACGGAAAAATCTGGATGGACGGCCAGATGGTCGACTGGCGTGACGCCAAGATCCATGTGCTGAGCCATACCTTGCACTACGGCTGCGGCGCTTTTGAGGGCGTGCGCGCCTACAACACCGCCCAGGGCACCGCCATCTTCCGTCTGGCCGAGCACACCGAGCGGCTGTTTAACAGCGCCAAGATTCTGCGCATGAACATCCCGTTCACCAAAGAGCAAGTGATGGACGCGCAAAAGGCCGTTGTGCGCGAGAACAATCTTGAGAGCTGCTACCTGCGCCCGCTCACCTGGATCGGCGACAAAAAGCTCGGCGTGTCGCCCAAAGGTAACACCATCCACCTGATGGTTGCCGCATGGGCCTGGGGCGCTTACTTGGGCGAAGAAGGCATGAAACGCGGCATCCGCGTCAAGATTTCGAGCTACACCCGCCACCACGTCAACATCACCATGACCCAGGCCAAGGCGGTGTCGAACTACACCAACTCCATACTGGCCAACATGGAAGCCACCGACGACGGCTACGACGAAGCCATGCTGCTCGACACCAACGGCTTTGTATCCGAGGGCGCGGGCGAAAACCTGTTTGTCATCAAAGACGGCGTGGTGTACACGCCCGACCTGTCAGCCGGCGCCTTGAACGGCATCACCCGCAACACCGTCATGCACATTTGCAAAGACCTGGGGCTGGAGCTGGTGCAAAAGCGCATCACCCGGGACGAGGTCTATATCTGTGACGAGGCTTTCTTCACCGGTACCGCCGCCGAGGTGACGCCGATCCGTGAACTCGACCGCATTGCCCTGGGCAAGGACGACTACGTCGGCACGCGCGGCCCGATCACCGAAAAAATCCAGGCCGCTTTCTTTGACATCGTCAACGGACGTAATCCGAAGTACGCGCACTGGCTAAGCCTGGTGTAGGACGGTCCATTCCATCAAGCAAGTACAAACGCCATGTCCAAATCGCTCGTTACCCTGCTGGCCAAAGACCTGAACCCCCAAGGCGGCGTGTTTTGCCCCAGCCCTTTGGCCGACATGAAAACCTGGAACACCCACCCCAAGGTCTACCTGGATGTGGCGCATACCGGCCAGGCCAAGTGCCCCTATTGCGGCACCGTGTACCAGCTCAAAGACGGCGAGCATTTCGAATCCCATTAAGGCCGTGCCCCCACGCTCCCCCACTGCGTGTGGGTCGCTGCCCCCCGAGGGGGCGTCCCTTGCTTGGGGCGGCCCGGCGCAAGGGATGGTGCCCCCACGCTCCCCCACTGCGTGTGGGTCGCTGCCCCCGTGCTCCAAAGTGGCGCCTGGCGCGTAAGCCATGACTTCTACCTTGGTCATTGCGCCACAATGGATTGGCGATGCGGTCATGACCGAGCCGCTGCTGCGTCGGCTGCACGCGCGCGGTGAGCGCATTGCCGTTGGGGCGCTGCCGTGGGTGGCGCCGGTATACCGGGCCATGGCGGGTGTGGAGCGGGTGATCGAGTTTCCCTTTGCCCACGGCGGCTTGCAGTGGGCGGCGCGCAGGGCTCTGGCACGCCAATTGCGCGGCCAGTTTGACCGAGCCGTGGTGTGCCCCAACTCTTTGAAGAGCGCCTTGATTCCTTGGTGGGCCGGTATTTCTGAGCGTGTGGGCTATTTGGGTGAAGCGCGCTACGGGCTGCTGACGCAGCGACTGGGCAATCCGTCAAAAACCCAGCGCCCGCCCATGGTGGCGTTTTACGGAGCACTCAGCCAAGAGTCCGGCTTTGCAGCGCAGCGCCCGCGGCTTTGCCTGGCATCGCAGGTAGTCGACGCCGTGTTGGCTCCCCTGGGTTTGCAGC
>CANFWT010000065.1 GCA_947450895.1 Comamonadaceae bacterium | reverse complement strand
CGCGAAAAGTCTTTGTAGGCCAAATCCAGACCTTCAACCAACCCCACCCGCGCCGTCCAACCCAGCCCATTCAAACGGCTGCTGTCCATCCACTTGCGCGGCGCACCGTCAGGTTTGCTCGGATCCAAACGGATGGCGCCTGCAAAACCGACCGCTTGGGCCACCGCATGCGCCAGTTCAGCAATGGTGACGTCGCTGCCAAAACCGACGTTGATGTGGCTTTGCATGGGCAGGGTGTGGGCTTGGTAGACCTCAAGCGGTAGCTGCATCACAAACACGCTGGCAGCGGCCATGTCATCCACGTACAAAAACTCCCGCCGTGGGGTGCCCGTGCCCCAGATCACCACTTCGGGGGCGCCAGCCACCTTGGCTTCGTGAAATCGGCGAATCAAGGCCGGAATGACGTGGCTATTTTCGGGGTGGTAGTTGTCTCCCGGACCATAGAGGTTGGTGGGCATGACGCTGCGGTAGTCGCGGCCGTGCTGGCGGTTATAGCTCTCGCACAGCTTGATGCCGGCAATTTTTGCAATCGCATAAGGCTCGTTGGTCGGCTCCAGCGGACCGGTCAGCAAAGCGCCTTCGGCCATGGGCTGAGGTGCCTGGCGCGGATAAATGCAGCTGCTGCCCAAAAACAGCAGCTTTTGCACGCCATGGGTATGCGCGGCATGCACTACGTTGGACTGCACCATGAGGTTGTCGTAAATGAAGTCGGCGGGGTAGGTGTTGTTGGCATGGATGCCCCCCACTTTGGCCGCCGCCAAATACACCTGGTCGGGCCGTTCCTTCTCAAAAAAAGCATTCACAGCAGACTGGTTGCGCAAATCGAGCTCGGCGCTGCTGCGGGTAACTAATTGACCAGAACTCACACCTTGGGACAGCAAAGCGCGCACAATGGCACTGCCCACCATGCCCCGGTGGCCTGCTACAAATATTTTGGGCTGCTGCGTCACCTGGCGCGCCTTATTCCACGCTCACGTTCACTGCGAAGCCATGCTTTTTCAGCAAGGCGTGCTTTTTAGCCTCAGCCAAGTCGCTAGCGACCATCTCAAGCACCATTTCATCCAGCGTGATCTCGGGTACCCAGCCGAGTTTGGCCTTGGCTTTGCTCGGGTCCCCCAGCAAGGTTTCCACTTCGGTGGGGCGAAAGTAACGGGGGTCAATTTTAACGATGGGCTTATCGCCCCAAAAGCCCACCTCGTCCACTCCGGCCCCCTCCCAACGCATTTGCATTCCCAGAGCGGCCGCAGTTTTTTCGATAAATTGCCGTACCGTGTATTGCACGCCGGTGGCGATCACAAAGTCTTCAGCTTGGTCCTGCTGCAGCATCATCCACTGCATGCGCACATAGTCTTTGGCGTGGCCCCAGTCACGCAGTGCGTCGATGTTGCCCATGTAGAGGCAATCTTCCAGGCCCTGGTTGATATTGGCCATACCACGGGTGATTTTGCGGGTGACAAAGGTTTCACCGCGCCGGGGGCTCTCGTGGTTGAACAAGATACCGTTGCAGGCGTAAATGCCATAGGCCTCTCGGTAGTTGACCGTGATCCAGTAGGCATACATCTTGGCCACGGCATAAGGACTGCGGGGATAAAAAGGCGTAGTTTCTTTTTGCGGAGTTTCCTGCACCAAACCGTAAAGCTCGCTGGTGCTGGCTTGGTAAAAGCGGGTTTTTTTCTCAAGGCCGAGGATGCGGATGGCTTCTAGCAGTCGCAACGTGCCCATGCCGTCTACATCCGCCGTGTACTCCGGGCTCTCAAAGCTGACCGCTACATGGCTTTGTGCACCCAGGTTGTAAATTTCATCCGGCTGGGTTTCCTGCACGATACGAATCAAATTGCTGGTGTCGCTCAAATCGCCGTAATGCAGTTTGAAGTTGGCGTTGTCGACATGGGGGTCTTGGTAAATGTGGTCGACCCGCTGGGTGTTGAACGAACTGGACCGGCGCTTGATGCCGTGCACCACATAGCCTTTTTCCAACAAGAATTCGGCCAAATAAGAGCCGTCTTGGCCCGTAATTCCGGTGATGAGTGCGACTTTGGTGTTCATGGATAAATAGATGGATACCGCCAGGTTCAGTTTCGGCCGTAATTGTCTTCGAAGCGCACGATATCGTCCTCCCCCAGATAAGCGCCGCTTTGAACCTCAATGATCTCCAGCGGCAATTTTCCCGGGTTGGCCAATCGGTGGGTTTGGCCCAGGGGGATGAACGTGCTCTGGTTTTCGGTGAGGATGCGCACGGTGTCACCGTTGGTCACCTCGGCGGTGCCGCTGACCACAATCCAGTGCTCAGCGCGGTGGTGGTGCATTTGCAGCGAGAGACTCGCGCCAGGATTAACACCGATGCGCTTGACCTGGTGGCGTGGTCCGGCGTCCACACTGTCATACCAGCCCCAGGGTCTGGCAACGCGGCGGTGTTGAAGTGCCTGAGACGCATCGAGCGCCTCAAGTTTGGCCACCACCTCCTTCACTGCTTCGGCCTGGCTGG
This sequence comes from Comamonadaceae bacterium, assembly GCA_947450895.1. Taxonomy (GTDB): domain Bacteria; phylum Pseudomonadota; class Gammaproteobacteria; order Burkholderiales; family Burkholderiaceae_C; genus Allorhodoferax. The sequence goes on along the minus strand of CANFWT010000065.1, from coordinate 13,790 downwards.
CATCGGCAACCAGCAAAGCGTCAGGAGTGTCAATGATCAATACATTGTGCGTGCCCAGCGCGACCACCGGGCGCTGACCGGCGGCGTGAATGTAGGTGTTCTGCGTTTTCATGTGGTGGGCATGGGCACTGTCACCACCTGCGCGATTGCCCATTGCGTCGGCAGGGGCGAGCTCGGCGACGGCGTTCCAGCTACCCACATCGCTCCAGGTGCCGTCAAAAGGCACCACAGCCACATTGTCGTGGTGCTCCATGACCGCGTAGTCAATGCTTTGGGAGCGGCAAGCCTTGAAAAGGCCGGCGTCCGGGCGAAAAAAGGTCTGCCCTCCCACCTGGTCGGTCTTGACCTTGGCCCAAGCGTCCAAACAGCTTTGGTAAATATCCGGGGCATGTCGTGCCATGGCCTGGAGTAGTACCTGCGCTTGGCACAAGAAGATACCGGCATTCCACAAAACATGGCCCCCCAGTAGCAATTGCTGCGCGGCCTGCGCCTGGGGTTTTTCAATAAAGCGTTGCACATCGCGGGCGCCATCTGGGCGGGCTGTGCCTTGCTCAATGTACCCGTAAGCGGTGCTAGGAAAGCTAGGGGCAACGCCAAAGGTGACGATGGCCCCACCGGTCGCAGCAGCGCGGCCCTGCTCCACCATGGCAGCAAATGCCGCAGCGTCCGGAATATGGTGATCTGCAGGGCAAAACAACAGCAATTGCGAAGGTGGTGCTGCCAGCGCAGCGAGCGCCATTGCTGCGGCTGTGTTTCGCGCCACGGGCTCCAGGATGACACTGGCACCGAGTTTTGCATCGTGCAAGGTCTGTGCGACCAAGAACCGGTGGTCTTCGGCGGCCACACACACAAGGTTGGGATTGATGTGGGCCAGACGTTCGACCGTCAGCCGCAGCAAACTTTTGCTGCCAATCAGCGGCACAAATTGCTTGGGCAAGCTCTTACGGCTCAGAGGCCATAAGCGGGTGCCGGAGCCACCACAAAGAATGACCGGGCAGATACTGGAAATCGTCATAGGGATATAGAAATGAGCAAAATTGAACTGATTTCCTAATTATCGACGATATTTTTTACCTTTGAAACCTCACATTATTCACGCTGAACCTTGGCGGTTTCGGCGAGGGCACGCAGGCGCTCATCGAGATTCTTCAATAATTCGGCCTCAATTCGGTCTTTAAAAGAACCCAATAAAAATCCCAAATGCACATCAAGCCAGAAATGCGTGTGCGTGACGCGCAGCGTACCATGGACACCGGTACGGCTGAAATGCAAGCGGAGATGGCCTGGTGAATCCGACGCATCGGGCGAAACCTGGGTTTGCAGGCCGAATTCGTCGTGTGCAGCCTTCGCCCATTCCAGCGCGAGGCAATGCGCCTGATCAACCAACAATCCGTGGGAGCGCTCAATATGGATCTGGGGCATAGAAAAACTCCAACTGCAAGCTGCAAAACGCGTATGCTGGCACTGCCATGATTTACAAATTCAAATCCAAAGCGACAGGCGACCTGGTAATGCTCCAGCCCAACGGAGAGTCCATCCTGAGAATCATTGGCAAGGGGGACGCCACGCAGCTCAAGCAAGGTATTTTGTTGCCCCAAGACATACCGCGGGCAATCACTGCGCTCCAGCTTGCAGTGCAAGAAGAAGAGCAAGCCCGCGCCGATGAAATTCAAATCGCCCAAAGCCAAGGCCAAAAGCCAGCACCGGCGCCTGCCATCGGCTTGCGCCAGCGCAGCCTGCCCTTTATTCAAATGCTGGAGCGGTGTCTGGCAGAAAAAAAGGAAGTAGTCTGGGGCGTGTAATCCCCAGAATCTGACCAAGGGTGACCTTGGCGGGCAAAAGGCGGTGCCTAGTCGATGTATTCCTTGGCGGCAGCAATAATCGGACTCCATCGCGCGATCTCTGCGGCCACAAATTTCTTGTGTTCTGCCGGCTCAATCCGCTTGTCCGTGATGATGACAGCGCCCAAAGCCTCCTGCTTTTTGATGAAATCCGGGTCTTTTAGCGCAATTTTCAAGGCGCGGTTGACCTTTGCCACTACATCAGCCGGGGTGCCTTTGGGTGCATACAGGCCGTGCCAAATCGACACGTCGAAACCCTTCAAGCCATCTTCTTGCAAGGTCGGCAGGTCTTTGAGCGCAGGCACGGTCAGTCGCTTTGCCGTGGTCACGCCATAAGCGATCACTTTTTTGGCCTCGATTTGCGCGGTGGTGTTGGTGGTCTGGTCGCACATCAAGTCAATCTGGCCGCCCATCAAGTCCACCATGGCCGGCGCAGTTCCTTTGTAGGGGATGGCGGTCATATCGATTTGCAGCGCGTTTTGGAACATCAGGCCGCACAGGTGCGACGCAGAACCCACTCCGGCATTGCCCAGATTGATGGCGCCTTTGTGGCCGTTGAGCCATTCACGGAACTCTTTAAAGCTCTTGGCTGGCATGGTGGGCCGCGCGATCACCGTCATGGGCACCTCGTTGATCATGCCAAGGTATTCAAAATCGGAGTCGACCTTGAAGGGCATGTTGCGCAAGAGATTGGGCATGGTTGCCATTGCGATGTGGTTGAGCAAGAGGGTGTAGCCATCTGGCGCCGCCTTGGCAACCTTGTTGGAACCTATGGAGCTGCCCGCACCCAGCACGTTGTCAACCACGATGGCCACATCGCCCAATGGCTTGCGCATCGCTTCGGCCAAATCGCGGGCCACGCGGTCGGTGGGTCCACCGGCAGCAAACGGGACGACGATCGATACGGTTTTCGACGGGTAGTTGTCAGCATGGGCCAAAACCGCGGACAGCACAGCCACAAGGGCGACCAGTTTTTTCATCAACAGCTCCTCAAAAAATGAATGGACCAGTTTAGCGCGATTGCAATCCCTGCCAGTCGCCGGGGTGCAGGGCCGAGAACAGCTTGTGCCCAACGCCCCAAAACGCGCCCATCGCTAGGCGCCAGCCAATACCTTACGGCTACTGGTAGCTTCTTGCGTCTTCGATTACCTTGCCGTCGTTGGGCAGGCTGCCTGGTTCAGCCAGCTCTACTGCGGCGCGTAGCTTGGTGACGTCACGCACCGCGTCGGCCAGTCGTTCGGCCAATCCTTCAGGGGCGAACGCACTTTCGGCTTTGAACGTCATCACATCCTGGGCCATGGCGCCAGTGACGACCAAGCGCGCACGCAGGATTTCCGGGAAGCGCTTGGCGATCTGGTCCACCTGCTCGGGGTGGACAAACATGCCGCGAATTTTGGTGGTTTGGTCGGCACGGCCCATCCAGCCTTTGATGCGCAAATTACTGCGCCCCGTGGGACACGAACCGGGCAGCAAGGCGGACAAGTCGCCGGTACCAAAACGCACCAGGGGATAGGCGGGGTTGAGCGTGGTGACCACCACCTCGCCCACTTCGCCAGCGGCCACCGGGTCGCCCGTGCCAGGGCGTACGATTTCCAGAACCACGCCCTCGTCGACCACCAGGCCTTCGCGCGCAGCGGTCTCATAGGCAATCAGCCCCACATCCGCTGTGGCATAGCACTGGTACGCATCCACGCCGTGGGCGCTCATCCATTCGCGCAGCGATGGTGGAAAGGCCTCTCCAGAAACCAGGGCACGGCGCACGCTAGGCAAGGCAACGCCCAGTTCCAGTGCTTTTTCAAGGATGATCTTCAGGAAACTGGGGGTGCCAATATAGCCCGCTGGTTGCAACTCGGCCATGGCGCTGACCTGCTGCTCGGTCTGGCCCGTACCACCGGCAAACACGGTGCAACCCAGCGCGTGCGCACCGGTTTCCATCATGGAGCCCGCTGGGGTGAAGTGGTAACTAAAGCAGTTGTGAATCAGTTCGCCACTACGAAAACCAGCGGCGAACAGGGCCCGCGCCATGCGCCAGTAGTCGGCGGCCGTACCCTCGGGCTCGTAAATCGTGCCGGGGCTGGCAAACACGCGCGGCATGGCTCGGCCAAAGCCCAGGGTGCTGTAGCCGCCAAACACATTGCCGCCCGCAGCGCGCGCGGATTTTTGCTGCGCCAGCAGCGCGTGTTTGCGTATGACAGGCAGTTGCGCCAGCGCAGTGCGCGTCGTGATATCGGCCGGGTTGACGTGGGCCAACGCGCGTGCAAAGGCCGGGGCCTGCGCTTTGGCGTGGGCGATGTGCGCGGGCAATGCGGCTAGCAGCGCCGCTTCTCTGGCCACAGGGGCGCGGGTTTCGAGTGCGTCGTAATGGTCTGACATGCAGTGTCCTAGGGGTTTATGCCAGCCAGCGCTTGCGCCGCTTGTAGCTTTTGACGTCTTTGAAACTCTTGCGCTCACCACCGCCTACGCCCAGGTAGAACTCCTTGACGTCTTCGTTAGAGCGCAAATCCGCCGCTGCACCGTCCATAACCACGCGACCAGACTCCATGATGTAGCCGTAATCGGCGTATTGCAGCGCCATATTGGTGTTTTGTTCAGCCAGCAAGAAGGTGACTCTTTCCTTGGCGTTGAGGTCTTTGACAATACCGAACACCTCTTCTACGATCTGCGGCGCCAAACCCATGGAAGGCTCATCGAGCAAGACCATGCTGGGATTGGCCATGAGCGCGCGGCCGATCGCGCACATCTGCTGCTCCCCGCCCGAGGTGTAGGCCGCCTGGCTGGTGCGGCGTGTTTTAAGGCGCGGGAAGTAGGCGTAGACCTTCTCCAGGTTGGCCGCGACCTCCAACTTGCTTTTGCGCGTATAGCCGCCGGTCAGCAGGTTTTCTTCGATGGTCAGATGGGCGAAGCAATGCCGTCCTTCCATCACCTGAACCACGCCGCGCTCCACCAAATCGGCGGGCGACAGGTTTTCAATGCGCTCGCCGCGCAACTCGATAGCGCCTTTGGTCACGGCCCCGCGCTCTCCAGCAAGCAAATTGCTTATGGCGCGCAGGGTCGTGGTTTTACCCGCACCGTTACCCCCCAGGATGGCCACAATGCCACCCTCGGGCACCTGCAGCGACACCCCTTTGAGCACCAGGATGACGTGGTTGTAGATAACTTCAATGCCATTGACGTTGAGTACGATTTTTTGTGCGTCCATATGTTGTGCCTTCACCAATCCTCAGCACAAGCGCCGGCGCAGCGCTGAGGATTGGTGGCTCCGCAGAGCCACCCATACAGTCACTTCAGGACTGGCAGTCCGCTGGCGTACGCGGCGTGAGCTTCTTGTCGGCCGCGTATTTGGCAGCCTGCGCTTTGACCATGGGCTTGATGATTTGTTCGTCACCCTGCATCCAGTCAGACGTGATCTTCCACGCCTTGCCGTCCCAGCTGTGGATACGCGCCCACGATGCGCCCATATGGTCGGCACACGAGGTGCTGATGGGGCGCAATACACCGCCAAAACCCAGTGCATCGAGTTTGGCCTGGGTCAGGTTCAGGTTTTCCAAGCCCCAACGCACTTGTTCGCCGGTCATGACCTTGCCCTTACCGAAACGCTCTTGGGCGGCCCGGATACCTTCGATCGTCAGCATGGCGCTCATGGCTCCGCGCAAATAAAGCACTTGCCCGACTTCTTCTTTGGGTCCGGTACCCTGGCCTTTGGCGTGCAATGTCGCCAGCGCCTCTTTGGTGACCTTGGCGTTGAAGTCGGCGCTGCTCTGCAGCACTACCGAGTTGTAGCCTTTGGCACCTTCGCCCACGTCTTGCACATCAGGCTCTGCTCCCGACCACCATACGCCATACATCTTGTCACGCGGGTAACCGGTCGCTTGCGCCTCTTTAAGTGCCGTGGAATTCATCACGCCAAAGCCCCACAGAATGGTGTAGTCGGGGCGCGACTGTCGCACTTGCAGCCAGGTGGCCTTTTGTTCAACACCAGGCGCCGTCACCGGCAAAAGCTGGAGTTCAAAACCGTGGGCTTGCGCGCGCTCTTGCAAAATAGGCAAGGACTCTTTGCCAAATGGGCTGTCGTGGTAGACCAAGGCGATTTTTTTGCCCTTGAGCTTTTCCAGCCCCCCTTCACGCTTGCCGATGGCCTGGATGATCACATCACCGGCCACCCAGTAGTTGCCGGCCAAGGGGAAGTTCCATTTGAACACCGTGCCGTCAGCACTCTCACTGCGTCCGTAGCCCAAGGTGACGATTGGGATTTTGTCGCCCGGGGCTTTTTCCGTGATGGCAAAAGTCGCGCCAGTGGACCAGGGCTGGATGACCGATGCGCCGCCGTTTTTGCCCTTGAGGCGTTCGTAGCATTCCACGCTGCGCGCGGTGTCGTAGCCGGTTTCGCATTCTTCGAATGAAATCTTCACGCCATTGACGCCGCCACGCGCGTTGACCAATTTGTAGTAATCGATGGTGCCGTTAGCAATTGGAATGCCGTTGGGTGCATACGGGCCGGTACGGTACGACAGCACGGGAATGTACTGTTCCTTGTTTTGGGCCAGGGCGCTGCCCGCCATCAAGGCAGTACTGCCGACGGCGGCCAGGACACTGGCTAACGCGAATTGACGAAGCTTCATGGTTTTCTCCTGTGAATAAATATGAACGGAAGCGCGGGAAAGAAGTCTGGTCTCAGTGCGGGAAGGGCCACAAACGCAGTTTTTGCTTGGCTACCGACCAGAGTTTGGCCAGGCCGTGGGGTTCGACGATCAAGAACCACACAATCAGCCCACCAAAAACCATCAACTCGGCGTGCGACATGCCCGCCGTGGACACCTCAATGCCTACCAAGCCTGCCGCCACCGGCAAAAACTGGGCCAGAAAAATAGGCATCAAGACAATGAATGCGGCACCAAAAAAGCTACCCATGATGGAGCCCATGCCGCCGATGATGACCATAAATAGCAACTTGAACGACTGATCCACCGAAAAGGCAGCAGGCTCCCAGGCACCCAGGTAAATAAAGGCCCACAGGGCGCCCGACACGCCGACGATGAACGAGCTCACCGCAAACGCGCTGAGTTTGGCGAACATGGGTCGGATACCGATCACAGCGGCTGCCACATCCATGTCGCGAATGGCCATCCATTCCCGACCCACCGCACCGCGCACCAGGTTTTTGGCCAACAAGGCGATGACAGAGAGTAAAAGCAGGCAAAAAAGGTACTTGGTCAGCGGCGTGTCCAAGGTAATTCCGAACACCTGCAAATTCGACACCGATACCGAACCGGAAGTGGAGTAATTGGTAAACCACTGGATGCGCAAAAACATCCAATCGGCAAAGAACTGGGCCGCCAAGGTAGCCACCGCCAAGTACAGCCCCTTCACCCGCAAACTCGGCAAACCAAACAAAATACCAAACGCCATGGCACAAACGCCACCCAGCGCCAAGGCCACCACCAGCGGCATGCCCTCGATGCGGACAAAAAAGTTGTAAGCGCTGTAAGCGCCCACCGCCATGAAAGCCCCCGAGCCCAAGGAAATTTGACCGCAATACCCTACCAAAATATTGACGCCGATGGCCGCTAGCGAAAAGATCAGAAATGGAATCAGAATATTGGTCAACCAGTACTCGCTTGCCACGGCTGGCACCACTGCAAACGCAATCGCCAACACCGCGAGCAGGGCGAAACGGTCCTGGGCGATAGGGAGAATCTGTTGATCCGCCCGGTAGGTGGTCTTGAACTGCCCGTTTTCTCTGTAAAACATGTCTTCTCTCGATCAATTTTTTGGTTATGACGCGCTTGGCTTAACTCTGCTTTGCAAAGTTAGTCTTCACCGAAAGATCATTGCCCGTGTTACACACGGTCAATGATCTTTTCACCGAACAGCCCCTGGGGACGAATCAGCAAAAAGCCCAGTGCAAGCACATAGGCAAACCAGATTTCTATACCTCCGCCGACCATGGGTCCGATATAGACCTCGGAGAGTTTTTCGCCCACACCAATAATCAAGCCACCTGCAATGGCGCCGGGAACCGAGGTCAGTCCGCCCAAAATCACCACGGGCAAAGCGCGCAGCGCAACCGTGGCCAAGGAAAACTGCACACCGAGTTTGCTGCCCCAAATCATGCCGGCCACCAGCGCTACCACCCCGGCGACGCACCACACAATGAACCAAATGCGGTTGAGCGGAATGCCAATGCTCTGCGCCGCCTGGTGGTCATCGGCCACGGCGCGCAGCGCGCGGCCAGTGGCAGTCTTTTGGAAGAACAGACTGAGCAAGGCGACCAGCGCAGCGGCAATCAGGGCGGCGTAAAGGTCTTCCTTGTTGATCAAAATACCACCCTCAAAGGTATTTTCCAAAATCATCATCGGGTCCTTGGGCATTCCAATATCGATCTTGTAGACATTGCTGCCAAATAAAGACTGGCCTAAACCCTCCAGAAAATAAGCAATGCCCAAAGTGGCCATCAGCAGCGTGGTGCCCTCTTGGTTCACCAGGTGGCGCAGCACCAGGCGTTCAATGACCCAGGCCACAGCAAACATCACGGCGCCAGCCCCGATAAAGGCCAGTAACTTGCCCACCACGGGGTCGGAAATACCCAAAGCAGACGGGATCCACTCGGCCAGGCGCGCCATTGCCAGTGCGGCAAACAACACCATGGCGCCTTGCGCAAAATTGAATACGCCAGAGGCCTTGTAAATGAGCACAAAACCCAGCGCTACCAGGGAATACAGCATGCCTGCCATGAGGCCACCGAGCAAAGTTTCAAGAAAAAATGCCATGTTCTGTTTCCTCAGTGACTGGTGCCGAGATAGGCGCTGATGACGTCGGCGTTATTGCGCACTTCGTCGGGCGTGCCGTCGCCAATTTTTTTGCCGTAGTCCAGCACCACCACACGGTCACTGATGTCCATCACCACGCCCATGTCGTGCTCGATCAGGACCACGGTGGTGCCAAATTCATCGTTCACATCGAGCACAAAGCGGCACATGTCCTGCTTTTCTTCGACGTTCATTCCCGCCATGGGTTCGTCCAACAGCAGCACCTGCGGCTCCATGGCCAAGGCACGGCCCAAATCGACACGCTTTTGCAAGCCGTAAGGCAATTGGCCCACGGGCGTTTTGCGGTAGGCCTGGATTTCCAGGAAGTCGATGATGCGTTCGACCGCCTCGCGGTGCATGATCTCCTCGCGCTCGGCCGGGCCGATGCGCAGCGCCTGCATCAGGATGTTGCTTTTGATCTTCAGGTTGCGCCCGGACATGATGTTGTCGAGCACGCTCATGCCCTTGAACAGCGCCAGATTCTGGAAGGTGCGCGCCACACCCATCACCGCCACCTGGTGGCTGTTCATGTGGGTGAAGGTCTGGCCGCGGAAGGTGATAGAGCCAACTTGGGGGCTGTACACCCCGTTGATGCAGTTCAGCATGGAGCTCTTGCCTGCGCCGTTGGGGCCGATGATGGCGCGAATTTCGTGCTCCCGCACATTGAACGAAATGTCGGTCAGGGCCTTGACGCCGCCAAACGACAAAGAAATGTTCTGCACATCCAAAATGACATCGCCGATTTTTTTTCCAGCCGGGGCAGCAGGCGTGTTGGGGGCGGCATTGGCCATGGGAGTGTTCGAGCTGGTCATGCGGCGGCTTTCACGGGGGCGAAGGTTTTGGTGTCCTCAATGCGCAGCGTGGCGCTAACACTGCCGGTGCGGCCGTCTTCAAACTTCACCTGGGTTTCAATAAACTGCTGGGCTTTGCCCTGGTACAGGGCGTCGATCAGCGGCTGGTACTTGTCAGCAATAAAGCCACGGCGCACCTTGTTGGTCCGGGTCAACTCGCCGTCATCGGCATCGAGTTCTTTGTGTAGCACCAAGAAGCGGCTGACCTGGCTGCCCGCAAGCAGCGCGTCCTGGCTCAGGTCGGCGTTGACCTGCTCCACGCATTCCTTGATAAGCTGGTAGACCTCGGGCTTTTGCGCCAGATCGGTGTAACCGGCGTAAGGCAGGTTACGGCGTTCGGCCCAATTGCCCACGGCGTCAAAGTCGATATTGATCAGCACGCACACCTGATCGCGGCCATCGCCATAGGCCACCACCTCTTTGATTTGCGGGAAAAACTTAAGCTTGTTTTCCACGTACTTGGGCGCAAACATCGCGCCGTTAAACGCACCGCCTTGAATGCGGCCCACGTCCTTGACGCGGTCGATGATTTTCAGATGGCCATGGGCGTCGATGAAACCAGCGTCGCTGGTGTGGTACCAGCCGTCAGCGGTGAGCACCTCGGCGGTTGCATCGGGGTTTTTGTAGTACTCACGCAACAATCCTGGCGACTTGACCAGAATTTCACCGTCGTGCGCCACCTTGATTTCCACGCCTTCGCAGGGCACGCCCACGGTGTCGGCGCGTGCCTCATGGTCAGGCTGCAGGCAGACAAACACCGCGGTCTCAGTTGAGCCGTACAGCTGCTTGAGGTTGACGCCAATGGACCGGTAAAAGCTAAACAGGTCCGGGCCAATCGCCTCGCCTGCGGTGTAGGCCACCCGCACCCGGCTAAAACCCAGGTTGTTGCGCAAGGGGCCGTAGACCAACAGGTCGCCCAAAGCGTAGAGCGCGCGGTCCAGCAAGCCAAGCGCTTTGCCGTCCATCAAGTCCGGGCCGACGCGTTTGGCCAGGCGCATGCAGGCATCAAACATGCCCCGTTTCACGGCCGATGCGTCCTCCATACGGATCATGACGCTGGTGAGCAGGCCTTCAAACACGCGCGGTGGCGCAAAGTAATAGGTCGGGCCAATTTCTTTCAGGTCGATGGTGGCTGTGGCCGCCGATTCGGGGCAATTCACCACGTAGCCGCAGCTCAGCCACTGCGAGTAACTGAAGATGTTTTGTCCGATCCAGGCCACCGGCATGTACGCCAGCACCTCTTCGGCATTGGTCAGGTGGTCAAACTCGGCGCCTGCACGGGCACGGTTGAGCAAAGAGTCGTGCGTGTGCACCACGCCTTTGGGCTTGCCCGTGGTGCCGGAGGTAAAAAACATCGCCCCCACGTCACTCGGCTTGGTGGCAGCCACCGCATCGCGGAAAAAGCGGGGATGCGTGGCGGCATAGGCGGCACCCGCCTCCTGCAAGGCGTCCATGGAACACAGGCCGGAGGCCTGGTAGTTGCGCAGCCCACGCGCGTCGTCGTAGTAAATGTGGGCCAGTTGCGGCGCGCTCTCCTGCACTTCGAGCAGTTTGTCAACTTGCTCTTGGTCTTCGGCAAAGGCAAAGCGCACTTCGGCATTCACGATGGGAAAGACACACTCGACCGCGGCCGCGTCTTGGTACAAGGGCACAGGCACGCCGCCCAAGGACTGCACTGCGAGCATGGTGGCATACAGGCGGGGCCGGTTGGCGCCGACGACCACCATGTGGTCGCCAGAACGCAAGCCCGCTTGGTGCAGGCCGCAGGCCAATTGCTCAACCATTACCACCAAGTCAGACCAGCTCAGGGTTTGCCAAATGCCATATTCCTTTTCTCGCATGGCAGGTGCTGCCGGGCGCTGGCTGGCGTGGTGCAGTAAGAGTTGCGGAAAAGTCGTTTGCATTCGAAGTCCTTGAGGTCAAAAGCCTGCGCGCACGCAAGTGGCTATGCATGGCGCAGATGGTAGGACGGCATTTGACGTCAAGTTGTCATTTCAACGACAATTAGCCTGCCAATGCCCTAGGTGTTTTCCCTTCTCTTTCTGCCAACTGACAAGACTGGGCGATGACTTGCACGCCTTTTGCCAACGCTGACCGCCCGAACCAACCCTATGCACCCTGACAGTAGCCTGTACCAACGCCGCCGTCCGCTCACCGACGCCGAGCTTGAGGCCATCCCGTGGATACATCTGCTGAGCAGCGATGAACGGGCGCGGGCGCGCTCGGACCTCAAGGTCGCCGACGCCGCACCGGGCGACACGCTCTGCCGCACCGGCCGCCCGGCCACTTACTGGTTTGGCGTGATCGACGGCCTGCTCAAAATGAGCACCGACAACGCCCAGGGCCAAACCATGACCTATACCGGCATTCCGCCCGGGGGATGGTTTGGCGAAGGCACTGCACTCAAGCGCGAGGCCTACCGCTACAACATCCAGGCCCTGCGCGCCAGCCGGGTGGCTGGCCTGCACGTAGACACGTTCCACTGGCTGCTGGACCACTCGATTGGCTTTAACCGCTTTGTGATGAACCAGCTCAACGAGCGCCTGGGCCAGTTCATCGCCGCGCGTGAGATTGACCGCATGAACAACCCCGACGCCCGTGTAGCGCGCAGTCTGGCCGCGCTGTTCAACCCGGTGCTCTACCCTGGCGTGGGCGAGGTGCTGCGCATCACCCAGCAAGAGCTGGCCTACCTGGTCGGCCTGTCACGCCAACGGGTCAACGAGGCGCTGACCACATTGGCCGCCCAAGGGTCTATCCGGGTCGAATACGGAGGACTGCGGGTGCTGGACCTGGCGGCGCTGCGCTCCCAAGTGGTAGCAAGCTAGGCACAATGCGCTGCCTAAGAAAAACCCTATGACCGAACCCACTTCCAAGAAACCAACCCTCACTGTGCCTGTCAAGGCCTTCCAGCGCGCTGCTGCGCCTGTGCGCGCCGCAGCCAGCACTTCCCCTGCTACGCCATCAGCGGCGGCCACCCGCGTCGCCACGAAAAACCGCGCGCCCATCCCTTTCGGCCAGACCAATACCGCCGCCCAGGGCGACAACGGCACCATGCGCCTGAACAAGCGCATGGCCGAACTCGGCCTGGCTTCGCGCCGCGAGGCGGACGACTGGATTGGCAAGGGCTGGGTCAAAGTGGACGGCCGGGTGGCCGAAATGGGCATGCAGGTGGCGCCCGACGTGAAAATCGAGATCGACAAGCTGGCCAAAGGCCAGCAGGCCAATCTGGTCACGGTGCTGATCAACAAGCCGCTGGGCTGGGTGAGCGGCCAGGCCGAGGACGGGCACGAGCCCGCTATCACCCTGGTGCAGCCGCAAAACCGCTGGGCCGAGAACAACGCGCGCTTCTTCTTTCATGGCAGCCAGCTCAAAAGCCTGGTGCCCGCCGGGCGGCTGGACATTGATTCCACCGGTCTGCTGGTGCTCACGCAAGACGGCCGGGTGGCGCGCCAGCTCATAGGCGAAGACGCGGTGATGGAAAAGGAATACCTGGTGCGCGTGGTCTACACCGGCGTGCTCAACACCGCAGCCGCCACTTCGGCGGCGGCTACCTACGGCGGCAAGGTCCAGCAGCTCAGCCGCATTGATGACGACGACCCCATCAGCGCCGACGTGCAATCGGTGTTCCCGCCCGAAAAACTGCAACTGCTGCGCCACGGCCTCTCCCTGGACGGCCAGGCGCTCAAGCACGCCAAGGTGGAATGGCAAAACCCCGAACAACTGCGCTTTGTGCTGCACGAGGGCAAAAAACGGCAAATCCGGCGCATGTGCGAGCAAGTCGGCCTGAAAGTCGTGGGCCTCAAGCGCGTGCGCATCGGCAAGGTGATGCTGGGCAATTTGCCGGTAGGCCAGTGGCGCTACTTGGCGCCGCACGAGCGCTTTTAGACCCTGGCGCCTGGCGCACGGGCGCGATTGCGCTCCGAAACCTTGAAAACCTGGCGCCTATCCCCACCTCAAAGCACGCCCTATGCGGCGCGCTCCGTTTGACCTCTTTCCTTGTTTATTTGAACCGCTATGACCAAACAAACCCTCAATTTCCAGGCCGAAGTGGCGCAACTGCTGCACCTCGTCACCCATTCGCTGTATTCCAACAAAGAAATTTTCCTGCGCGAGCTGATCTCCAACGCCTCGGACGCCTGCGACAAGCTGCGTTTTGAGGCCATCAACGCGCCCGAGCTGTTTGAAGGCGACTCCGAACTCAAAATCCGCGTCACCTTTGACAAAGACGCCAAGACGCTCACCATCACCGACAACGGCATTGGCCTGAGCCAGCAAGAAGCCATCGACAACCT
>CANFWT010000064.1 GCA_947450895.1 Comamonadaceae bacterium | reverse complement strand
GCACTGGCTGCACACGTGCACCGCCATTTTTTCCACAATGCCCAGGATCGGCACGCCCACCTTCTCGAACATCTTTATGCCTTTTTTGGCGTCCAGCAGCGCAATGTCTTGCGGCGTGGTGACGATCACCGCGCCGGTCATGGGCACGCGCTGGCTCAAAGTGAGCTGGATGTCGCCCGTGCCCGGGGGCATGTCCACAATCAGGTAGTCCAGTTCTTGCCAGTGGGTTTGGCGCAGCAGTTGTTCGAGTGCCTGGGTGGCCATGGGGCCGCGCCAGATCATGGCCTCGTCCTGCGGCACCAAAAAGCCAATCGACATGACTTGCACGCCGTAGTTCAGCATGGGCTCCATGGTTTTGTCATCGGCAGACGCCGGTTTGCCGCTGATGCCCATCATCATGGGCATGCTGGGGCCGTAGATGTCGGCGTCCAGCAGGCCGACGCGCGCGCCCTCGGCAGCGAGCGCCAGCGCCAGGTTGGCGGCGGTGGTACTTTTGCCCACTCCCCCCTTACCAGAAGCTACTGCCACGATGTTTTTCACGCCGGGCAGCAGCTGCACGCCGCGCTGCACCGCGTGGGCCGACACGTTGAGGCGTGGTTGTATTTCAACGTGCACCACGCCGTCCACTGCTTGCGCAGCAGCGGCCAGCGCATTGCAAAAGCCCTCGAGCTGGCTGTGGGCGGGGTAGCCCAGCTCCAGGTCAAAGTTGACCGTATCGCCGCTCATACGCAGGTTTTTGACGCACTTGCCGGTAACGAAGTCTTTGCCGGTATTGGGATCAACAACGGTTTGCAGGGCTTGGAGGACGAGTTCGGGGGTAGGCATAGGCAGTCGATGTGAATAGAGGGTGCGCTTGTGGGACTGGCGCAAAGGTGGAGGAGTCTAACCAAGCACGCCCAGGCCGCCTTGTGCGTTACAAGCCCATGCTTGCTAGGGGCTGGGGTAGCGCTTGGCCGTGAGCAATTGGCCTTGCGCGTCAAACTGCACCAGCACCATGTCCCCGGAGCCCACGTTTTCGCCCACATAGGCCAAGATATTGACGTGGTGGGTGACCAACACCACAGCTTTGTCACCTTTGTTTGCACTGGCCTGGGCGAGCCGCTGCTGCAAGCGCCGGGTAAATTCAGCTGCACGTTGGGGCTCGTCAAAAAATGAGGCCAACGCGGGCTCTAACAACGCGTCACCGAAACCCAAGCGCAGCGCTGTGTCTTTGCAGCGGCACCAGGGACTGGTCAGCACCTGGGCGCGACTCACGCCCTGCTGGCGCAACCACTGCCCGGTGCGCACCGCCTGCTGGCGGCCTTCGTCGCTCAGGTTGCGCTGGCTTGCGCAATCGTCCAAGCGATAGCCTGCGGGATCCCCCGTTCCCGGGGCCAGGGTGTGGCGCATCAGCAGGGCGTAATCGGCCCGCTGGAGTTTGTCGGCCAGTTCACTGGCATGCGCCATGCCGGTGGCACACCACGCGAACGCACAAACTACCAGCCCAAGCAGGCGGTTTCGCTGGAATGGGTCAAAGATGGCTAAGTTCATTGGGCCATTGTGGTGGAACTAAAATCGCCCCCTTCGCCCCAAGGTTTCCACCCCCCATGCCGCGCCAACTCTTCGTCACCACCGCCCTGCCCTACGCCAACGGCAATTTCCACATCGGCCACATCATGGAGTACATCCAGGCTGACATCTGGGTGCGGTTCCAGCGCATGCAGGGCCACGCGGTCAACTTCGTGGGCGCCGACGACACGCACGGCGCGCCCATCATGATCGCCGCCGAAAAAGCTGGCAAAACACCCCAGCAGTTTGTGGCCGACATCGCTGCCGGGCGCAAGCCCTACCTGGACGGCTTTCACATCGGCTTTGACAACTGGCACAGCACCGACGCCCCCGAGAACCACGAACTGGCCCGCCAGATTTACCGCGACCTGCGCGACATTCCCGAATCCGACGGCGGCTCATTGATTGAGCGCAAAACCATCGAGCAATTCTTCGACCCGGCGAAAAACATGTTTTTGCCGGACCGCTTTATCAAAGGCGAATGCCCCAAATGCCACGCCAAAGACCAGTACGGCGACAACTGCGAAGTCTGCGGCGCCGTCTATGCGCCCACCGACCTGATCAACCCGTACTCGGCGCTGTCAGGCGTCAAGCCAGAACTCAAAAGCTCGGAGCATTTCTTCTTCAAGCTCTCGGACCCGCGCTGTGTGGCGTTTTTGCAGAACTGGACGCAAGACGGCAAGCTGCAGCCCGAAGTAGCCAACAAGGTCAAAGAGTGGTTCAGCGTGCGCACCAACCCCGACGGCTCAAGCAGCGAAGGCCTGGGCGACTGGGACATCAGCCGGGACGCGCCTTACTTCGGCATTGAGATTCCCGATGCGCCGGGCAAGTATTTTTATGTGTGGCTGGACGCGCCGGTGGGCTACCTGGCCTCACTGAAAAACCTGCTCGACCAACGCGGCGAAAACTATGCAGCCTATATGGCGCAGCCAGAACTGGAGCAGTACCACTTCATTGGCAAGGACATCGTCACCTTCCACACTTTGTTTTGGCCGGCCATGCTGCATTTCAGCGGCCGCAAAGCGCCCACCAATGTGTTTGTGCACGGCTTTTTGACGGTGAACAACGGTGAGAAGATGAGCAAAAGCCGCGGCACCGGCCTGGACCCGCTCAAGTACCTGAGCCTGGGCATGAATCCCGAGTGGCTGCGCTACTACCTGGCGGCCAAACTCTCGGCGCGCAATGAGGACATTGACTTCAATGCCGACGACTTTATGGCGCGGGTGAACAGTGATTTGATTGGCAAGTTTGTGAACATTGCGAGCCGGGCGGCGGGGTTTTTGACCAAGCGGTTTGAGGGCAAGCTGACGCAGTCATATGGCGAACAAGGCAGCGCGCTGCTGTTTGAAATTCACGCAGCCAAGGACGACTTGGCAAAAACCTATGAAGCCCGCGAATTTGGCAAAGCCACACGCGAGATCATGCTGCTGGCCGATAAAGTCAACGCCTACGTGGACCAGCACAAGCCCTGGGACTTGGCCAAGGACGCCGCCAACAACGAGGCACTGCACCAGGTCTGCTCGGTGCTCATCAATGCCTTTGCAGAAATCAGCCGCTATTTGGCGCCCGTGTTGCCTTCGCTGGCGCAGGCGGTTCAAGGCTTCGTGGGCGTCAGCATGCACGACTGGAACGCCACTGGCCATGTGGCCCGCATCGCGCCCTACCAGCACCTGATGCAACGCGTCACCCCCGAGCAACTGGACGCTCTCTTCGCGCCACCCGCCGTGGTTGAAGAAAAGCTCATCCCCGGCGGCGAGGAAATCGCCCCCACCATCACCATCGACGACTTCGCCAAGGTTGACCTGCGCATTGCAAAAATCGTGAACTGCGAGCCGGTGGAAGGCTCGGTCAAGCTGTTGCGCCTGACCTTGGACGCCGGCGAAGGCCGCATGCGCAATGTGTTTAGCGGCATCGCCAGCATGTACAAGCCGCAAGACCTGATCGGCCAGCTCACCGTGCTGGTGGCCAACCTGGCGCCGCGCAAGATGAAGTTTGGCGTGTCCGAGGGCATGGTGCTGGCCGCCAGCCACGCCGATGAAAAGGCGCAGCCCGGTATTTACATTCTCAATCCCTGGCCGGGCGCTGTGCCCGGCATGCGCATAGGCTAATTGCATGCAAGAAATCACCACGCCAGCAACACTTCAATTTGACGTGTTGATCGTCGGCAGCGGCCTGGCAGGCTTGAGTACCGCGCTGCTGCTGTCCGAAAAATACCGGGTTGCCATCATCACCAAGCGCGCGGTGCGCGAAGGCTCCAGCGGCTGGGCGCAGGGTGGCATTGCCGCCGTGTGGGACAAGGCCGACAGTTTTGCCGCCCATGTGGACGACACGCTGATCGCAGGCGCGGGCCTGTGCGACCTGGCTGCCACACAGTTTGTGGTGGAACACGCGCCCGAGGCCATTGCCTGGCTGCAAACCATGGGCGTACCCTTTAGCACCGAACACAACGGCGACCTGCACCTCACCCGCGAGGGCGGCCACAGCGCGCGGCGTATCGTGCATGTGACCGATGCCACCGGGGCGGCCGTGCAAACCACGCTGATCGAGCGGGTGCAGCAATCGCCCAACATCCAGTTGTTTGAAAACCACACGCTGGTGGACCTGATCACCAGTGACAAAGTGGTGGGTGACACCGCAGGACAGCGCAGCTGCATCGGCCTGTACGCCCTGGACGACCTGACCGACGAGGTGCTGACGTTTTCGGCCCCGCATACCTTGCTGGCCACGGGCGGCGCGGGCAAGGTGTACCTCTACACCACCAACCCCGACACCGCCACCGGTGACGGCATTGCTGCCGCCTGGCGCGCGGGCTGCCGGGTGCAAAACATGGAGTTCATCCAGTTCCACCCCACCTGCTTGTACCACCCGCACGCCAAGTCGTTCTTGATCAGCGAAGCGGTGCGCGGCGAAGGCGGGCGCCTGCTGCTGCCCGACGGCACGCGGTTTATGCCCGCGCACGACGCGCGCGCCGAACTGGCCCCGCGTGACGTAGTGGCGCGCGCCATCGACTTCGAGATGAAAAAAGGCGGCTTTGACTGCGTTTACCTGGATATTTCGCACCAAAGCCTGGCCTTTATCCAGGAACACTTTCCCAACATTTACGCGCGCTGCCTGGAACTGGGCATCGACATCAGCCGCCAGCCGATTCCCGTAGTGCCCGCCGCCCATTACACCTGCGGCGGTGTGCTGTCCGACTTGCACGGCCGCACCGATCTGCCCGGCCTGTACGCCATTGGCGAAGCCGCCTGCAGCGGCCTGCACGGCGCCAACCGGCTGGCCAGCAACTCGCTAGTGGAATGCATGGTGTTTGCGCGCGCGGCCAGCTTCGACATTGAGCAAAGCCCTGGCGCTCCCAGGCTTGCCTTGCCCGCGTGGGACGACAGCCGCGTGACAGATGCCGACGAGTCGGTGGTGATTTCGCACAACTGGGACGAATTGCGCCGCTTTATGTGGGACTACGTGGGCATTGTGCGCACCAACAAACGGCTCGAGCGCGCCGCCCACCGCATTGCGCTGCTGCAAGACGAAATACAAGAGTTTTACGCCAACTTCCACGTCAGCCGCGACCTGCTGGAACTGCGTAACCTGGTGCAAGTGGCCGACCTGATCGTGCAAAGCGCCCGCGCCCGCCACGAGAGCCGGGGCCTGCACTTCAGCCGGGACTACCCCGACCTGCTGCCGCAAGCGCTGCCGACGATTTTGGTGCCGGGGCCGCGTGGCTAAACCGCAATCCGGGCGCACGGAATTCAGCATGCTTCAAAGTAACGCTGATTCGTAGTAGTCATGCACCATTCGGCTGGAACTAGATGTTGAGTCAATCAACGTGCTTCCTTGGCCCGTTTGCCGCTGAACCTCAGTGCTACCGGTCTTGATACACCCCCTCTCTCTCGCCCAGCGGGCGAGAGGGGTTGGGGGAGAGAGTGGGTAAGAGCACAAAACTACCAACTACTTACATCGGCATCTGCCCCCTCACCTCCCGCGCTGCCCATCGCAGCCCATCGCAGCCCAACGAGAACACATCGAAGTCCCCATGCTCCCCCGGCACCCGTTACAGATAAGGCTTGCCCCAAGGGTCTTGCGGCAAGGCCTTGGCCATGTGCGGCCCAGCCCACTTGGCTTAACCCGCCGGGGCAACCATTAACGCAGCCAGCCCCTGGTCTGCGCTGGGGTAGTGCCCGGCGTCTATGCGGTACTGCTCCAGGCCTTTAACAATGGCTTCCACCTGCGCCCTGGCAATCTTGGTCTCTAACTTGCAAATCTGCCCGAAGACCTTGGGACCGACATAAGCAGACAGCAAACCGATGATGACAATGACCACCAAAAGTTTTAGCAGGGTGAAGCCGCGTTCACACTTTGGTGGCATATACGGCAGGCGTAAACCAAAAACACATTAACAATAAAGACGACTTATCATTTGCATTCATTAGCCACATTACAAATATGAATTTCATCTATGTAGTTGCAACCGTTACGGGCGTCAGCAAAAATTCGAACCGGTTGGCCGCCAAAAAATGCTGCACGCAGTGTTCTTGAGAGGCGGTCAAACTTGTAAGGTGAAGGAGTTCCGTAATTCAGTCTCATCGTATTAGATCCTTCGGTTGCGTCTAAAATAATCCTTGTTTGATCCATCCCGAGATAACCCTCGGTCAAGTTTTTTATGGTGCCGGCACCACACAGGATTGCTGCATTGCTAATAAGCGGCAATGAGAAAAAAGCAACACAAATATATTTTCCAATAAAATATTTCATAATATAATATATATTAAAATTTAGATAAAAAAACTTATCGCCTGTTAGGCTCTAGATCTTTCAAAATAGCACTTCCTTAACAGACTGCTGAAATACTGCTTTGATAGCGCTTGTGGCAAACAGTCGACCTCCTACGAAGGCCTACAAGCCATTTTTCTGAGGCTGCCAAGGGGTAAATGACCATCGCGAGTGTCAATTTTCCAGTTGTCGGGAGGTATTTCAGCAGCCTGTTAAACCTGTGCGTTTGGATCCTAGAATTTGCATTTTCCCGACAACCGGTTACCCACAATGGCAAACCGCAATCTCATAATGCACGCCTCGATCTGCGTCTTGAACTTGTAGAGCTAAATATGTTTTTGTATAAATCTAAACCCAAAAACAACCCCGTTTTGCACTAGGCAGAAAATCTTTGTTATAGGCAATCGGTAGCAATGTAGCAAATCCTTACTTCATTGATAGTATTGCAACGATTAATATTATTATTACTGGGCGATATTTCTGAATAAATTCGAACTGGTAATTGAGCAGACATTGCCATTTGGAGTGTTTTTGAAAGAGCAATACTCTTGGTTGGCCCATTACCAGGAACGCCGTAGAACATCTTGAGTACCATGCTACTGGCACCCTCAGTTGACTCCAAATAAATCATAACTTGGTCTGCACTACCCTGGTAACCTTCGATTAACTCGTTTACCAGACCAGCCCCACAAAGTCCTTGAGCCGCATTGCTAATTATGGGCAATGCGAGACATAAAATACAAATATATTTTTTAATGGCAGTTTTCATAGAATACATCTTTATTAAAAAAATTTTTGTCTACCGCTAATTACAAAAAATGCTTATTTGTTTTTTTATTTAACTATAGATTTAAGCTTTGTTATCTGCAATCAGCATCGACATTGCAAATACGAACTTCATTGATTTTGTTGCAATCGGCAACAGCAGAGTAAATACCAACCGGTGTACCGGCAAGAAAGGCGGCCCGTAAGGTTTTTGAAAGAGCATCAAATCTGGCAGTCGAGCCAACGGTGTAAGATAGCAATCCAATACTACTTCCGGACGTTGCCTGCAATAAAACTCCGGTTTGGTCCAAACCAAGATAACCTTCGGCCAATGCCTTTACTCTACCAGCCCCACAAAGGGTACCTGCACTGCTGATCACTGGCAACGCGACGGCTAACACACATAAATATTTTCGAACTAATTTTTTCATTTTAAATACTCCTGTAAAAAATAAATGTAACTTTTGGAATTAAATACAATTAAACCATTTACTGACATTGCGCTGCACATGTTAGTTATCGCCAAGGTAAGTTAAATAACCATGGGCAACACTTTGATTGTTATTAATCGGTCAGAAATCTGAGAAAAGTGCTCTAGACCAACCACTAGAACTACTGTGTGGGGAAGGGGAAATACTACTTACCTCAGCGTCGTAAGCCGAGTTGTATGTGTCTTCCGTTATGGCCTCTGTAGTCTCCGTTCCGTTATCGTTATATACATCATTGGGTATGACTGCAGGATAGATATGATCCGGTTGAAGCTGCGGATTAGGTACCGGTTCAACTGGATTAGGAATAAAGCGAAACCTTCGCCAACCTATACCAGGAGCTGCATTCAGCCAATTAACGTTGTTGATTTGGACATCCACAACGCCAAAATTGGCATTGTTGTTAGCCTGAACGCCTCTGTAGCGCAACGGCGGATTTGGCAACGGAGCCTCAGGGGGCGCGACATTGTAAACTCCGTTGGCTTGGGGCGGGTTTTGATTCCTTAACTGCACCCACCCCTGCTGCGCTTCGTTGATTGCCCGGGCAGCCATACCAAGAGCGGGTGCACCGCCCGCTAATTCCCCAATAATCGCATCCACCAACTGCCTAGCTAAATTTCTCTGACCGGCTACGTCGTTACGCCAACCGTAGAAGGGTATTTCTCGATCTTCATTTCCGTCAAAATTGACATCCATATAAGCTGCTCGAAATATAGCGTTACGGAGACGATTCAGGTGGGGACGGGCCCCATCTTCAATTTGATCCATCGCTAGATTCGCCCATCGACCTTGAATTATTGCGCCAAAAAGATACATTACTCTCCTGGGTGTTGCTCTACGAACGACAACACCAAGCCGCACATCATAGTCAAACTGGTACACAAAAAGTATGCGCACGGCAACACCATACTGCCTAGCTCCCCATTGGTGAACCAAGACTCCAAATAGTGGGCGACCTAGATCTCCTCCTTGAAACATAGTATTCCAGTAGTTGAATTCCCTTTGCCAAGATGCGGGTATTTGCCAATCCTCGTCCCAATCAGGCGCATCTTGAAGCTTTCTACGCAGTTCATCCTTATCATAATGTTCCGAATAGTCTGGTAATTGGATTTTCTTTGTAACTCCCAGTAAACTCTTTTCAATTTTGAATACAGATAAGCCTGTGACCGAATCTAAGTCGTAACCATTCCCGACATTGACTTTTTTATAGGAAAAGGTGTAGTTTGCCGTCTCACTAATGATGTTAAGTGGCCACCATTGTGCTGTATAAAATATCAACGTTCCAGACCGAGTCATTCCATCGGTACTATCGGTCCAAATTGCCTCAGCATAGTCCCAAGCATCCCAGCCGGCGCTTATTGTTAGGTCGTAGAATGCGAGGTCATCCGTGCTATTCCACCTCTTTTTATTGCCTGAATTCGCTGTCGCATGACCCGAAATTGGCAACAGACCAAGACCAATTAGTGTGGGCGCAGATATTGCACCAGCAACGCTTGCTGATTTGAGTAAAAACCTTCGGCGATCATGCACCGCATCCTTTAACTGTTTTCTATTTTTCATACTCCCCCTAATCAAACCTTTTAAAAGTTGAGACTAATGATCACTACCGCATTTAAAGATACGGCATAGACCGCGTCAAAGCGCCATTAATGAGCGCTTTAATTTGCCGTG
Organism: Comamonadaceae bacterium; assembly: GCA_947450895.1. Classification (GTDB taxonomy): domain Bacteria; phylum Pseudomonadota; class Gammaproteobacteria; order Burkholderiales; family Burkholderiaceae_C; genus Allorhodoferax. Next base: position 7,097 of record CANFWT010000064.1, on the reverse strand, counting down.
CTACCGCATGACCGGCCGTAACTTGCTCCCTTTGTATTTGTCGTCTTTCGTGTTGATTCCTTTCTGGTGAGTGAATGTCTTGATCCGTAAAGGCAGTCTTGCCAAACGATAGTACGTTGCCTTTGTGAAAACGATACCAGACTTCGTAAGTATACATCCAGGCGGTTACCCTGGTATAGTATTTATACCTAGTTTATATTAATGAAATTTATAATGAAAACATATAATTTTCAATATAATTATTTAACGAATTAAAAGTCTATATTTGTTAGAAATAATATAAATTTGATAGACTGCTACCTTAAACCCAACTCAATCCAAAAAGGATGATCCCATCACCTCGCGCGGGTCACGCGCTTCGATGCGATGCTGTGGCGCATGGCGGTGGGCGATTGGGCTTGCTCCTTGTTCCAGCAGGCCCGCAGTGCTTGTACGCTGCCAAAGCCACACTGTTCGGCGATGCGCTCTAAGTACAGGCGCAAGCCAGCAAGCAGGCTGCGGGCGCGGTCCATGCGCAAATCGGTTTGGTACTGGTGGATGCTCAGTCTGTTTACAGTAAAAAAATCACGCGATAGATGCCGTGTACTGAGGTGGGCCAGTTTGGCCAATGCCGCGGTGCTTAAGCGCAGAGATAGGTCTCTGGATATGGTGTCTTGCATGTCGTGCACCAATGCATTGCAATGGGAGCGATGGCGCAACAATGCATGCAATTCGGGTTGGCTCCAAAGCTGCTGAAATTGAAAACGTTTTCACGTGCGACTTGGATGGCGGCAGCTTGTCCGAAATGCTCGGCTACAAGGTTAAATGCCACATCAATGCCCGATGACACACCGGCTGACGTCCAGATGTTTCGGTCTTTTACGCAGATGCGGTTTTCCAGCACATTGACCCTGGGGTACTGCTACCTGAGTTGCTGCGTAAAGCGGTGGTGCGTGGTGCAAGTGGCCGACCTGATCGTGCAAAGCGCCCGCCACGAGAGCCGGGGCCTGCACTTCAGCCGGGACTACCCCCACATGCTGCCGCAAGCGCTGCCGACGATTTTGGTGCCGGGGCCGCGGGCTTGAACATGGGCGCGTGACGCCCGAGCGCCAACGCCCTGGCGCCTACCAAACCCGCTGCAAAGCCCCATCCACCACCCGAAACCCGTGCTGCCCGACGGAACGCGCCTCGGCTTCATCGTGCGTCACCCACACCACTGCCATGCCAGAGGCCGCGATGCGCACCTGAAACTCGGCGCGCAGGCTGTGGCGCAAGTCGGCATCCAGCGCGGAAAAAGGTTCATCGAGCAGCAACAGGCGCGGCGCCGTAATCAGGGCGCGTGCCAGCGCCACACGCTGCTGCTCGCCCCCCGATAGCTGCCACACCCGGGCCTGCGTGTGCGCGCCCAGGCCAAAGCGTTGCAGCATGTCCACCGCCTGGGAGCGCGCCTCTGCGCGGCGCTGGCCTTGTTCCACCAGCCCAAAGGCCACGTTGTCTTGCACGCTCAGGTGCGGAAACAGCGCAAAGTCTTGGAACATGAGTGCGAACTTGCGCTGCTCGGGCGGCAAGGCGGTGATGTCTTTCCCGCCAAACAGCACCCGCCCGGCGTCTGGCGCCTCCAGACCCGCAATGATTTTGAGCAAGGTGCTTTTGCCGCTGCCCGAGGGCCCCAGCAGCGCCACGGTTTGGCCTTGGGGCACCTGGAGGTTCAGGTCTTTGAGCAGCATGCGGCTGGCGCCTCCGGGCGCGCGCCAGTGTTTGGTAATAGCTTGCAGCTCAAGCATGGGGTTCCTTAGCATTGGCGGGGCCAGCGCCGGGCCACTCGATCAGCAAAAAAGCAGCCAGCGCCAGCGCCATCAACGCGCAGGCCAGCACCAGCGCAGCGTCCAGGTGCGCAGCGCCGGGGCGGCCCAGGTGTTGGTAAATCAGGGTGCTGAGCGTGGCCCACTCGGGGCGGCTTAAAAACAAGGTGACAGCAAACTCGCCCACCGCAGTGGCCGCCGCAAAGGCCATGCCCCGGCGCAGCGCGGGCAGTAGCAGCGGCCAGGTGACGCGCCAAAACGCGCGCCAGGGCGATGCGCCTAGCGAGCGTGCCGCAGCCCCCAAGTTGGCAGGCAAACCGTCCAGGCCCGAGGCCACCGACTTGGCGACGAAGGGATAGGCCAAGAGCGCATAGGCAGCAATGAGCAGCGGCACGCTGGCCGTCCAGCCGGGGTAAAGCAACAACAGGCCAAAAGCCACCAGCACAGGAGACACCACCAGCGGCAAAAACGCCAGCGCGCGCAAGACCGCCGAGTGGCGCGCCGCCAGCGCATGGCACAGGCCCAGCACGGTAGCCAACAGCAGGGCAGCGCCCGAAAAGCGAAGCGTGTTGCCCAGCGCTTGCAGCGTCTCGGGCTCCCACAGCACGGCCCAGCTTTGCGCACCCGCAAGCGCCGCCCGCAGCACGATGGCGGCAATGGGCGCCAGGCAAAACAACACCAGCACCGCCAGCGCGCCCGCCACTGCCAGCCACTGGCCCGCACCGCGCGGCACGCGCCGGGGCACGCGGTCGGCGCGCAGCGGTGTGGCCAGGCGGCGCTCTAGCACCGCATACAACAAGGCGCACGCGCCGGTAATGGCCAGCGTCCACAGCGCCAGCACGCCTGCGGCGCCCAGTTGCAGCTCGTAGGCCACCAGGGTGTAAATCTCGACCTCTACCGTGGCGTACTGCTGGCCGCCCAGCACCAGCGCCAGGCCAAACCCGGCAAAGCAGTACAAAAACACCAGGCACAGCGCCGACATCAGCCAGGGCAATATGGCGGGCCACTCTATGCGCCAGAACGCGCGCCAGGGCGTGGCGCCCAGGGTGCGGGCGGCCGCCAGGCGTGCGGCGCTCACCTGCTCCAGCGCGTCGGTGGCGCTGCGCACCAGCACGCACAGGTTGAAAAACACATTGCCATACAGCAGCAAAAACGGCGTGTCTTGCAAAGACTGCCCGCCCGCTTGCACCCACAGGCCCTGCGGCCCCCACAGCGCCAGCACACCCATGGCCGCCACCAGCGTGGGCACCACAAAGGGCAGCATCAGCGCGCGCAGCACCCAGCGCCGCCCGACGAACTCATAGCGCGCCAGCACCCAGGCCACGGGCACCCCCAGCAGCAGCACCACGCCACAGGTGAGCGCCGCCTGCAGCGCCGACCACAGCAGGCGCCAACGCAAATACGGGTCCAGCCAGGGCTGCAACCAGGCGCTGCCACCCAAGCTGCCCGACGCCACGCCGAAAGCCAACGCCTTGTCGCCCCACAAGGCCTCACCCATCAGCCGAAGCACCGGCGCCACCAGCATCACCAGCAAAAACGCCAGCGGCGCCAAGGCCAGCCAGCGCGGCGAGCGCAGAAAAGTGGGGCGAGAAGCGTTTGACACTGTGCTTTTTTTAGGGGGCGCAGCGCGGGGCCAGCGTGCAACGATTGCCTAACTTTCACCAAGGCGCGCAGCGCCCTTGATCACGAAAGTCCGCTGCATCGTTAAGCAGGCCAAGCCCATGCGCGGGGCAGTTATTTCAGCACCACCTTGGTCCAGCGCGCCACCCAGGCAGCACCCTTGTCGGCAATGTCTTTGTCGCTGGGGCTGTCAAACTTGGCCGGTTCGGGGGCGAACTGCATCACCTCGGCGCGGGCTACATTGGCTTCCACCGGGTACATCCACATCTCGGTTTGCATTTGCTTTTGCACCTCGGGCGAGCGCATGAATTCGATGAACTTCTCTGCCGCAGCGCGCGCCTTGCCGCCTTTGACCAAGGCCACGCCTTCCACTTGGCGGAACACCGCGCCGGGCACGCTCAGGCTGCCGGTAGGCGGCTCGGTGAGTTTGGTCTTGCTGTAAAACACCTCGGCCGCCGGGCTGCTGGCGTAGCTCACGGTCAGGGGGTAGGCGCCGCCGGGGCTATTGGAAAAATCGGTGTAGTAGGACTCGCTCCAGCCCTTGGCCACTTTTACGCCGCCTTCGCGCATGCGGGCCCACCAGTCAAAGGCTTTTTCTTCCCCCAGGGCGCCAATGGTGGCGAGCAAAAACGCGTAGCCGGTGCTGGACGTGGCCGGGTTTTGCACCACCAGCAGCTTGGCGGCGCCGGGCTGGGCCAGGTCTTCCAGCGTCTTGGGCAGGGCCAGCGACTTCTTGGCAAACCAGGCTTTGTCGTAGTTCAGCGTCACATAGCCATAGTCCACCGGCACCAGCGGCGCGGGTAAGCCAACCGCACTTGCGCGCTGGGCGGCGGGGCCGGTATAGGCGTCCAGCACATCGGCGGCCAGCGCTTTTGAGGCCAGGGTGTTGTCAATGCCAAACACCACATCGGCAATCGGCGCTTTGCGGGTGAGGATGAGCTTGTTGAGCATCTCGCCCGCATCGCCCGCCTTGGTCACGCGCAGCTTGACGCCTGCGTCTTTTTCAAACTGGGCCAAGAGCGGCTTGGGCACGCCAAACGAGCTGTGGGTGAGCAGACGCAGTTCAGCGGGCGCATCAGCCGCAAACACCGCCGGGGATACGCTAGCGCCCAGGGTAGACGCGATCAGCCAGGCGCTGGTACGGCGGCGCGAGAAAGAAAAAATGCCGTGGTTCATAAAGAAGCTCCTTTGCGTTTCAAAAAAATCCAGCACGGACCCATGAAACGAAAAAAGCCCCCAGAACGCACGGCATTTTCCCCATCACGCTTCCTACGCTGGCATGACCCAGATCAGGTTCATGGGGTATTTCTCAGTCCGGCTTGCGCCAGACACCCCCGGTGAGGGCTTGAGTGTAGCGGCTACAGCGCTGTGGCTTCGACATGCCTGCGCGCCCTTGGTTGCGGCGCCAATGGCCAATTAACCGTGCAATATTAACTTTCGATGGATAAAATGCACGGATGAGAACCCGCCAAGCCCACGCCGCCCTGGACACGCTGCTGTCGCAGTTTCCCGCCGTGGTGCTGCTTGGGCCGCGCCAGTGCGGAAAAACCACGCTGGCTTTTGCCGAACAAGCCGCACGCAACAAGGCCATTTACTTGGACCTGGAGCTGCCCTCCGCCCAGCGCCAGTTGGACGACCCGGAAGCCTTTTTTGCAGCCCACCCGAAGCAACTGGTGATCTTGGACGAAGTGCAGCGCATGCCGGGTCTGTTTGCGGTGCTGCGCGGCGTGATAGACCAGCGCCGCCGCGCGGGCGAGGCCAGCGGCCAGTTTTTGCTCTTGGGCTCGGCCAGCGGCGCGCTGCTGCAACAAAGCAGCGAAAGCCTGGCCGGGCGCGTGGCGACCTTGGAGCTGACGCCTTTTCAGGCGCGCGAGGTGCTGGGCAGCGATGCAAGCGCCCAAGACCTGAACCGCTTATGGGCGCGTGGCGGCTTTCCGCTGGCCTGGCTGGCGGCAGACGACGGCGCCAGCATGGCCTGGCGCGAGGCATTTATCGCCACCTACCTGGAAAAAGACATTCCCGCCCTGGGGCCGCGCATTCCCAGCACCACCTTGCGCCGCCTGTGGACGATGCTGGCGCACAACCAAGGCGAGCTGCTGGACCTGTCCCGCCTGGCCAGCGCACTGGGCGTGAGCGGGCAAACCATGGGCCGCTACGTCGATTTGCTGTGCGACCTGATGCTGGTGCGCCGCCTGCTGCCCTGGAGTGGCGCGAGCAGCAAGCGCCTGGTGCGCGCACCCAAGGTGTATGTGCGCGACAGCGGCCTGGTGCACGCGTTGCTGGGCCTGCCGCACCTGGACGCGGTGCTGGGCCACCCGGTGGCCGGGGGCAGCTGGGAGGGCTTTGTGATCGAGCAGCTGATCGCCGCCGCGCCCCAAGCCCAGGCCAGCTACTACCGCACCAGCCACGGCGCCGAGGTGGACCTGGTGCTCGAGTTTCGCAACGGCGCCACCTGGGTGATTGAAATCAAACGCTCGTCGGCACCCAGCGTGTCCAAGGGCTTTTACCTGGCCAGCGCCGACCTGGGCGCCGCACGCAAGCTGGTGGTCGCCCCCGTGGCCCAGGGCTACCCGCTGCGCGAGGGCGTGGAAGTGCTGCCACCCCTGGCCGCAGTGGCCCTGCTGGCGGCGCAATGACCAACGCCACGCACGCCCCGGCGCCCCCTCCAGCGCTCCAGGCAGCGCAGCACCCAGCGCGTGCACCGCGCTCCCCGCTGTGGCCCCTACTGGCCAGCTTCTCCTGGCAAGAGCTGCGCCAGCACCCCTGGCGCAATGCTGCCGCCGTGGTGTCGGTGATGCTGGGCGTGGCGCTGGCCTTTGCGGTGCACGTGATCAACGCCTCAGCGCTGGACGAATTTGCGCAGGCGGTGCGCTCGGTCTCGGGCCAGGCGGACTTGACGCTGAGCAACAGCAGCGGCGCGCGCATCCCGGACGCGCTGTACGGGCGCCTGAGCCACCACCCCGACGTGACCTGGGCCTCGCCGGTGTTAGAGATCAGCAGCTACGCGCTGGCACCCAGCGCCCCCAGGTCTGCCAGTGCCGCGCCGCCACAAGCCGCCACCCCCAGCGCCAGCGCCGACGCGCCCAACCTGGAACGCAAACTGGCTTTGCGCGTGATGGGCGTCGACGCCCTGCAAATTGCAGCAATAGCGCCCGACCTGCTGCCCCTGCCCGGCGCAGGCGCCGACCGCCTGGATGTGTTCGCCCCCGACGCGGTGTTTTTGAACGCCAGCGCGCGCGCTGCGCTCGTACGCCCCGGCAGCGAGCGGCTGGAAGTGCAACACGGCATGCGCTGGCAGCGCTTGCGCGTGGCAGGCACGGTAGCGGCCAGTGGCGCGCCGCTGGCGGTGATGGACGTGGCTGCCGCACAAGCCGCCTTTGGCGCGCAGGGGCAGCTCAGCCGTGTGGACCTGCGCCTGCGCCCGGGCGTGGACCGCGAGGCCTTTGCCCGCAGCGTGCAATCGCAGGCCGACTGGCCCGCAGGCGCGGTGCTGCAAGCGCCGGGCGACGCGCTCTCGCGCATGGGCAATGTGTCGCGCGCCTACCGGGTCAACCTGACGGTGCTGGCGCTGGTGGCGCTGTTTACCGGGGGGTTTTTGGTGTTTTCGGTGCTGGCGCTGAGCGTGACGCGGCGCGCGCAGCAGTTTGCCCTGCTGGACGTGCTGGGCCTGCAGCGCAGCCACCGCATGGCGCTGGT
>CANFWT010000063.1 GCA_947450895.1 Comamonadaceae bacterium | reverse complement strand
GGCCACCTCTGACTACGACCGCGAAAAACTCCAAGAGCGCGTTGCAAAACTCGCTGGCGGCGTTGCCGTGATTAAGGTTGGCGCTGCCACCGAAGTCGAAATGAAAGAGAAAAAAGCCCGCGTGGAAGACGCCCTGCACGCCACCCGTGCTGCGGTGGAAGAAGGCATTGTGGCTGGCGGCGGCGTGGCTCTGCTGCGCGCCAAGCAAGCCGCTGGCGCCATCAAGGGTGACAACGCCGACCAAGACGCCGGTATCAAGCTGGTGCTCAAAGCCATCGAAGCGCCCCTGCGCGAGATCGTGTACAACGCCGGCGGCGAAGCCTCGGTGGTGGTGAACGCGGTGATGGCGGGTTCGGGCAACTACGGCTTCAATGCTGCCAACGACACCTACGGCGACATGATCGAAATGGGCATTCTGGACCCCACCAAAGTGACCCGCACTGCGCTGCAAAACGCGGCATCGGTGGCATCTTTGATGCTGACGACCGAGTGCATGGTTGCCGAGGCCCCCAAAGACGAAGCCGGCGGCGGCATGGGTGGCATGGGCGGCGGTGACATGGGCGGCATGGGTGGAATGGGCGGTATGGGCATGTAATTGCTCCTTGCCTGGCGACCTACAGCGTCGTTGTTTGGACTGGTCGTAGCGCTGCTACTGTCTGCGTCCAAACGCCTCGCTGTAGATCGCCATGCGGCGTCGAGTGGCTAGTTTTCACTCTGCCAAAAATTAAAACCCCGCAAAGCGCGAGCCTTGCGGGGTTTTTGCGTGTAACTGCCCAGCCCTTGGTCTGTTAGCGCGCGAGCGCCTTGAGCGCGAGCTTGATGCCGTCGCTCACGCCCACATCAGTGGGCAAGGCTTTCAGCGCCAGCGCCGCTTCTTTGTCGTTGTAGCCTAGCGCCAGCAGCGCCTGCAAGATGTCGGACTGCGCGCCGCTGGCCGCCCCTAAGGGAGCGCCGATGTCGGCGCCGAGCTTGCCTTTGAGTTCAAGCAGCAGGCGCTGCGCAGTTTTGGCGCCAATGCCGGGCACCTTGGTCAGGCGACCGGGTTCTTGCAGGGTGATGGCCTGCGCCAGATCGGCCACGCTCATGCCCGAGAGCACCGACAAAGCGGTGCGCGGCCCTACGCCCGAGATTTTGATCAGCTCGCGAAACGCGGCACGCTCTTGGGGCGAACCAAAACCGTACAAGATTTGCGCGTCCTCACGGACCACAAAATGCGTCAGCAGCGACACTTTTTCACCCAGCGCGGGCAGGTTGTAAAACGTGCCCATGGGCACCTGCACCTCGTAGCCCACGCCGGCGCAGTCCACCATCACTTGGGGCGGGTTTTTGTCGCTCAGGGTTCCTGTGAGTTTGCCAATCATGGGTGCCTTTGTTATTGAGGTGAAAGTTAGTGCCTATCATCGGGGTCGCGTGGCACATTGCTGCGATCACCCTCTGCCACCCAGCCCGGAATTATCAACTTGATTCTCAGACACCTTTTCTCGCCGCCCAACAACACCCGCCTGTCCCACCTGTGCGGCCCCACGGACGAACACCTGCGCACTATTGAGACGGCTTTGGGCGTACGCATTGCGCACCGCCACGAGCAGTTCAAGGTCGATGGCCCCAAGGTCAAAGCGCAGCGGGCCATGGACGTGTTGCAAGCCTTGTATGAAATGGCGGCGCGCGCGATTCCGGCCGCCACGGTGCAGCTCATGCTCTCAGGCGACGGATCGGCCGAACAAAGCGATGGCCCCAGCTTGTCCACCCGGCGCGCGGACCTGAAACCCCGCAGCACCAACCAGGCGCTGTACCTGGACAACATCGCCAGCCACGACATCACCATTGGCATCGGCCCGGCGGGCACCGGCAAAACCTACCTGGCGGTGGCCGCCGCCGTGGACGCCTTGCAACGCAGCGCCGTGCAGCGCATCGTGCTGACCCGCCCGGCGGTCGAAGCCGGCGAACGCCTGGGCTTTCTGCCCGGCGACCTGAACCAAAAGGTCGACCCCTATTTGCGCCCCCTGTACGACGCGCTGTACGACCTGATGGGTTTTGAGCAAGTGCAAAAAGCCTTTGAACGCCAGGCCCTGGAGATTGCACCGCTGGCCTTTATGCGCGGGCGCACCTTGAACAACGCCTTTGTGATTCTGGACGAGGCGCAAAACACCACGCCCGAGCAGATGAAGATGTTTCTCACCCGCATTGGCTTTGGCACACGCGCCGTGATCACCGGGGACGTCAGCCAGATCGACCTGCCCAAAACCCAGCTCAGCGGCCTGATTGACGCCGAACGCACGCTGCGCCGGGTCGAAGGTATTGCCATCACCCGCCTGACCAGCATGGATATCGTGCGCCACCCGCTGGTGGCGCGCATTGTGGACGCTTACGACGCTGCCCGCGTGCAAGAAGAAATCGCCATGGCCCTGGGCAGCGCCCCCGCGCTGCCCGAGCCCGACGTGGCCGCGCCCCGCACCGGCCTGCCCAAAACCCGCGCGCCGCGCAGCAAAACCACGCTCTAAATCGCACCCCTTGAAATACGACTCACCTATGCTGCACGCCCTGACCCTGTCCCTTCAATTCGGCAAGCTGCAAGACGCCGATCTGCACCGCGCCGCCCTGCCCCGCCACAAAGTGGCGCGCTGGCTGCGCCACGCCCTGGCCAGCGACGCGGAAATCACAGTGCGCATCGTCGACGCGCCCGAAGGCCAGGACCTGAACCGCGCATACCGCAAAAAAGACTACGCCACCAACGTGCTGACTTTTGACTACACGCTAGAACCCGTCGTCACTGCCGACCTGGTGCTGTGCGCGCCCGTGGTGGCCCAAGAGGCCAAAGACCAGGGCAAAGCCCTGCAAGCCCACTACGCCCACCTCATCGTCCACGGCGCCCTGCACGCCCAGGGCTGGGACCACGAACTCGACGAAGACGCGCAGGTGATGGAACTGCGCGAGACGGAGATCATGGCGCGGCTGGGGTTTGAGAACCCGTATTGAGTTTGTTGCAGGTTCAGGGCTTGGCCAGGCCAGGCGGTGGCCACGGCATGTCGACAAGCTTGCGCGGCGTACCCATGGGTGCAGCGGCCAGGCCTTTGCTGACAGCCGCAAGGTCTTCTTCGCTGGGGTACTGCTGTAGCAGCCAGTAGTCAAACACCCGGCGGGCAATCGGAGCGGCCGAGGCTGCACCAAAACCCGCGTTCTCCACAATCACCGCCAGCGCAATTTGCGGATCTTGTGCCGGGGCGAATGCGATGTAGAGCGAGTGGTCGCGCTGGCGTTCTTCCATGCGGGCGGCATTGTATTTTTCGTTCTTGCCCAGGCTAACAGCCTGTGCCGTGCCGGTTTTTCCTCCGCTCAAATACGGGGCCCCCGCGAACACCCGGGCTGACGTTCCTTCCTGCGTCACAGCAACCATGGCTTGCATGATGACCGCAATGTTCTCGGCCTTGAATTGCAGGTTGCGGGGTGCCTGCGGGGCTACGAGCGCGCGTACATGGGTGCTGGCGTCCTGCGTCGCGGTGACCAGGCGCGGTCGGTGTTGGACGCCCTGGTTGACCAGCGTGGCGGTAGCCTGGGCCAACTGGAGCATGGTGAAGCTGTTGTAGCCCTGGCCAATGCCCAGGGAAATGGTTTCCCCTGCGTACCACTTTTGCTGCTCCGGGCGTTTGTAGTAACTGCGCTTCCACTCCGGGCTGGGCAGTACGCCGCGCACTTCGCCCAGCACGTCAATGCCGGTGATCTGACCAAAGCCCAATGGCTTCATGAAATCGTGCATTTCGTCCACCCCCAACTCGTTGGCGAGTGAATAAAAGTAGGCGTTGCTGGACTCGACGATGGCCCGTCGCATATCCATGATGCCGCCGCGCTCATTCTCCGGGCTGCCAAAGCGGTGGCCGCCGAACATATAGTAGCCCGGGTCGTTGACCAGCGCGGTGGCGCTGCGGGTGCCGGTTTCCAGCGCCGCCAGCGCCAAAAACGGCTTGTAGGTCGAGCCCGGCGGGTAGGTGCCGCGCAAGGCACGGTTGAGCAGCGGTCGGTCGGGGGACTCGTTGAGCATTTGCCAGTTTTCCTGGTCAATGCCTTCAACAAACAGGTTGGAATCAAAGGTCGGTTTGCTGACAAAGGCCAGTACCTCGCCGGTTTTCGGGTCCAGGGCTACCAGGGCGCCGCGGCGCTCGCCAAACATTTGCTCCACCAGGTACTGCAGCCGGATATCGATGGACAAGGACACGGTGTCGCCCGGCGTAGCCGCGCTGCTGGAAAGGCGACGCATCGCGCGCCCTCCGGCCGAAGTTTCGATGTGTTCTACCCCGGTGATTCCGTGTAACTGGCGCTCAAAGCTTTGTTCGACCCCGAGCTTGCCGACGTACTCGGTGCCCCGGTAGTTGGCCTGGTCGTCGTCGTTTTCGATCTTCTCTTTTTCGCTGGTGTTGATTCGCCCGATATAGCCGATCACATGGCTGGCGACTTCGCCATAGGGATAGTTGCGAAACAAGCGCGCCTTAATTTCGACGCCGGGAAAGCGAAAGCGCTGGGCGGCAAAGCGTGCGACTTCGGCATCGGTCAGGCGGTTGCGGATGGGCAGCGACTCAAAGCTTTTGGACTCTTCGAGCAGCTTTTTAAAGCGCCGCCGGTCGCGCGCGCTGATGTCGACCAGTTCGGCGAGCCCGTCGATGGTGCTGTCCAGCGCCAGCGTCTTGGACGGTGTGATCTCCAGCGTGTAAGCCGAGTAATTGCTGGCCAGCACAATGCCATTGCGGTCCTCAATCAGCCCTCGGTTGGGAACGATAGGCACGATGGACGTGCGGTTGCTTTCGGCCTGCGCACGCAAATCGTCATGACGCCATACCTGCAGGTAAACCAGGCGGCACAGCAAGAGAAAAAAGCACACCAACACCAACACCGTGAACGCGAACACCCGGGCCCGAAACCGGGTCAGGTCCGCTTGTACATTGCGCAGTTCCATGGCGGGGGGCAGCCTAGAGCGGCCGGTTTTGGTCAGGGTCTGGCGCGCGCCGCTGTGGGGCGAGCAAGAGCAGGCTCAATGCTGGCCACAGCAAGGCCTCTGCCACCGGCGCCAACAGCATCCACCAGCCGGCAAAGCGCCCACCGGCCAGCACATTGAGCACCAGCTCAACCGCGTGCGCCAAAGCAAACAGGGGAAATACCTGGAGCGCCTGTTCCGTCACTGAGAACCATCGCAGTCGGCGGTGCACCATTATCGCCAGGTAGCTCAAAACGGTATAGGCCAGTGCATGCTGGCCCAGCAATCCCCCTTGGTGCACGTCCACCAACAGCCCCGCTAAAAATGCGGAAGCCATACCGACGCGCCGGGTCTGGTGAACAGTCCAAAAAAGCAGCACGATCGACAGCACGTCCGGCGCCCATGCGGCGCGGCCCCACAACAGTATGCCCAGCAGCATTTGGCACAGCAGCGCCAACACCAAGGTCAACCAGACAAAGCCCGGCTTGACTGGCATCAGCAAGCGCTGGCCGGGGCGCATGATCATCGGCGACCCCCTTGTTTGGACGCCTTGGGATCGACAGGCGCGGGGGGCCGAGGGGTGGCCGCCGTGCCCGGGGGGCCAAGCACCAAGACCTGGGATACACCATCCACCAGCGCAAGTGGCACGCAGTAAATGCGGGCGAACACCGCCTCTGTGCGACGCTCTATTTTTTCAATCCGTGCCACAGGCAAACCGGCGGGGTACACCCCGTCGACTCCGCTGGTGGTCAGCAGGTCGCCCACAGCCACGTCGGCATTGGCCGCCATGTAGCGCAACTCCATGGCATTGGCATGGCTGAAGTTATCCCCATAGGCCACGCCCCGCGCGCCGGTACGCACGTTGAGCACGGGAATCGCGTGGTCGCGGTCGGTGATCAAGGTGACCTCGCTGACAAGTGGAAAAAGGCGTGTCACCTGGCCCAACACGCCTAGCTCGTCGAGCACGGGCGCCCCCAAGTGCACGCCCTGAAGCGCACCTTTGTCCAGAACCACCTTGCGGGTGTAGGGATCGGCGGCGTCGTACAGCACCTGGGCCGCCATCGCAGGAAGTTCCAAGCGCTGTTGCAGGGCGAGCAAATCGCGCAGGCGGCGGTTTTCTAGCAGCAATTGCGCCGCCTGGTTAGCACGCTGGGACTCGGTGGAGAGTTGCTGGCGCAAGGCCCGCAAGGTCGCCTCATTGGCGGTGACCGTGCCCAGGACCGACTGCGCCGACTGCGCCAGAAACACCGGACGCATGGCCAGCCATTGCAAGGGATACAGCGCAACCGACAAGGCGGTGCGCAGCGGCTGCATCAGCGCATAACGGGCGTCCGCCACCATGAGCAGCAAGGCCAGGCCACTAAAGACTACCAGGCGGGACAAGGCCGAAGGACCTTGTCTGAAAAACGGGGGCGGTTCGCGGCCCAGCGAAGCGAGCGCCATCGCGGCGTGTGGCGCTTATTCGTTGGTGAAGATCGAACCCAGGCGCTCCATCTGCTCCAGCGCAATGCCGCAACCGCGCACCACGCAGGTCAGCGGATCTTCGGCCACCAGCACGGGCAGGCCGGTTTCTTCGGCCAGCAGGCGGTCCAGGTCGCGCAAGAGCGCGCCGCCGCCGGTGAGCATCATGCCGCGGTCGGCAATGTCGGCGCCGAGCTCGGGCGGGGTTTGTTCCAGCGCATTTTTCACAGCGGAGACGATGTTATTCAGCGGGTCGGTCAGCGCTTCCAGAATCTCGTTGCTCGAGATCGTGAAGCTGCGCGGCACGCCTTCAGAGAGGTTGCGCCCGCGCACTTCCATCTCCTTGACCTCGGAGCCAGGAAAGGCCGAGCCGATTTTCTTCTTGATCGCCTCGGCCGTGGGCTCGCCAATGAGCATGCCGTAGTTACGCCGGATGTAGTTGATGATGGCCTCGTCAAACTTGTCGCCGCCCACGCGCACGCTGCCTTTGTAGACCATGCCACCGAGCGAGATCACGCCCACTTCGGTAGTGCCACCACCAATGTCCACCACCATGGAGCCACAGGCTTCGCTCACAGGCAAACCGGCACCAATGGCCGCCGCCATGGGTTCTTCGATCAAATACACGTCGCTCGCACCTGCGCCCAATGCGGACTCGCGAATGGCGCGGCGCTCCACCTGGGTGGAGCCGCAGGGCACGCAAATGATGATGCGCGGACTGGGACGAAAGACGCTGCGCGGGTGCACCATCTTGATGAACTGCTTGAGCATTTGCTCGGTCACGGTGAAATCGGCGATCACGCCATCTTTCATGGGGCGAATGGCTTCGATGTTACCGGGCACTTTGCCCAACATCGCTTTGGCTTCCTTGCCCACGGCCTGGATGGATTTTTTGCCCTGCGGGCCGCCTTCGTGGCGAATGGCAACTACCGAGGGCTCATCGAGCACGATGCCCTTGTCGCGCACATAAATCAGGGTGTTGGCCGTGCCCAGGTCAATGGCCAGGTCGGTGGAGAAGTAACGGGTAAAAGCGCCAAGCATTGCGGATCCTCTAGGGGCGCGCGGAGCGATTGCGCTCTGCGTCGCCTCGGTGTGTTGGGTATAAAAGCGGAAAAAACAGGGGTGGCTGTCAGGGCGAAGGGCGCGGTTCCGAACGCACAAATTCAGTGCCGGCCAAAGGCGGGATAATACCCCATCCTCTGCGATTTAGCCCTGCGCCTCGCCTGTGCTGCGTCGGCCTTTACCCGCAGATTACCCGCAAATATCCGCCAATGCGCCGAAAAAGTCGCCTTCACCATGTCACTTACTTCTACTGATATTGCGCGCATCGCCAACCTGGCCAGGCTGGAACTCCAGCCCGACGAGGGCGCGCGCATGCGCGAACAAATTAACGCGTTTTTTGACATCGTCACGCAGATCAGCCAGGTCGACACCAGCGGCGTGCTGCCCATGGCCCACCCGCTGGACGCCATGCCCGCCATGCCGCCCATCCATCTGCGCCTGCGCCCCGACGTGGCCAGCGAGCCCAATGACCGCGAGGCCAACCAGCGCAGCGCACCGGCCGTTGAGCGCGGCCTGTTTTTGGTTCCGAAAGTGATTGAATAAACCATGACCGAACTGCACCACCTGGGCGTGGCCGAACTCGCCGCCCTGCTCCAAAGCAAGCAAGTTAGCGCGGTCGAAGTCGCCACCCGCTTTTTGGCCCGCCTGGGCGGCAACCCGCACAACGCTTTTCTGGACATTGACAGCGAAGTTACCCTGGCGCAAGCCCGCGCCTCGGACGCCAAACTGGCAGCGGGCAGCGCCGGACCGCTCGAAGGCGTGCCAGTTGCCCACAAAGACGTGTTTGTCACCAAAGACCTGGTCACCACCGCCGGCTCACGCATGCTCAACGGCTACCGCTCGCCCTTTGACGCCACCGTGGTCGCGCGCCTGCGCCAGGCCGGCATGGTGACCTTGGGCAAGCTCAACTGCGACGAGTTTGCGATGGGCTCTGCCAACGAAAACTCCGCGTTTGGACCTGTGACCAACCCCTGGAACACCGCGTTTGTTCCCGGCGGATCCTCAGGTGGCAGCGCAGCCGCAGTGGCTGCGCGCCTGACGCCAGCAGCCACCGGCACCGACACCGGTGGCTCCATCCGCCAACCCGCAGCGTTTTGCGGCATTACCGGCATCAAACCGACCTATGGCCGTGCCTCGCGCTATGGCATGGTGGCTTACGCCTCCAGCCTGGACCAGGCGGGGCCCATGGCACGCAGCGCCGAGGATTGCGCGCTCTTGCTCAGCGCCATGTGCGCGCCGGATTTGGACCGCGATTCGACCTCGCTGGACGTGGCGCAAGAGGACTTTTCCGCCGCCCTGGGCCACAGCCTTCAGGGCCTGCGCGTAGGCGTTCCCGCTGAGTTTTTTGGTGAGGGCCTGGCCGCCGACGTGCGCCGCGCCATTGATGCTGCGCTGGCGCGGTTACAAGCCCTGGGCGCCACGCTGGTGCCCATTGGCCTGCCGCGCACCGAGCTGTCGATTCCGGTCTACTACATCATTGCCCCGGCGGAGGCCAGCTCCAACCTCAGCCGCTTTGACGGCGTCAAGTTCGGCCACCGCGCCGCTGACTTTGCCGACCTGACCGATATGTACAAAAAGACCCGCGCTGAGGGCTTTGGCCAAGAGGTGAAGCGCCGCATCATGACCGGCGCCTATGTGCTCTCGCACGGCTACTACGACGCCTATTATTTGCAGGCGCAAAAAATCCGCCGCATGATTGCCGACGACTTTCAAAGCGCGTTTGCGCGCTGCGACGTGATCGCCGGGCCGGTGGCGCCCACCACCGCCTGGAAACTGGGCGACAAGGCCGACGATCCAGTGGCCAGCTACCTGGCCGACATCTTTACCCTGCCCGCATCGCTGGCCGGTTTGCCTTGCATGAGCCTGCCGGTCGGCCTGGGCGACGGCGGCCTGCCGGTCGGCCTGCAGCTGATTGGCAACTACCTGCAAGAAGCCAAGTTGCTGAACGTGGCGCACCAGTTTCAGTTGGCGACCGACCACCATAAACAACAAGCGGGAGCCGCAGCATGAGCGCCAAACTGGTTCAGGGCTACGAGGTCGTGATCGGCTTCGAGACCCACGCCCAACTCTCCACTCAGAGCAAGATTTTCAGCCGCGCGCCCACCGCCTTTGGCGCTGAGCCCAATACCCAGGCCTGCGCGGTGGACCTGGCGCTGCCGGGCACGCTGCCGGTGATGAACATGGGCGCGGTGGAGCGCGCCATCGAACTCGGTTTGGCGCTGGGCTCGCACATTGCCGAGCGCAGCGTGTTTGCGCGCAAAAACTACTTTTACCCCGACCTGCCCAAGGGCTACCAAATCAGCCAGTTTGAGATTCCGGTGGTGCAGGGCGGCGAGGTGAGCTTCATGCTCGGGGACGAGAAAAAGACCGTGCGCCTGGTGCGCGCGCACCTGGAAGAAGACGCGGGCAAGTCGCTGCACGAAGACTTTATTGGGCAAAGCGGCATTGACCTGAACCGTGCGGGCACGCCGCTCTTAGAGATCGTGACCGAACCCGACATGCGAAGCAGCGACGAGGCCGTGGCCTATGCGAAGAAGCTGCATGAAATCGTCACCTGGATTGGCATTTGCGACGGCAATATGCAAGAGGGCAGCTTTCGGTGCGACGCCAATGTGTCGGTGCGCAAACCCGGTGCCGCTTTGGGCACGCGGCGCGAGATCAAGAACTTGAACAGCTTCAAGTTCATGCAGCAGGCGATTGACTATGAAGTGCGCTGGCAGATTGAAGAGATTGAGGACGGGCGCGCAATCCAGCAGGCCACGGTGCTGTTCAACCCCGACACCGGCGAGACCCGCGCCATGCGCACCAAGGAAGACGCCGCCGACTACCGCTACTTCCCCGACCCCGACCTGCCCCCGCTGGTGATTGGCCGCGAGTGGGTGGAGCGCGTGCGCGCGCAGATGGTGGAGCTGCCTTGGGTGATGGCGGCTCGTTTTGTGCGCGACTATGGGCTGCCGGAGTACGACGCGGCCACACTGACGCAAAGCATGGCGATGGCGGCGTATTTCGAAGCTACCGCCAAGGCCTGCGGGCAGCCCAAGCTGTCGAGCAACTGGATCATGGGCGAAGTTTCGGCTTTTCTTAAGAGGCAACAGATAGAAATTGGGGATAAAGAGCTGCCATCGGCGAACGTTCTAGGTCGCCTAATTTTAAAAATTGTTGATGGCACCATTTCGAACGCAATCGGGAAAGCGCTGTTCCAAGAGCTTTGCGACAGAAGTCGCTCGTGGGCTGAGGACTTTGCCACAATTGATTCGGACCTAGAAGCCATCATCGAAGCCAAAGGCCTGCGCCAAATGAACGACAGCAGCGCGCTAGAAGCCATCATCGACGAAGTGCTGGCCGCCAACGCCAAGAACGTCGAAGAGTTCAAGGCCGGCAACGCCAAGGCCTTTAATGCCCTGGTCGGCCAGGCCATGAAGGCCAGCAAAGGCAAGGCCAACCCGGCGCAAGTCAATGCGGTGCTGAAAAGTAAACTGGAATGAAGACAATCACCCGTTGCACCTAAGCAACAGAGCGACCTGAGGCTTAAGCGTACAAAAAAGGCAGGGGCTGCAATGGAACACACGCCACACTCTCGCACACGGGCGGACGCGGACCCTGGCGGTCCGCTGCATGCGGCCTCATTGGACAAGCAAAATTTCGCGCAAGCCACGGTGCTGATGCAGCAAGGACAACTGCAAGAGGCCCAGGCCATCTACCAAGATCTGCTGCAAAAGCATCCGAACAATTTTGAATGCACAAGGCGTCTGGGCTGGATTGCCCTGCAAAACGGCGACTACGCCAGAGCGGTGGACTATGGCTGCCGCGCTATCGAAATCGACCCCCAGAGCGCGCCCGCGCACATCGACCTCGGCTCGGCCATGTACAACTTAGGGCATTACGAGGCCAGCCTGGAATGTCTGGACTTGGCCATTGCACGCGACGACACCGCGGCCCAGGCGCACAACAACCGGGCGCTTGCGCTCAAGGCGCTCGGAAAAACAGAAGCGGCGCTGGCGAGCGTTCAGAAAGCGCTCGCGCTCGATGCCGACCAAGCCCAAGCCTGGCTGAATTTGGGTACCCTCCAACGGCAGTTAGACCAACATGAGGACGCACTGGCCAGCTACGACCGGGCCCTTGCGCTGCAGCCCACTTATGCCCAAGCGCACCTGAACCGCGGCAATGTTTTGCAAGACCTAGGGCGTTTGGAGGAGGCGCTGGCCCAGTTCGATCAGGCCTTGGCGCTCGAGCCCGGCATCGCCCAGGCAAATTGGAACAAGGCCATCGCACTGCTGCTCGGCGGGAACTATTCCGCAGCTTGGCCACTGTACGAGTGGCGCTGGGTCAATCACCGGCCCAGCGCTCCGACGCGACACGCGCGCCTTCCGGTTTGGGATGGCAGCGCACCGCTGGCAGGAAAAACCCTGTTAGTACAGAGTGAACAAGGCTTGGGCGACACGATTCAGTTCTGCCGCTACATCCGGCTGCTGGCAGCCCAAGGTGCGCACGTGGTTTTTGAAGTCGATCCGGCACTTGTGAAGGTCATGGAAGCGGTTGAGGGCGTCAGCCAGGTCGCGCTAAAAAGTGCGTCGGGCCAAGCGCCGTCGATCGCGGCAGACTACCAAGTGCTTCTGATGAGCCTGCCTTTGTGCTTTAAAACCACCGTGGACACCATTCCCGCGCCCGCAAAATACCTGGAAGCAGCACCGGAGCATCTGAACCGGTGGCGCCAGCGCCTGGGTCACAGACGCGGCAAGCGCATTGGCCTGGTATGGCGCGGCAATCCCCAGCACCAAAACGATGCCAAAAGAAACATCCCTTTGGACCAGCTCTTGGCTTGCTTGCCCCCCGATTTCGAGTACGTCAGCTTGCAATTCAGACCCAGCATGCAAGAGCAGCAGGCGCTGGCAGCCCATGGCGTACTGCACACCGGGGATGAGGTCAGCGATTTCGCCGATACCGCAGCTATTTGCGAACAGCTAGACCTGGTCATCAGCGTGGACACCAGCGTTGCGCACCTCAGCGGCGCACTCGGCGTACCTTGCTGGGTGCTGCTTGCATTCAGTCCGGATTGGCGTTGGCTGTTGCAGCGTAAAGACTGTGTCTGGTACCCCAAAACCCGTGTTTACCGTCAGCCGCAGCCCGGCCGCTGGGACGTGGTGATGCAAGAAGTGGCGCACGACCTACAGCGGCCTGCAGCGTCTGCCACCGGCCTATGACGACGGTGGCGGCGGCGGACCACAGCCGCCTGGAAAACGCCCAGGCCTGCGCATCGGCTGCCGGTTTATGGGACTGGCGGTATGCTGTTTGGTAAGGCGGGTTTGTTGACCGGTAGCACCACAGGCATGGCGTGCTTGGGTCATGAACTGGCGGACTATCCGCTGGGCGCGGTGCTTTTTTTCATCAAGCTCCCGTTTATGTGGTTGGCTGGCGGCGGCTTGGGCCCAGCTTCATGCCCAAGACCTTTGCGGCCGCCCGCTTGCTATCGCTTTACGTGGAAGTGCTGGCTCTGTGAATTGGTTTGAGCCCACCCAACCCGGCATTTGCCGCCATCATGGCCAGGCTGCTGGCGGGTACCGTGATATGGTTCTTGATCCAGCGCGGCGCCAGCTTGGGCGGAAGGACGGTCACCGCCATCGAACTGCAGAAGACGCGAGGTTGGCGCGTGGACCGTGATTACGGTGCGTGAATCGCCCGTCTGGCGGCCTTATTGAACCCCGTAGCGCTCCCGGTACGCCTTCACCCTCGCCAAGTGCGCACCCATGGCATTGCCGCTTTGGTTTCCCAGGTAGCCCAGCAAGTCCGATAGTTCAGCAATCGCACAGACCTGCAGTCCCTCGTGGCTGCGCACGTATTGCACGGCGCTGTAGGGCACGTCGCGGGTAGTGCCGTCGGGCTGCTTTTCGGTCGCCATTTCCTGGCGGTCCAATGCGATGGCCACGGCGTGGGGCGTGGCACCGGAAGCCTTGATCAGTGCAATCGATTCACGCGCGGCGGTACCTGCGCTCATCACATCATCGACGATCAGCACCCGCCCTTTAAGCGGCGCCCCCACCAGGCTGCCGCCTTCACCGTGGTCTTTGGCCTCTTTGCGGTTGTAGGCAAAGGGCACGTTTTTGCCCAGGCGCGCCAACTCGATGGCCACGGCTGCGCCTAGCGGGATGCCTTTGTAGGCGGGGCCAAAAATCATGTCGAACTCAACGCCGCTCTCCAGCAAGCGCTGGGCATAAAATTGCGCCAGCCGACCAAGTTTGGCGCCGTCGTCAAACAGACCGGCGTTGAAAAAATACGGGCTTTGACGGCCCGCTTTGGTGGTGAATTCGCCAAAGCGCAACACGCCGCACTCCACCGCAAACGCCACAAATTCTTGCGCTATACCGGGGGTCGCGCTCGCCGCGTGCAGGGGGGCTGGGCCACTATCAACCATGGGGATTTCCTTGTTCACATTAAGCAGCCTTAACCTCAACGGCATCCGTTCGGCCACCAGCAAAGGACTGGAGCCCTGGCTGGCGCAACTGCAGCCGGATTGTATTTGCGTGCAGGAAGTCAAGGCCCAGGCCGCGGACGTGGCGGGCAAATTCGAGACCCTGGCTGACCTGAGCGGCTACTTTCACTTTGCCCAGAAGAAGGGCTACTCCGGCGTGGGCGTCTACACCCGCCACACACCCAGCGACGTGGTGGTGGGCTACGGCTCAAGCGAGTTTGACGCCGAGGGCCGCTATGTAGAGCTGCGTTTTGACACGCCCACGCGCAAGCGCTCCATCATCAGTGCCTACTTTCCCAGCGGTTCCTCGGGCGAAGAGCGCCAGATGGCCAAGTACCGCTTTTTGGCTGAGATGCTCCCGCACCTTATGGCACTCAAGGGCCAGCGGGAATTTGTGTTGTGCGGTGACATCAACATCGCGCACCAAGAGATCGACCTGAAGAACTTCAAGGGAAACAAAAAGAACTCCGGCTTCTTACCCGAAGAGCGCGCTTGGATGACCCAGTTATTGACCGAAGGCGGCTTGGTGGACGTTTACCGCAAGCTTGAGCCAGCTGCCACCGACGCCGCCTACACCTGGTGGAGCAACCGCGGCCAGGCCTATGCCAAGAACGTGGGCTGGCGCCTCGATTACCACCTGGCTACGCCCGCCCTGGCCACGGGTGCGCGCACGCATGCGATCTTCAAGGAAGTGAAGTTTTCGGACCACGCGCCTATTACCATCGCTTACGACTGGCAAAGCTAATTTCCACACGAAGCGGAGGGAAAGCACAACAAAGGTGGCCAGGCCATGGCCATGAAGCTGTGCCCTTCCACACTCAGCGAACCCGTGTGCAAGGCCTCAGGTGCTGACGGGCCCCGAAGGGCCTGAAAAATAGAGAGACTATGCCTTGGCTTGTGCCAAGAGGGTTTCTGCGTCACTCACCTCAAACTTGCCGGGACCCTCCACGTTCAGGCTCGCAACTTTGCCGTCTTTAACCAGCATGGAGTATCGGTTGCTACGCAAACCCATTCCTCGGCTGGTGAGGTCCAGCGTCAGCCCGGTAGCCGAAGTAAAGGCGGCGCTGCCGTCAGCCAACATCCGCACTTTGGTACCGGTCTTCTGGTCCCGCGCCCAAGCACCCATGACAAAAGCGTCGTTCACGCTGACGCACCAAATTTCGTCCACCCCGGCTGCCTTGAAGTCGTCGAAGTGCTGCACATAGCCTGGCACATGTTTTGCGGAACAGGTGGGCGTGAAGGCACCGGGAAGTGCAAACAAGGCAATGGTCTTTCCGGCCGTGGCTTTTGCTACGTCAACCGCATTGGGTCCGATGCTGCAGCCTTCGCCCTCAACCTCGGAATATTCCATCAGGGTGCTTGCGGGAAGGGTGTCGCCTACTTGAATCATGGTGTCTCCTGTTGATAGATGGGGGTTGTCAAAATGAAAAACGGCCCATCATTGTGGGCCGTTTTCGCAAGCTGCGCAGCGCAAACGCTGCATGGGCTTATACCGCCGCAGCTTTTTCCACCAAGCGGGTCGCAACCCAGTTCTTGGTTTTGGAAATAGGACGGCTTTCGGTGATTTCAATCACGTCACCCATCTTGTACTGTCCAGCTTCGTCGTGCGCGTGGTACTTGCTCGACTTGCCGACAATCTTGCCGTAGAGCTCGTGCTTCACACGGCGCTCGATCAGCACGGTTACGGTCTTGGACCGCTTGTCGCTGACCACCTTGCCAATCAAGGTGCGCTTGAGGGATTTTTTAGCTTCCGTCATGGTGGGCTCCTTAGGTGGCGGATGTGTCAGCGCTTTGCTTCTCGACAAGAATGGTCTTGGCGCGGGCAATGTCGCGGCGCGCAATGCGCAGCGTAGCGGTGTTGGAAATTTGCTGCGTGGCTTTTTGCATGCGCAGACCAAAGTGAGCGCGTTGGAGCTCTTTGATCTCGGATTGCAGGCCGGCAACGTCTTTTTTGCGCAGTTCAGTCGTTTTCATTTTTCAAAATTCTCCTGATTACTGGCCAATCATGCGGGCGACGAAAGTCGTACGCAAAGGCAGTTTGGCAGCAGCCAAACGAAACGCTTCACGTGCCAACTCTTCAGACACACCGACGATTTCAAACACGATTTTTCCGGGCTGAATTTCAGCCACGTAGTACTCGGGATTGCCTTTACCGTTACCCATACGCACTTCAGCAGGCTTTTGGGAGATCGGCTTGTCGGGGAACACGCGGATCCAGATGCGACCGCCACGTTTAACGTGACGAGAAATTGCACGGCGTGCAGCTTCGATCTGGCGCGCCGTAAGGCGCCCACGGTCCGTACATTTGAGTCCGAAATCACCGAATGCGACCGAGCTTCCTCGGGTAGCGATGCCGGTGTTACGGCCCTTCTGCTCTTTGCGGTATTTGCGACGAGCGGGTTGCAACATGGTTATTCTCCTTTGCCGTCAGCTGTTGCAGCTGGCGCGGCGACTGTGCGAACGCGCTTAACGGCGGGTTTAGGGGCTTCGAAGCCT
>CANFWT010000062.1 GCA_947450895.1 Comamonadaceae bacterium | reverse complement strand
TCTTGCGCCGCCCCACGCTCTTGGCCAGCTTGCTTTTGTACTGGCACAACCACCCCAGCCTGAGCTATTTGTTCAGCGGCATGTTCATCGGCCCCACCAGCCAGGCCCCCCGCGTGGACGAAGCGCGCAATGACCAGATTTACGAGCTGGAAATTGCGCTGCGCGATATTCACCGTCTGAGCGAACAGGCCAAGACGGTCAAGGGCGCGCCCAAAGCCACTGAAACCTTTATGGCACCGTGGCTGGTGGACCGCACCTTGCGAAATATCCTCGTCGATGTGACCGGCAACACCCACCGCAGCGAGTTTTGCATCGACAAGATGTATTCCCCCGACTCGTCCACCGGTCGCCTGGGCCTGCTGGAGCTACGCGCCTTCGAGATGCCGCCGCACGCCCGCATGAGCGTGGTGCAGCAGTTGCTGCTGCGCGCGCTCGTAGCCAGGTTCTGGGACAAGCCCTATCTGGCGCCAGTCACACGTTGGGGCACCGAGCTGCACGACCGCTTTTTGCTGCCGCACTGCGTGCAAGAAGACTTTGCCGACGTGATCACCGAGCTGCAAGAGGCCGGTTTTGGCTTTGACGCCGCCTGGTTTGCGCCCCACCTGGAGTTCCGCTTCCCGCTGGTGGGGCAAATTCAGAGCAAGGGCGTGCAAGTGACGCTGCGCAACGCCCTGGAGCCCTGGCACGTCATGGGTGAAGAAGGCTCGGCCGGTGGCACAGCGCGCTATGTGGACTCGTCGCTGGAGCGCTTGGAAGTCAAAGTCAACGGCCTCAACAGCAGCCGCTACACCGTCACCGTCAACGGCAACGCGCTGCCGTTGCAGCCCACCGGCGTGGTGGGCGAGTTTGTGGCCAGCGTTCGCTACAAGGCCTGGAACCCGCCCTCGTCGCTGCACCCCTCCATCGGCGTCCATGCGCCGCTGACCTTTGACGTGGTGGACACCTGGATGCAGCGCTCGCTGGGCGGCTGCCAGTATTTCGTGTCCCACCCCGGTGGCTTGTCTTATGACACCTTGCCAGTGAACGCCTATGAGGCGGAAAGCCGCCGCCTGGCGCGCTTTGCCCGCATGGGCCACACGCCGGGTGCGATGCAGGTGCCGCAGCCCAACGCGGCGCTGGTGCCCAGCGTGGAGTTTCCGTTCACGCTGGATTTGCGGCGCTGTCAGGCCTGAGCCCCCGCAAGCGAAAACCCGTTTCATCAACGCACGCTACCGCACTCTGCCGCCGCCTTGCGCCGCTTAGCCGCAATAATCCCCGCTCGTGGAAAACTTCAAACCCCTGCCGCCCCTGCCACCCTTTGCCGGGATGGGGGCCGGTGCGGGCGCGCAGGGTGACCCGGCGGGGCTGAGTACCTCGGCCTTGTTGGGCCAGGCGCAGGCGGCGCCCGGGGGGGCGTGGGATGAACTGCGGGGCGGTCTCGGGCCTTTTGCCCAGGCCGAGGCCGACGGCTACGTGCCGCTGAGCCAGCCCTGGTCCGAATTTTTGGCGCATCTCGGCCCCCAAGGCCTGGCCGACATGAACCCCCGCATGGCGCAGCTGGAACGTCAGGTGCGCGACAACGGTATCTCCTACAACGTCTACGCCGATGCCGACCGGCCCCAGCGCCCCTGGTCGCTAGACCTGTTTCCGCTGATGGTGGACGCGCTGAGCTGGCGGCAGATTGAAGCCGGTGTGCTGCAGCGCATGCGCCTGCTTGAGCACATCATGGCCGACACCTACGGCCCCCAGCGGCTGGTGAAAACCGGCATGCTGCCGACCGCGCTGGTCCAAGGCCACCCCGGCTATTTGCACGCCATGCAGGGGGCAGCGCCCGTGGGCGGCCAGCACCTGGCGCTTGCCGCCTTTGACCTGGCGCGCGGGCCCGACGGCTGCTGGTGGATGATGTCGCAGCGCACCGAGGCGCCTTCGGGCTTGGGCTATTTGCTGGAAAACCGGCTCATCATCTCGCGCCAGTTTCCGCAAGCCTTTGAGGCCATGCCGGTCCAGCGCCTGGCCGAGACCTACCGCGGCCTGGTGGACGGGCTCAAGCAGCGGTCCCCGGGCGGTGCGGACGCCCACATTGCCCTGCTCACGCCTGGTCCCTACAACGAAACCTATTTTGAGCACGCCTACCTGGCGCGCTACCTGGGCCTGACGCTGGTGCAAGGGGGCGACCTGCTGGTACGCCACCAAAAGCTCTACCTCAAAACCCTGCAAGGCCTGCAGCGGGTGCACGGGCTCCTCAAGCGCGTGGACGACGCCTGGTTGGACCCGCTGGAGCTGCGCGCCGACTCCACCCTGGGCGTGCCTGGCCTGCTCCAAGCGGTGCGCGCGGGCAATGTGTTGGTGGCCAACACGCCAGGCTCGGGCTTTTTGGAGTCCAGCGCGCTCCTGGGTTTTATGCCCGCGCTGGCCAAGGCGGTGCTGGGGGAGGAGCTCAAGTTGCCAGCAATACAGAGCTGGTGGTGCGGCGAGCGCAGCGCCATGCAGCAGGTGCTGCCGCGCATGGCGGATTGCGTGATCAAACCCAGTTATCCGGCGTTTTCGGGGCGCCACAGTTTTGAGCCGGTGATGGGCCGCACCCTGTCGCAGCGCGAACGCGACGAATGGTCGGGCCGCATTTTTCGCGATGGCACGGCCCACACTTTGCAAGCTTTTTTGCCGGTGTCGCACACGCCGGTGTGGCAGGCAGACGCCATAGCCCCCGCCATTGGCGAGCGACCAGTGATTTTGCGGGTGTTTGCCCTGGCCGATGCGCAGGGTGGCTGGAGCGTGTTGCCCGGCGGTCTGGCGCGCCTGGGCACGCGCGAGGGCATTGCGTCCATGCAGCGCGGCGGCAGCAGCGCCGACGTGTGGGTGCTGGCACGGCGCCAGCATGCTGCGCATGCGGCGCCAGCGCAGTCGCAGAACCAGACAGAGAACCAGACGAATACCCAGGCGCCAAGCCCGAGCCAGTCGCAGAGCCAGTCGCAGAACCAGTCGCAGAACCAGGCGAATATCCAGTTACAGAACCAGTCGCAGAGCCAAAGCCCCACGCAACTTCAAGAACAGACCCAGGCGCAATCTGCGTCTGCCTCGCTGGCAGGAGCGCCTGACCTGAGCGCGGGTTTGGCCAGCCAGAGCGCGCTGTCGGTCGGCAGTTTGGAGGCCATGCCTGCCTTGCTGCCTGCGCAGGCGCTCCCCGCGCAGCGCCAGCGCATCGTCACCAGCCGGGCGGCGGAAAACCTGTTTTGGATGGGCCGCTACACCGAGCGCAGCGAAAACACCTTGCGCCTGACCCGCCTGGCCCTGGACGTGCTGGGCAGCGAAGACCAAAGCTGCGCGCCGCTGGTGGCGTGGCTCAACCACATGGCGGTCAGCCACGGCCTGGTGGTGGCGGGTGTGCCAGCGGCCCAGCAGTCGCGCCGGGTGTTTGAGCGCTCTTTGGTAGCGGGTTTGTGGGACACCCTGCACACCACGGGCGTGGGCTTTAACCTCAAGGCGGTGTTTTTGGCGGCGTCTTGCGTGCGCGAGCGGCTCTCGCCCGAGCACTGGAGCCTGATTGAGCAGGCCCAAAACACGATTTTGCAGCCCGACGTCAGTGACCGGCACGACCCGGTGCAAGCCCAGCGCGTGCTGGTGCGCACCAGCCAACTGATGGCGGCGCTGACCGGCGCGCAGACCGACCGCATGAGCCGCGACGACGGCTGGCGCCTGCTCTCCATTGGCCGCCACATCGAGCGTCTGGACTTTTTGGCCTACGCCCTGGCCAGCGCGGTGCGCGCCGGCGCCTTGCAAGAACAGGCGGGCTTTGACGCGGTGCTGGCGCTGTTTGACAGCACCATCAGCTTTCACGCCCAGTACCAGCAGTCGCGCACCGTGGGCGCTTTGCTGGAGCTGCTGCTCACCAACGCCGACAACCCGCGCGCCCTGGCCTGGGTGGCGCACACGCTGCGCGGCCGCCTGGCGCGCATGGGCGCTTTGGCCCAGGGGCGCACCCAGGCCCTGGCCGACCGGGTGCCGCAGCTGGTGAATGCCGACTTGCGTACGCTGTGCCCGGACGGTTTTCACACCACGCCGGCTTTGCTGTCGCTGTTGCAAGACTGCCGCGACGCCGCCCACGCCACCTCGGACAGCCTCAACGCCCTGTTTTTTGCGCACAGCGGCGAGTCTTCGCAAAGTGTGGGCGCCTGAATGCACTTGCGCATCACGCACGAGACGCGCTACGACTACGTGCCCGGCGTGGAGACCGCGCAGCACATTGCGCACCTGCAGCCGCTCAGCACGCCCTACCAAAGCTGCCTAAGCCATAGCCTGCGCATCACGCCCAGCCCGGCAGACCAAGACACCCGCAGCGACGCCTTTGGCAACCATCGCAGCTATTGGGCCATGGCGGGCTACCACCAACAAATGGTGGTCAGCGCAGTCAGCGATGTCTTGACGCACGCCCCCCAGGGCGATTTGGTGGACGCCATGAACCGCTCCGGCGGGCCGGTCGGGCAGGACGGCCTGGATCTGCAAGCCGGTGTTTTGGCGCTGGCGCAGCGTGCCGGAGCGCCTTGGGAGGCGGCGCGCGAGCTGTTTTGCTACGCGGCGGGCCAACCCAGCGATGCGGCAAGCCCCTTCAGCTACGCCTCGCACCACGCGCCGGTGGACTCGGCCTTTGCCGCCTATGCGGCGGCAAGCTTTAGCGCGGGTCGGCCGCTGGCCGACGCCGCCTGCGACCTGATGCACCGCATCCACCAAGACTTTGTCTATGAGTCGCACAGCACCGACATCAGCACCCCCGCGCTAGAGGTACTGGAGGAGCGCCGTGGCGTCTGCCAGGACTTTGCCCACGTGCTGCTGGCGTGTTTGCGCTCAATGGGGCTGGCTGCGCGCTATGTGAGCGGTTATTTACTCACCGAGCCGCCGCCGGGCCAGCCGCGCCTGACCGGCGCTGACGCCTCGCACGCCTGGGTGGCGGTGTACCTGCCCGAGCTGGGCGGTGCGCAGGGCTTGCCGCACGGCGGCTGGCTGGACCTGGACCCCACCAACGACCGCGCAGGCTTGGGCACGCCGGGATTGGACTATGTGCGCCTGGCGTTAGGGCGCGACTTTGCCGACGTGTCGCCCCTGCGCGGCGTGCTGCAAGGCGGCGCCAACCACACGCTCGATGTGCGGGTGACCGTGGCGCCCGTGCTGGATTAGGCGGCACGCCTAAAATCCGGTGTTTCGGGCCTCTTCCGTCCTGCTTGCCATGGGGCACGGAGAGCGGGGCCTGATTTCCATCGCACACGCCCGAATCCCATCCACTGCATGCTTTCTGTTTCTGACTTGTCTTGCGTTCGCGGCGAAAAAACCCTGTTCTCAGGGGTGAATTTCGACTTGGCGGCAGGCCAGTGGCTGCAGCTCGAAGGCGCCAATGGCTCGGGCAAAACCAGTTTGCTGCGCATCGTCAGCGGCTTTACACCCCCAGCCCAGGGCCAGGTGAGGTGGCGGGGGCAGCCGCTGGCCCAGGCGGCGGAGGGCTTTCACGCTGAGTTGCTGTATTTGGGCCACGCGCTGGCGCTCAAAGAAGAACTCACGGCCATCGAAAACTTGCAAGCCGACGCGGCAATAGCCGGGCGCGGCTTTGAGCGCGCGCAGGCAGTGTCGGCCTTGCAGCGCCTGGGCTTGCGCGGGCGCACCCGCTTGCCGGTGCGGGTGCTATCGCAAGGCCAAAAGCGCCGCGTGGCGCTAGCACGCTTGTTTTTGCAAAACGCGCCCTTGTGGGTGCTGGACGAACCCTTTGTTGCGCTCGACGCCCAGGCCCAGGCTTTGGTGGCGGACACGATTTCGGCCCATGTGGAGGGCGGCGGCATGGCCCTGTTTACCAGCCACCAGGCCATGAACGTTCGGGGGCGGGGCAGCAGCTACCGCTTGGACGCATGAATTCCTTTTTCGCCCTGGTGCAGCGCGACCTGCGCCTGGCCATGCGCCGCAAGAGCGAGGTGCTGACCGCGCTGTTCTTTTTTGTGGTGGTGGCCAGCTTATTCCCCTTGGGTATAGGCCCCGAACTGGGCACTCTGCGCAAAATCGCGCCCGGCATCTTGTGGGTAGGCGCTTTGTTGGCCAGTCTGCTGTCGCTCGGGCGCTTATTCGCAGCCGATTTTCAGGATGGCACTTTGGAGCAAATGGCCTTGTCGTCCACGCCGCTGCCGGTGCTGGTGGGGGCAAAAATACTGGCGCACTGGCTGCTCTCAGGCCTGCCCCTGGCCCTGTTGGCCCCGGTGCTGGCCGTGCAGTTTGACCTGGACGGCGGCGCCATGCAGGCCCTTGTGCTCACGCTGTTGGTGGGCACGCCTTTGCTCTCGGTTATCGGTGCGCTTGGCGCCGCGCTCACACTGGGCGTGCGCGGTGGCGAGGTGCTGCTCTCGCTGCTGGTGTTGCCTTTGTACATTCCGGCGCTGGTGTTTGGCGCCGGGGCGGTGGAGGCCCAGGTCAGCGGCATCGGTTACGCTGCCCACGTTTCGATTTTGGCGGCCATGCTGGTGCTGGCGGCCTTTTTTGGCCCCTGGATGTGTGCCGCTGCACTGCGTATTGCGCTTGAATAAACCATGCTGAATATTTTCCAATGGGCCGCGCCCCACACCTTTTACCCCCTGGCGGGCAAGCTTTGGCGGCCCTTTGCCGTGCTGGCGGCGGTGCTGGCGATGGCCGCTTTGTACCTGGGCTTTTTTGTGGCGCCCACCGACTTTCAGCAAGGCGAGGGCTACCGCATCATCTTTGTGCATGTGCCCGCGTCCTGGATGTCCATGGTGATTTACCTGGCCATGGCGTTTTGGGCGTTTTTGGGCTTTACCTTTAACACCCGCCTCTCGGGCATGATGACCCAAGCCCTGGCGCCCACCGGGGCGATGTTTACCTTTTTGTCGCTGTGGACCGGTGCCCTGTGGGGCAAGCCCATGTGGGGCACTTGGTGGGTGTGGGACGCGCGCCTCACCTCTGAGCTAATTTTGTTTTTTCTGTACATGGGTTACATCGCCCTGACCAGCGCCATTGACGATCCGCGCCGCGCCGACAAGGCCGGCGGCCTGCTGGCGCTGGTGGGCGCGGTGAATGTGCCCATCATCTATTTCTCGGTGAAGTGGTGGAACACCTTGCACCAGGGTGCTTCGGTGTCTGTCACCAAGGGTTCGAGCATGGCGCAAACCATGTTGTGGGCCATGCTGCTGATGGCGCTGGCCTGTTGGGCCTACACCATCGCCATGGCCTTGTACCGGGTGCGCAGCATTATTTTGGAGCGCGAGCGCCACACCCGCTGGGCGCAGGAGGTGACCGCATGATCTGGGCAAGCTGGAGCGATTTTTGGGCCATGGGCGGTTATGCCCTGTATGTGTGGGGCTCGTATGCGGTGGTGGCGCTGGCGCTGCTGCTGGAGGTGCGCGGCGCCGCACAGCGCCAGCGCAGCGCAATTGCGCAGATTCATGAACAAGAACAGGACGCTGACCTATGACACCACGGCGTAAACGCATGGCCATCGCGCTGGGAATCGTCGCGGTTGTCGGCGCGGCCACGGCGCTGGTATTGAATGCATTCCAGAGCAATCTGGTGTTTTTTTACACGCCTACGCAAATTGACGCCAAAGAAGCGCCCAGCGGACGCACCTTCCGCCTCGGCGGCTTGGTGGTGGCAGGTAGCGTCAAGCGCGATGGGGTGAACGTGCGCTTTGAAGTGACCGATACCGCCAAGACCGTGCCGGTGCGGTTCTCGGGCATCTTGCCCGACCTGTTCAAGGAAGGCAAAGGCGTAGTGGCCCAGGGGCAGCTAGAAAACGGCGTGTTCCAGGCCAAGGAAGTGCTGGCCAAGCACGACGAGAACTACATGCCGCCCGAAGCGGCACAGGCTTTGAAAAACGCTGCCGTGGCCAACCAAAAAGCGGCAGCAACTTTGGTACCCGCTCAATGACTTTGATTCCTGAAATTGGCCACTTTGCCCTTTGGCTTGCACTGGGCGTGGCGCTGGCGCTGGGCACGATGCCCCTGGCCGGAGCTGCAGCGGGTCGCAGCGACTGGATGGGCCTGGCCCGGCCCGGTGCCTACACGCTGTTTGCCCTCGTAGCGCTGGCTTTCGCCTGTCTGGTGATCTCGTTTGTGCGACACGACTTTTCGGTGCTTTATGTGGCATCCAACTCCAACACTGCTTTGCCGCTGCAGTACCGCATTGCCGGGGTTTGGGGCGGGCATGAGGGCTCGCTGCTGTTGTGGGTGCAAATGCTGTGCTTGTGGACCGTGGCCGTAGCGGCCTTTAGTCGCCATTTGCCCGAGGCGGTGGTGGCGCGCATTCTGGCGGTGATGGGGCTGGTGAGCGTGGGCTTTTTGCTCTTTATGCTGCTCACGTCCAACCCGTTTGACCGTCTGTTCCCCGCGCCGCTCGACGGGCGCGACCTCAACCCGCTGTTGCAAGACCCCGGCATGGTGATCCACCCCCCCATGCTGTACATGGGCTACGTGGGCTTTTCCGTGGCATTTGCCTTTGCCATTGCCGCGCTCTTGGGCGGCAATCTGGACAGCACCTGGGCGCGCTGGACGCGGCCCTGGACCACAGTGGCCTGGATGTTTTTGACCGTTGGCATCGCCTTGGGCAGCTCATGGGCGTATTACGAACTGGGCTGGGGCGGCTGGTGGTTTTGGGACCCGGTGGAAAACGCCTCGCTCATGCCCTGGCTGCTGGGCACCGCGCTGATCCACTCGCTGGCCGTGACCGAAAAGCGCAATAGCTTCAAGTCCTGGACGGTATTGCTGGCCATTTTGGCCTTCTCTTTTTCGCTGTTGGGGACGTTTCTGGTGCGCTCGGGCGTGTTGTCCTCGGTGCACGCCTTTGCCACCGACCCGCGCCGGGGCTTGTTCATTCTGGCGTTTTTGACCGTGGTGGTGGGTGCGTCGTTTGCCTTGTACGCCTGGCGCGCGCCAACGGTGGGTTTGGGCAAGCGCTTTGCGCTGTGGTCCAAAGAGTCGGCGCTGTTGGGCAACAACGTGCTGTTACTGGTGGCGGCGCTGGCCGTTTTGCTGGGCACGCTGTATCCGCTGATTCTGGACGCCCTGGGCTTGGGCAAGATCTCCGTGGGGCCGCCGTACTTTGACGCCGTGTTTATGCCGCTGATGGCGCCCACCGTGTTTTTAATGGGCGTGGGCCCCTTGGCGCGCTGGAAAGAGACGGATGTGCCCTCGCTGGCGCTGCGGCTGCGCTGGGCCGCGGCGGTGGCGGTTCTAGCGTCATTGGGTGTGGGCGCTCTGGCCGGTGAAGTGCGCTTGGTATCCACCCTGGGTTTGGTGATGGCATTTTGGGTTGTCGGTTCGGTAGCAACGGATTTGTTTGAGCGCCTGCACCCGGCGGGCAGCGCCTGGTCTGAGGCCTGGTTCAAAGCGCGCCAAATTCCGCGCGCGCTGGTGGGCATGATGGTGGCGCACCTGGGCATTGCGGCGTTTTGCTTTGGCGTGGTGATGGTCAAGAGCTACGAGGTCGAGCGCGACGTCAAGATGGCGGTGGGCGACACGACGACGGTGCGCGGCTACACCTTCACTTTCGGCGGCGTCCAGGAGCTCCAAGGCCCCAATTACGTGGCGGTGCAAGGTCTGATGCAGGTCGTACGCGGTGATGGTGCGCCCCTGCAGATGCGGCCCGAAAAGCGCATTTACCGCGTGCAAAAGAACCCCATGACCGAAGCGGCGATTGACGCTGGCGTCACCCGTGATTTGTATGTGTCGCTGGGCGAGCAGGTCGAAGGCGGGGCTTGGATCGTGCGCGTCTACGTCAAGCCCTTCATTGACTGGATTTGGGGCGGCTGCCTGCTCATGGCGCTGGGTGGCTTGCTCGCAGTGACCGACAGGCGTTATCGCCGCAAACCGGGAGTTGCTCTGTGAAATACCTCAAGTTTTTGCTGCCAATGGGCATTTTTGTGGTGCTGGTGCTGTTTTTGGGTGCCGGGCTGCACCTGGACCCCAAGGAGGTGCCTTCGCCACTCATTGGTAAACCGGCGCCCGCGTTTGCGCTGGCCCGCCTCGATGCGCCGGAGCTAAAAATTGCCCGTGACGATCTGTTGGGTCAGGTCTGGATGCTCAACGTCTGGGCCTCGTGGTGCGTGGCGTGTCGGGAGGAGCATCCGCTCTTGGTCGAGTTTTCCAAAGCCAAGCTGCTGCCGATTTATGGACTGAATTACAAAGACCAACGCGCCGCCGGGTTGAAATGGCTGGCCGACTTTGGCAACCCTTACAACGCATCGCTGTCGGACACCGATGGCCGGGTCGGGATTGACTTTGGTGTCTATGGCGTGCCGGAGACTTTCATCATTGACCGCCAGGGCGTGGTGCGTTTTAAGCACATCGGACCGGTCACGCCCGAGGTGATTCGCACGCAAATCGAACCTTTGGTGCGCAAACTCCATGGCTAAGCGCCTGTCGACCCTGCTGGTGGCGGGCCTGCTGGCTTGCAGCTTGGCCACGGCCTTGGCCAACGAGGCCGCACCCGCCGTCGAGGATCCGGTGCTTGAGGCGCGCATGATGGCCATTGCCAGTGAATTGCGCTGTCTCGTGTGCCAAAACCAGACCATTGCCGACTCCCACGCCGACCTGGCCGTAGACCTGCGTCGCCAGGTGCGGGAAATGCTGCAAGCGGGCCAAACCGACCAGCAAATTGCCGAGTACATGACAGCGCGCTATGGCGACTTTGTGCTGTACCGGCCACCGTTCAAGGCGATGACGGCGCTGCTGTGGCTCGGGCCCGGGGCCATGGTGCTGGTCGGCCTGGGCGCGCTGTTTGTGGTGCTGCGCCGTCGCAGTCGCATGGCTGCAGACCAGTTTGAGCCCGAAGAGCCCGATGCCTCACCCTGAGGCTGCTGCACATGCGCAGGTCAAGCACTGCGTGTATTCCGCGCAGCCGCCAGTCCCATCTCTTACCAGATTGTGAATATGCCGACTCCCATCGAATCCCTGACCACCCCGTACCGGCGCCAACTCGCGGAGCTGCAAGCCCGCCATGCCAGCGGCGCTTTGTCGCAGGCGCAGCTGGAGCAGCAGACCGCTGCCCTGGAGCGGCGGCTGCTCGATTTGCTGTTGCATGAGCCGATGGACCCACCGCCTGCCAGGCGGGGCGCTTCGGCACGCTTGCTCATGGGGCTGGCGCTGGGGATTGTGCTGATCGCGGCCGTGGGCTATGGGTTCAAGGGGGCTCCGGCGCAGGAAGCGCAGATGCTCAGCGAAGGCGATGGCGCGGGGCAGCCCA
The DNA here is from genome assembly GCA_947450895.1 of Comamonadaceae bacterium. Lineage (GTDB taxonomy): Bacteria > Pseudomonadota > Gammaproteobacteria > Burkholderiales > Burkholderiaceae_C > Allorhodoferax. Next base: position 5,658 of record CANFWT010000062.1, on the reverse strand, counting down.
ATTCCGCGCAGATCACGGCCATGGTTGACAAACTTGCCCAGCGGCTCAAGCAAGACCCCAACGACGGCGAAGGCTGGGGCATGCTGGCACGGTCCTACAGTGTGATGGAGCGCAACGACGAGGCACTGGACGCCTACGCGCATGCAGTGGCTCTGCGCAAAGACGATGCGTCCTTGTTGGTCGATTACGCGGACGCCTTGGGTGTAAAGAACCAACACAGTTTGGCCGGTGAGCCAATGCAGCTCATTGCCCGGGCGCTCAAAATCGACCCGGCCAATTTGAAGGGGCTTGCTTTGGCGGGCACCGAGGCCTTTATGCGCAAAGACTACGCGCTTGCCGAACGTTATTGGAGCGAGGTGCAAAAAATCGGGCCTGCTGAAAACCCGCTGGTGCAGCAGGTGGTGGCGAGTTTGCAAGAGGCGCGCAGCCGCTCCGGCTTGACTGGCGCTGGGGCGTCACCGGTCAACTCCACGCCCAGCCAGGCACCCGCTGCCCCCACCAAAGCGCCCAGCGGTGCTGCCGCGACGGTGGGCGGAACCGTCACGCTCGCGGCCGCTTTGCGCGCGCAAGTCAGCCCGCAAGATACGGTTTTTATCTTTGCCCGACCGGCCAACGGTGGGCGCATGCCGCTGGCGGCTCAGCGTGTGCAGGTCAAGGACCTGCCGTACCGTTTCACACTCGATGACAGCAAATCCATGTCATCTTCCATGCCTTTGTCGTCGTCGGCACAGGTGGTGTTGGGCGCGCGCATCAGCAAGTCGGGTGATGCGATACCCCAAGTGGGTGATCTGAGCGGCCAGGCGGGTCCGGTGGCACTGGGTACGCAAGGCATTGCGCTCGAAATCAACGAAGTGCGCAAGCCCTGAAAGGCAAGGCGCGTCCATGGCGGTTCATGGCAACAGTCGCAAGACGCCAAAGAACGCATCGGTCATGACGACGTAACGGACAAATTTGCCGACCAGCATATAGCCCACGCAGGGCCAAAACGGCAACCTGAGCCAGCCAGCCACCGAGCACAAGGGGTCGCCTACCACTGGTAACCAGCCTAACAAACAGGCTTTGGGTCCGCGTTTTTGCAGCCAAGTCAGTGCGCGCAGGTGTGCGGATGTGGGTTTGCCAAGCGGCGCAAATTTGCTCGCGCCGTACCCCATCCACCAGTCCAGTGCGCCGCCCAGCGTGTTGCCGGCAGTGGCCACAAAGATCACCGCCCAGTATTGCGCCGGATTGAGTTTGATCATCCCCAGCACAGCCGGCTCGGAGCCCAGGGGAAGCAAGGTGGCGGAAATGAAGGACACCAGGAAAACCGTTGTCAGGCCGTACTCCGGCAGGGCCAGCAGGTGGAGAGCGGTTTGTACCAGGGCGTCCATAGGTCAATCAGTATGGCATGGGTAGTGCGCGGCGGCAGCCCGGTTGCCGCAAAGGGGAGGCCGTTAGACTTGGTTTTTTTCGCCAGAAAGCGGTCAATGTCCAGTCGCTTCGTACTTTCGCAAACCTTCACCCTGCCCAATGGCACGGTGCTCAAGAACCGACTGGTCAAGTCGGCCATGTCCGAGGCGCTCGCCGACGCGCAGGGCGCAGCCACCGGTGAACTGGTGCGCCTGTACAGCGCATGGGCGCAGGGCGGCATCGGTTTGTGCATCACCGGCAACGTGATGGTGGACCGTGCCGCATTGGGTGAGCCCGGGAACGTGGTGATCGAGGGCGACCAGCACCTGCCGGCCTTGCGCGAATGGGCCAGTGCCGCCAGTGCCCACGGCACGCAATGCTGGGTCCAGCTCAACCACCCGGGCAAGCAGGCGCCCAAAGGCTTGAATACTGAGACGGTTTCCCCGTCGGCGGTAGAGTTTCGCCCGGAAATGCGTGCGCTGTTCGCCACGCCGCGTGCGCTCGGTGCTGGCGAGGTCCAGGCCATCATCGATCGCTTCGCCGTGGCGGCGGCCACGGTGAAAAAAGCCGGATTTGGTGGCGTACAAATTCATGGTGCACACGGGTATTTGGTGAGTCAGTTTTTGTCACCCCACCATAACCGGCGCGAGGATGCCTGGGGTGGCAGTGCTGCCAAGCGCCGGCGTTTTGTCTTGGAGGTGTACCGTGCCATACGGGCGGCGGTCGGTGCTGATTTCCCGATCGGCATCAAGCTCAATTCGGCAGACTTTCAGCGCGGCGGTTTTACCGAGCAGGAGTCGCTGGAGACCATGGTAGCGCTGGCCGATGCGGGCATCGACCTGATTGAAATTTCGGGTGGCACCTACGAAGCGCCGGCGATGACCGGTGTCAAAGCCGCAGGCGCAGCGCCAGCCAAAAGCACGCGCGAGCGGGAGGCCTATTTCATCGAATTTGCCCGCAAGGCGCGCGCTGCGGTGGCAACACCGATGGTGCTTACTGGCGGTTTTCGCACCGCGCAGGGCATGGCCAGCGCCATTGACAGCAACGCGGTGGACCTGGTGGGTCTGGCCCGCATCCTGGCGGTGGAGCCCGATGCACCTCACAGATTGCTCGCAGGCAATGACCCGGTGCAGCGGGTGGCCCCCCTCAAAACCGGTATTGGCTGGATTGACGCCTTGGGTGTTTTGGAAGTCAGTTGGTACACCGGCCAGCTCAAGCGCATCGGTCGCGGCCAGCCTCCCCAGCCCAAGGAATCGCCCCTGTGGGTATTCGTCAAGCTGGTCTGGCAGTCCCTGCGCTCGGGAAGGCGCCGAGCTGGCCTGTCCAGAACCCGGACAATTTGAGCTGACCTTGGGAAGCTTAGGCGCTCCCGGCGCTGTCGGGAGCGCCCACCCAGGTCCTCTTGGGGCATGATGCCGTATCTGAAGTCGGGGCAAATGCGATGAAACTGGCGTTGTTGTCGGATATCCACAGTAACTGGTTTGCGCTGCAGGCCTGCCTGGAGCACGCGCGGGCGCAGGGCGCGCAGCAGTTCGCCTTTCTGGGAGACTTCGTTGGCTATGGCGCGCAGCCGTGCGCAGTGGTCGACTGCATCCGTGCGTTGGTCCAGGAAGGCGCGCTGGCAGTACGCGGGAACCACGAGGCGCTGGCGCTCGCACCACCCGCCGGCACCAGCCAGGTGGGCGATCTCAGCGCCCAGTGGACGCACCAGCAGCTGTCGCCAAGCCAGCGCGACTGGCTCGCGGGCCTGCCGCTGGTGCAACAGCGTGATGCCGTCTTGCTGGTGCACGCCAGCGTCAATAGCCCCGATCGCTGGCGATACGTCGATAACGTGCTCGCCGCCACGGCCAGTCTGGATGCGGCGCGTGACTGGCCGGGCGTGCGGTATGTGTTTGGTGGACACGTTCATGCGCAAACCCTTTATTACCGGGGTGCCGTTGGCGAGTTGATGCCCTTTCAGCCGCAAAGTGGCGTCGCCATACCGGTGCCCCGTCACCGGCACTGGCTGGCCACGGTCGGCTCGGTGGGCCAGCCGCGCGACGGCAACCCGCAGGCCATGTACGCCCTGCTGGACCAAAACGCAGCGCAACTGACCTTTCACCGCGTGCCCTATGACCATGCGGCGGCAGCGGCAGCCATTCGCCGCGCTGGACTGCCCGACTATTTCGCCCAGCGGCTGGAGCGGGGCCAATGAAACTGCTGCAAGCCGGTAGCGAACTCGATGGATTCACCATTGGTGAGTGCATTCACAGTGGGGGAATGGCCCACATTTACCACGTGCGTTATGCCCAGGGCAGCCACGACCCTGGATTCGCCATGGCCATGAAGGTGCCGCGCATGGCGGCAGGAGACGGGGCGGAAAATATTGTTGGCTTTGAGGTGGAGTGCGGCATTCTTCAGGTGCTCAGCGGTCCCTTTGTGCCGCGTTTCGTCGCTGCGGGTGACCTCGAGCGCGTCCCCTACCTGGTCATGGAATACATCGAAGGACGCACTTTGCAGCATTGGCTCGATGCGCCACAGCCCCTGGAGGTGGATGTCATTTGCCGCCTGGGCGTTGCAATGGCGCGGGCAGCGCAAGCCTTGCACTTGCAAAACACGGTGCACCTGGACCTCAAGCCGCACAATGTGCTGCTGCGTCCTGCCCCTGGCTTGGGCGAGCCCGGTGTGTCGCCCTTGCACAGTTTTGGCGCCGCTGTCCTGCTCGACTTTGGCCTGTCCCACCATGCCCATTACCCCGACTTGCTGGCCGAGCAATTGCGCAAAGCGGTAGGCTCGCCAGCCTGGATTGCGCCCGAGCAAGTGGTGGGCGTACGGGGCGATCCACGCAGCGACATTTTTGCCATCGGCGTGATGCTCTACCAGCTGTGCACCAGCGCCTTGCCCTTTGGGGCGCCCCAGACCCCTGCGGGCTTGCGCCAGCGCCTGTGGGCGGACCCGGTGCCGCCGCGGCGCCGGCGCGCCGAGTTGCCGTCCTGGCTGCAAGAAGTGGTCCTGCGCTGCCTGGAGCCCGAAGCCGCACAACGCTACCCGTCGGCGGCGCATCTGGCTTTTGATTTGCTGCACCCGACGCAAGTGCATGTCACTGCCCGTGGAACCCGCACCGAGCCCACGCCTTTCTTTACCCATTTCAAACGATGGCTGCGCGCCGCTGGCATGCACTACCAGCCCAGCCCGCTGCCCGCGCAGCAAATCACCGAAGTGCCCATCGTGATGGTGGCGCTGCCCTACCGCGACGCCAGCGACGCCACCCTGTACTCGCTGCGCCAGGCGGTGGCCCGTTCGCTGGGCTCAAGGCCCGGCGCGCGTTTGGCTTGCGTGACCGTTATTCCCAGTGGCTTGAGCACCACCACCAGCGACGCGCGCAGCGAGACGCAGTTGCACCGGCGCCACCTTGTGCAGTTGCACCAATGGGCGCAGCCGCTGGACTACCCCGGGCACCAGACCTCGTGTCACGTGCTGGAGTCAGGCGATGTGGCCCAGGCTCTGCTGGACTATGCGGTGGGCAACCAGGTCAGCGTGATCGTGATGGGGGCAGCCACCCACGGACTCAAGACCCAGCGATTTATCGCCACCGTACCCATCAAAGTGGCCATGGAGGCCCCGTGTACGGTGATCTTGGTCAAGCAGACACTGCCCTTTGCGCAGCTCGCCGCGCCGCACGGCGTGGGCAGCGCAGGTGAGTTGCAGGCCCATGGGCCGACACTGTATGGAGACGATTTGGGGCCCCTGGGGTGAGCACAGGGCCGGAATCGCCGCCGTTTGCGCCGCTGCAGGCACGGTTCGCTCCACCGTTGCACAAACCTACAATCCCGCCACACTAGGAAACCCACCATGAGCATTAAAAGCGACAAATGGATACGCCGCATGGCCGAATCCACCGGCATGATCGAACCCTTTGAACCCGGCCAAGTGCGCCAGGTGGATGGCAAAAAAATCATTTCCTACGGCACCAGCAGCTACGGCTATGACATCCGCTGCGCGCCTGAGTTCAAGGTGTTTACCAACATCCACAGCACGGTGGTGGACCCGAAAAACTTCGACGAAAAGAGTTTTGTCGATTTTCACGACGATGTGTGCATCATCCCGCCCAACAGCTTTGCGCTGGCGCGCACCATGGAATATTTCCGCATCCCGCGCAATGTGCTGACCATTTGCCTGGGTAAAAGCACCTATGCGCGCTGCGGCATCATCGTTAACGTCACCCCCTTCGAGCCCGAGTGGGAGGGTTATGTGACGCTGGAGTTTTCCAACACCACGCCACTGCCGGCGCGC
>CANFWT010000061.1 GCA_947450895.1 Comamonadaceae bacterium | reverse complement strand
TTGCTCACGATCATGAATGCCGTCATCAAGTCTGCTCAGCCATGGCAGGCCTCTTATCCACAGCCCAATAATGTTTGAAAAAGACTTGACTTTGAACACAGTTGCTCTCTCGCCCGCTGGGCGAGAGAGGGGTTGGGGGAGAGAGTGGGAAGAAACGCCGCAATACGGACATAACTTTGCTGCTTGGCGTGGCTCCAACGCAGACGACAAAGGCGGCACTCAAACCCCCACCACATCCTCGTAGTAATAAAACGCATCGCAACACCCCGCCCAATAGCGGTTGGTGGACTTGCGAGCGCCAATGCCGACCACGCGGCGACCGGAAGCTTGGAGCTTTTGCGCCAGCGGCATGAAGTCGCTGTCGCCACCGATGATGACGAACTGGGCAATGTGCGCAAAGCGGGCGCTGTCTTCCTGGGCGTCCAGGCACAGGCGGATGTCGGCGCCGTTTTTGGCCGAGGCGCCGGGTGGAAACAGTTGCACCAGGTCGATGGATGCGCCCAGCAAGGCTTCGCGGTAGCGGCCGAAATACTGCCAGTTGCAATAGGCGCGGTGGATGGCAATCGGCCCCAGTGTGGCGGCAAAGTCCGTGAGTTTTTGCACCTGCACCAGCGGCTCTTGGGCCTTGAAGCGGCCGTCGGGCGTGTTGTAGGCGCCGTCGCCCTGGCGGTCTTCCACCAGGCGGGCGTGCAGATTCTCAAAGTCCCAGTACACGGCGACGGAGGGGGCAACCGACTCTGCCACAGGGGTGGCTGCCGAAGCAGAGTCAGTTTGAGTTGGCCGGTCCATCAGGGGGCGGGGACGCAGGTTTGGGTTTGTTCGCCCAAACCTTGGATACCCAGGCGCATTTGGTCGCCCGCCTTCAAGTACCAGGGGCTGGGTTTTTGCCCCAGGCCCACACCCGCCGGGGTTCCTGTGCTGATCAGGTCACCGGGGTGCAAGGTCATGAACTGGCTGATGTAGCTGATGAGCTTGGGGATGCCAAAAATCAGGTTGCTGGTGCTGCCGTCCTGCACCCGGCGGCCATTGACTTCTAGCCACAGGCCCAGGGCGTGCACATCGCCGAGTTCGTCGGGCGTGACCAGCCAGGGGCCGATGGGCGAGAAGGTGTCGCAGCCCTTGCCCTTGTCCCACTGGCCGCCGCGCTCCAACTGAAACTCGCGCTCCGACAGGTCGTTGACCAGCACGAAACCGGCCACGTGCGCCATGGCGTCGGCCTCAGAAACATAGCTGGCTTTGCTGCCGATGACCACGCCAAGCTCCACCTCCCAGTCGGTTTTGACCGAGCCACGCGGAATCGTCACCGGGTCATTGGGGCCGGTAATGGAGCTGGTGGCTTTGAGAAACAGCACCGGCTCTTTGGGCGGCTCCATGCCGCTCTCTTTGGCGTGGTCGGCGTAGTTCAGGCCCACGCAGACGATTTTTCCGATGCCGGCCACCGGGCAGCCCAGGCGCGGCGTGCCGTCCACCACCGGCAAAGCGTCCACGTCCAAGGCGTGCAGCGCCGCCAGGGTGCGGGGCGACAGGTGGGCGGCGTCCAGGTCGGCAAACAGCATGGACAGGTCGCGCACGCGGCCATCCGAGCCCAGTGCGCCGGCTTTTTCATGGCCTGCGGGGCCGTAGCGGAGAAGTCTCATACGAAGGATCCTCAAAAAAAAGAAGGGGCAGCCCGCGCCTTGTGCGCTTGCCGCCCCGGCGATTGTGCGGGCTTTGCAGGGTCGGCTGTTACCGTCCTGGCTGCAACTTAGCCGCGCTTCTTGAGCAACCGGGGCAGCACCAGCACCGTCAGCACCACGCCCAGCAGCGCCAGCGACATGGGGCGCTCCAAAAACACGGTCCACTTGCCCTCGCCAATGGACAGCGCGTTGCGCAACTGCGCCTCGGCCAGAGGGCCCAAAATCATGCCCACTACCACCGGCGCGGTGGGAAAGTCAAAGCGGCGCATTACCAAGCCGAGCACGCCGATGGCGTAGAGCAGCACCAGGTCAAACGCGCTTTGGCGCATGCCGTAGGCGCCCACGGTGGCAAAAATCAGAATGCCCGCGTAGAGCTGGGGCTTGGGCACCTTGAGCAGCTTCACCCACAGGCCTACCAGCGGCAAATTGAGCACCAGCAGCATGACGTTACCGATGTAGAGCGAGGCAATCAGCGCCCACACCAGCGCAGCCGAGTTCGTGAAAAGCTGCGGGCCTGGCTGGATGCCGTAGTTTTGAAACGCGCCCAGCAAAATCGCCGTGGTGTTGCTCACCGGAATACCCAGCGTGAGCAAGGGAATCAGCGCGGTGGTGACGGTGGCGTTGTTGGCGGCTTCAGGCCCGGCCACGCCTTCTATCGCACCTTGCTTGCCAAACTCGGCCTGGTGCTCGCCTTTGGCGAGCTTTTTCTCGACCGCGTAGCTCAAAAACGTGGGTATCTCGGTGCCGCCGGCCGGGATGCAGCCAAAAGGCGCACCAATGGCGGTGCCGCGCAACCAAGCGGGGATGGAGCGACGCCAGTCCGATGCGGTCATGCTGACGCGGCTGAGCTTGTTTTGCGACTCGCTGGTGGCGCCTTCAAACAGCACCGCGTGCAATGCCTCCGCCACCGCAAACAAGCCCACGGCCACCAGCACAATTTCCACCCCATCCAACAACTCAGGCACGCCGCCGGTGTAGCGCGCCTGGCCGGTGATCTGGTCCATGCCGATCAGGCCAATGGCCAGGCCCACAAACAGCGAGGCCAGACCGCGCACCGTGCTTTGCCCAAGCACTGCGCTCACCGTGGTGAGCGCCAGCAGCATCAGGCAAAAGTATTCCGGCGGCCCTAAGCGCACCGCGTATTCGGCCACCACCGGTGCAAACAGGGTGACCATGATCGTGGCAATCGTGCCCGCCACAAACGAGCCGATGGCCGCAGTGGCCAGCGCCGCACCCGCGCGCCCGCTCTTGGCCATCTTGTTGCCTTCCATGGCGGTCACCATGCTGGCGGTCTCGCCCGGCGTGTTAAGCAAAATGGATGTGGTGGAGCCGCCGTACATGGCGCCGTAGTAAATGCCGGCAAAAAAGATCATGGACGCGGTGGCGTTGACCTGCGACGTGATGGGCAACAGCATGGCCACCGCCGTGGCCGGGCCGATGCCGGGCAGCACGCCCACCGCAGTACCCAAGGCGCAGCCCACAAAGGCCCATAAGAGGTTGATGGGCGTGCCTGCGGTGGCAAAGCCCTGCATGAGTTGGTTCAGGATGTCCATCACAGCCAGCCGCTTTGGGTGAGTCCGGGCAAGCTAATGGCCAAGAACTTGGTAAACATCCAGTACACCGGGACGGCGATCAGCAAACCGATTAGGCCATCGACCAGCCAGCTGCGCAGCCCTTGGCGCGCGCCCGACTGCGCCTGGCGCAAACCGTGCGCAGCACAGGCAAAGCACAGGGCGCAACTCAACACAAAGCCGATGCGGGTGATCAACGCCGCATTGAGCAACAAGCCGCCCGACATCCACACAAAGCCGCTCCAGCAGGGGGCGCTGACCGGCGGCGCATCCAAGGCCTGGGGGTCTGGCATGTCGCGAAAGCCGCCGGTGAATGCCTCAAACCCCAAAAACACGGCCACCACCGCCAGGCCACCAGCCACCAGCCAGGGCAAAAAATTCGGCCCAATGCCAGCGTAGCCCGCCTCGGACGAAATGTCGGCTGCACCCCAACCCAGCCCGAGAGCCAAAGCCAGCACAGACAGGGCGACGGCGCTTTGGCGCTGCTTGTCGGACAACGCCCTCATGCAACCATGCCCGAGAGGTGCATGATGCCCCGCAGATTGGCAAATTCGTCATCCACAAAATCGTCAAATGCCTTGCCCGTCAGTAAGGCAGGCGTCCAAGCGTTGCGTTCCAAAGCCTCCAGCCAGGACTTGGACTTGGTCGCCTTGACCACCATCTCGGCCAGCGCAGCACGCTGTTCCGGCGTGATGCCCGGGGCGCCATAAACCGCGCGCCAGTTGCCCAGCACCACATCGAAACCGGACTCTTTGAGCGTGGGCACATCAATACCGGGCAGGCGTTTGGGGGATGTGACGCCGATAGGCCGCATCTTGCCGGCCTTGATGTATTCGGCAAACTCGCTGTAGCCGCTGCCGCCCACCGACACATTGCCCCCCAGCACCGCCGCCGTGGCTTCGCCGCCGCCACGAAAAGCCACGTAATTCACCTTTTTCGGGTCCACGCCCACCTTGGTGGCGAGCATGGAGGCGCAAATGTGCTCGGTCGATCCGCGCGAGCCGCCGCCCCACTTCACGCTTGCCGGGTCTTTTTTCATCTGCTCAACCACGTCTTTCATGCTCTTGAGGGGCGAATCGGCGGGCACCACGAACACGTTGTACTCGCTGGTCAGGCGGGCAATCGGGGTGATCTTGTCCATGCCCACCTGCGGCTTGCCGGTGATGATGCCGCCCACCATCACGGCGCCGGTCATGATCAAGGCATTGGGGTCGCCTTTGGAGGCGTTGACAAACTGCGCCAGCCCGATCACGCCGGCTGCGCCGCCCTTGTTTTCGTACTGCACCGTGTCGGCCACCTTGGCGTCGAGCAGGGCCTTGCCCAACTCGCGGCCGGTGCCGTCCCAGCCGCCACCGGGGTTGGCCGGAATCATCATTTTCAGATTGGCGCCAGCGTGGGCGACTAAAGGTACGGCGCCTGCGGCCGCTAGCGCAGCCAGGGACTTGAGGAAATGATCACGACGCATACAGATCTCCGAGTTGGGTGATAGACCCCCCTATGATGCACGACCGAATTGGCGGTTTGAATGACTAAATCCGAGGGGAAACCCGCAAACCACCACCCCCTTGGTAAACATGATGGACAGCATTCGTATTGACAAATGGCTTTGGGCCGCCCGCTTTTACAAAACCCGTTCATTGGCCACCGAGGAAGTGGGCAAAGGCCGGGTGCAAATCTCGGGCCATGACATCAAACCCTCGCGCGAGGTGCGCGTGGGCGACACCGTGGTGTTGTGGCAGGCCGCCGTCAAGCGCACCGTGGTGGTCTTGGGCATCAGCGGTACGCGCGGATCGGCACCGGTGGCGCAGACGCTGTACGAGGAGACCGCCCAAAGCGTGCTGGAGCGCGCCCAGGCCGCCGAGCAGCGCCGCCTGCACGCCGAACCCGCCCTGGCCATAGCGCACGGCCGTCCCACCAAACGCGACCGGCGCGACCTGCAAAAAGGCCTGAATGCGCGCTGGAGCGCCTCCATCGACGACTAGTGCGGCCCCGCGCAGACCGGCGCAGGGCCTAATGCGGCGATAATCCACGACCCGCCCCTTGCGGCAGAAATTGCATCTGAATTTCCCCCCGAATTTGCGAAAGTTGTGCCATGTCAGCCCCTACCCCCACCATCGAACCCGTGGCCATCTCGCCTGTTGAAGACATCGTGGCCGACATGCGCGCGGGCAAGATCGTCATTCTGGTGGACGAAGAAGACCGCGAAAACGAGGGCGACCTGGTGCTCGCAGCCGACCATGTGAGCGCTGAGGCCATCAACTTCATGGCCCGCTTTGGCCGCGGCCTGATTTGCCTGACCCTCACCCGCGCGCGCTGCGAGCTGCTGCAATTGCCCCCCATGACGTCGCGCAACGGCGACAAAAAAGGCACGGCGTTTACCGTGTCGATCGAAGCTGCAGAGGGCGTGACCACCGGCATATCCGCCGCCGACCGCGCGCGCACCGTCCAAGCCGCCGTGGCCCCGGGCGCGGTGGCCGACGACCTGGTGCAGCCAGGCCACATTTTTCCCTTGCAGGCGGTAGACGGCGGCGTGCTCATGCGCGCAGGTCATACCGAGGCCGGCTGCGACCTCGCCGCCATGGCCGGTTGCTCGCCCGCTTCTGTGATCTGCGAGATCATGAAAGACGACGGCACCATGGCGCGCCTGCCCGATTTGCAGCTGTTTGCCGCCGAACACGGCCTCAAAATCGGCACCATCGCCGACCTGATTGCCCACCGCAGCCGCGTCGATTCGCTGGTGCAGCGCAAGGGTAGCCGCCCTTTTATGACCGCCTATGGCGAATTCACCGCCCACGCGTTTCAAGACACCACCGGGCACGGCGTGCACTTGGCGCTGGTCAAAGGCCAATGGGCTGCTGGCGAGGTGGTGCCCGCCCGGGTGCATGAGCCGCTGTCGGTGCTGGACGCACTGGAGTCGGGTCGCACTTTGCATTCCTGGAGCCTGGACGCCGCACTGGCGCACGTGGCACAGCAAGGCCGTGGCGTGGTGGTGTTGCTCAACTGCGGCGAGAGCGGAGGACAACTGCTGGCCCAGTTTGAAGGCACGGCGCGCCCCGCCCACGCGCCAGAGCGTGGCCGTATGGACTTGCGCACCTACGGCGTGGGCGCGCAAATTCTGCGCCTTTGCGGCGTGCACAAAATGCAGCTCATGGGCAGCCCCCGACGCATGCCCAGCCTGACCGGCTACGGCCTGGAAACCGTGGGCTATCTCAGCCCCAAGGCTTGATTCACCTGGTTTGAACCCATTCCCCAACCCGAAGGACACCCCATGTTTGGCGCAGACAAAGGCAAAGTTGCAGACACCGACAGCCGCATGGACGGCAAGCAACTGCGCATAGGCATCGTGCAGGCGCGTTTTAACGCCGATGTGACCGACGCCCTGGCCGCCGCCTGCAAGCACGAACTGCTGGCCCTGGGTGTGGCCGAGCGCGACATCCACCTTTTTACAGTGCCCGGCGCTCTGGAAGTGCCCACCGCCTTGCAAGCGCTGGCCGAAAAAGGCAGCTATGACGCGCTGGTGGCACTGGGCTGCATCATCCGGGGTGAAACCTACCACTTTGAACTGGTGGCCAACGAGTCTGGCGCGGGCGTAACGCGCGTGGGGCTGGACTACCAAATTCCGATCGCCAACGCGATCCTGACCACCGAGGACATGGCCCAGGCCGTGGCCCGCCAGGTGGACAAAGGCCGAGACGCCGCCCGCGTGGCGGTAGAGATGGCCAATTTTCTGGACAACCTGTAATGACCGACACCCCCGCCGCCAGCACCGCCAAACGCCCTCCCCGCCAGGCCCGTGTGGGCCTGACCAGCACCGGCGCACGCAAAGCCGGCAGCAAAAACAACCGCAGCCGAGCGCGCGAATTTGCGCTCCAGGCCCTGTACCAGCGTCTGGTGGGCAAAAACTCGGCCGCGGACATTGACACCTTCACGCGCGACCTGGCGGGCTTCAACAAGGCCGACGCCGCACACTTTGACGCTTTGCTGCACGGTTGCATAGACCACGCCGATGCGCTGGACGCCCTGATCCTGACCCGCATGGACCGGCCTATGGGCGAGATTTCACCCGTCGAGCATGCAGTGATGTGGATTGGCGTCTATGAGATGCAGCACTGCCCCGACGTGCCCTGGCGCGTGGTGCTCAATGAATGCATTGAGCTGGCCAAGGAATTTGGCGGCACCGACGGCCACAAATACGTCAACGCCGTGCTCAACGGCCTGGCGCCCGCGCTGCGCGGGCCCGAAGTGCAGGCCGACCGCGCCCGCAACCCCGCTGCCTAAGCGGCCCAGCAGGCCATGAAGATCTCGCGCCGCGCGGAGAACATCACGCCGTTTTATGTGATGGAGGTGGCCAAGGCCGCGTCTGAGCTGGGCGCCCGCGTGGCGCACACCGATGCGCCCATGGTGTTCTTGAACATCGGCGAGCCCGATTTCACCGCCCCGCCGCTGGTGCAAGAGGCTGCGCTGCGCGCCATCAGCCAAGGCCACAGCCAGTACACCCAGGCCACCGGCCTGCCCGCGCTGCGCGCGCGCATCAGCGCCTGGTACGCCAGCCGCTTCGGCGTGAACGTGCCCGCCAGCCGCATTGTGGTCACCGCCGGTGCGTCGGCTGCGCTGCAACTGGCCTGCCTGGCGCTGATCGACGCGGGCGACGAAGTGCTCATGCCCGACCCCAGCTACCCTTGCAACCGGCACTTTGTGAGCGCGGCGGACGGGCGCGCGGTGTTGATTCCCACCACGGCGCAGCAGCGTTTTCAGCTCAGCGCGGAGCAGGTAGAAGCCGCCTGGGGGCCCAAAACGCGCGGCGTGCTGCTGGCCTCGCCCTCCAACCCCACCGGCAGTTCGATTGACCCCGACGAGCTGCGCCGCATCCACGCCGTGGTACAGGCGCGTGGCGGGGTGACGCTGGTGGACGAGATTTATCTGCCCCTGAGCTATGACGCCCACTATGGCCAGACCGCCTTGGCGCTGGACGACGCCGTCATCAGCATCAACAGTTTTAGCAAGTACTTCAACATGACCGGCTGGCGCCTGGGCTGGATGGTGGTGCCCGAAGCGCTGGTGCCGGTGATCGAGCGCCTGGCGCAAAACCTGTTTATTTGCCCCAGCACCCTGGCGCAGCACGCAGCGCTGGCCTGTTTTGAGCCCGAGAGCATCGCGCTGTACGAAGCGCGGCGCGCCGAGTTCAAGGCCCGGCGCGACTACTTTGTGCCCGCCCTGCAAAGCCTGGGCCTGGACGTGCCGGTAGTGCCGGACGGCGCGTTTTACGCTTGGGCGGATTGTTCGGCGGCGTGTGCGCGGCTGGGCATCAAAGACAGTTGGGACTTTTCGTTTGCGGTGATGCAACAAGCGCATGTGGCCATCACCCCCGGGCGTGACTTTGGCATGGACCAGACGGCACAATTTGTGCGCTTTAGCACCGCCAGTTCCATGGAGCAACTGCAAACCGCCGTGGCGCGTTTGCGCCATATGCTGGCCTGAAGCGCCCCTTTTTTTGAGATCACCTTAAGGCTTTCACGATGAACCAAGACCTCAATATCCTGCAACTCGTGCTGCACGCCAGCTTTGTCGTCCAGACCGTCATGGCGCTGCTGATGCTGGTGTCGCTGGCGAGTTGGTCTGCGATTTTTCGCAAGCTGTTTGCCATCCGCCGGGTCAAGGCGCACAACGAGGCGTTTGAGAAAGAGTTCTGGTCGGGCGCCAGCCTCAATGAGCTTTTGACGGCGGCGGCGGCCAAGGCCAAGACCTCCGGTCCGATGGAGCGCATTTTTGCCAGCGGCATGCGCGAATTCCAAAAGCTGCGCGAGCGCCGCGTCAGCGACGTGGGCACGCTGATGGACGGCGCCCGCCGCGCCATGCGCGCGAGTTTTCAGCGCGAAATGGACGAGGTCGAAGTCAATCTGTCCTTCTTGGCCTCGGTCGGCTCAGTGTCGCCCTATGTGGGCTTGTTTGGCACGGTGTGGGGCATCATGCATGCGTTTACCGGCCTGGCGTCTTTGCAGCAAGTCACATTGGCCACCGTGGCGCCCGGCATTGCCGAGTCGCTGGTGGCTACGGCCATTGGCCTGTTTGCCGCCATTCCGGCGGTGATTGCCTACAACCGCTTTGCGCGCGACATTGACCGCATCGCCATCCAGCACGAAACATTTATTGAAGAGTTTTCCAACATCCTGCAGCGCAATGTCAGCGCCCAGGCCAGCCCTGCGGCGCCGCGCTGAGTTGCGCCCCCCGGACATCCCCACACCCCAGACCACCAAAGGAGACTTTCATGCCTGCAGTGAGTTCCCGTGGCCGCGGCCGGCGCACCATCAGCGAGCCCAATATGGTGCCCTTCATCGACGTGATGCTGGTGCTGCTGATCATCTTCATGGTCACCGCGCCGCTGATTACGCCCAGCGTGGTGGACCTGCCCAGCGTGGGTAAAGCGTCCAAGCAGCCCGATGTGGTGGTGCAGGTGGTGGTGGGCAAAAACGACGGGCTTGAACTCAAAGCCCAAGACCACAGCGCGCCTGTAACCCTGGACACCTTGGCCACCGCCGTTCGCAAGGCACAAAACCTGGGCGACGGCAATCCGGCGGCCAACACCGCTGTGGTGATCAGCGCCGACAAAACCGTGCAGTACGAGCGCGTGGTCAAGGTCATGGACACCTTGCAGCGCGCGGGTATTGCGCGCATTGGCCTGTCGGTACAACTGGCGGATTGACCCGCACCATGGCCCAGGCTCCCGCCCGCGCGGCGTTTATGCCGCCTCCCACGCCTGGCCTGGGGCGCTCGGTGGCACTGGCCTTGCTGGCGCATGCTGTGCTGGTGCTGGCGCTGTCGTTCGCGGTGCAATGGCACCAAAGCGCGCCAGAACCGGTGACCTTTGCGGCCGAACTGTGGGCCAAGGTGCCCGTAGAGGCCGCGCCCCCAGCGCCCGAGCCGCAGCCCGCAGAGCCGGTGGTCGAGCCCACCCAAACACCTGCACCACCCCAACCCGCACCCCCGCCCCCCAAGCCAGAGGCTCCCGAGCCGCCCAAACCCGCCGACATTGCAGTGGAAAAGAAAAAGGCGCTGCAAGACGCCAAGAAACAGCAGGACCTGGCACAGGCCAAGCAACAGGCCGCACTCAAGCTGGAAAAGGACAAAGCCGATCAAAAGAAAAAGCGCACGGCTGAAGCGGAAAAATTGCGGGCCGAGCAAGAGAGGTCTGCCAAACTCAAAGACGAAAAGCTGAAAAAAGACAAGCGCCTGAAAGAAGAACAAGCCGCCGAAGCACTGCATAAAAAGGAGCTAGAACAAGCCAAGCTGGACGAAGCCCAAAGCGCCCAGCGGGTCAAAGAGCAGACCGACCGCGCTTTGGGGCTCGCAAGAGCCGCGGTGGGCAATGGCGAGGCCAATTCCAGCGGTACGGCCGCCCAAAGCGCGGGGCCATCGGCCAGCTACGGCGCAAAAATTGTCGCTGCGATTCGGCCCAATATCACCCAGCTCAAGGAAGTGGCGGGCAACCCGTCGGTGGAATACGACGTCTACACCGACCCCAGCGGCAATGTGATGAGCGCCAAGCTGCGAAAAACAAGCGGCAACCCCTACTGGGATGAAACGGCCTACAACGCCATCCTAAAAACCGCCAAGCTGCCGCGCGACGAAAACGGCCGCGTGCCCTCGCCTATGACGATCGCCCTGGAGCCCAAGCCTCGCTAGCCAAGGAATCAGGTTGGGGGCGGCGCCCAACCTCTCCTACTTCGGCCGGCGTGGATGAAATACCAAGGGCTGCACCCGCGCGGACTGCGTTGGGCTTACACGTTTGACTGCCGACGCTGGAGCCTTGTCACACCCGTCGCAACCGCAACCCGTGCCGGTATTGGCTGCTGCCAGCAGGCCTTGGCGCAGTGACGCGGAAAGCGGCAAGCGCAGCAAACCGCGCGCCAGCGCGGCGCGCAGGGCTTGGGGCATGAGCCTCCAGGCGGCGTAGGCAAAGCTCAGCGCCACGAGCAGGGCCACGGTCAGCGATTGGAGGTTCATGGCAGCGGGCTCCGGTTCAGGTACCCAACCACAAGGTCAGGCGGTAGGTGATAAAGGACGCCGCATAGGCCAGGCCAAACAAATAGCCCGCCATGAGCAGGGGATAGCGCCACGAATTGGTCTCGCGCCGCACCACAGCCAGCGTGCTCAGGCACTGCGGCGCAAACACAAACCACGCCAGCAGCGAATAGGCCGTAGCCAGCGACCAACCCTGGGCAATCACCGGCGACAGCGCGTCGGCCACGCCGCTGCCTGCGGCAGATAGCGAATACACCGTGCCCAAAGCGCCCACCGCCACCTCGCGCGCGGCCATGCCGGGCACCAGGGCGATGGAGATTTGCCAGTTAAAGCCTATGGGCGCGAACACATATTGCAGTGCGTGGCCCAACATGCCGGCGGCGCTGTACTGGATGGCCGGGCCTTGCGACAGGTCCCAACCTGCGGGCGGCGAGGGGTAGGTGGATAAAAACCACAGCACCACCATCAAGGAAAAAATAATGCCGCCCACCCGGCGCAAAAAGATGCGTGCACGCTCCCACAGGCCTTGCGCCAGGTTGCGCAGGCTGGGCGCGCGGTAGGGTGGCAGCTCCAGCATCAGCGGCTGGTAGGCCGACTTCATCCACACCCGCTTGAACACCCAGGCCACCGCCATGGCCGACACCACACCGGCCACGTACAGGCCGAACAAGGTAAGCCCCCGCAAACTCAAGCCCGCCACGCTGCGCTCGGGCACAAAGGCGCCTATTAGCAGTGCATACACCGGCAGGCGCGCCGAGCACGTCATTAACGGCGCCACCATGATGGTGGCGAGACGGTCGCGCCAGTTGGCAATGGTGCGCGTGGCCATGATGCCGGGAATGGCGCAGGCAAAACTGCTGAGCAAGGGGATGAACGCCCGCCCCGACAGCCCCACCCGGCCCATCAGGTTGTCGAGCAAAAACGCGGCGCGTGGCAGATAGCCCGAGTCTTCAAGCAGCAAGATGAAGAAGAACAAAATCAAAATCTGCGGCAAAAACACCAGCACGCCGCCCACCCCGGCCACCACGCCGTCCACCAGCAGGCTGCGCAGCGGGCCGTCCGCCATGGCGCCGTTGATCCATTCGCCCACGGCGGCCATGGCTTCTTTGATCAAGTCCATGGGCATAGTGGCCCACGAGAAAACCGCCTGAAAAATCAAAAATAACACCGCCGCCAGCACCAGCAAACCCCACACCGGGTGCATGGCCACGGCGTCAATGCGGTGCTGAAAGCGCCCCAGGCGCGGCGCATTGGGTGCGACCAGCGTCAGAATGCGCCGCACCTCGCGCTGCAAATCGGCGGCGCTGCGCGGGCTGGCGTCGGGGGCTTGTGGCGTGGGCGCGTCTGTGGCGGCGGCGTGCGCCGCCAGCAAGGTTTGCAGTTGCTGCAGCAGCGCGGCGTGGCCGTTGTGCTGCACCGCCACAGTTTCCACCACCGGGCAGCCCAACTCGGCTTGGAGGCGCGCCACGTCAATGTCCAGCCCATGGGCGCGCGCCACATCGGCCATGTTCAGCGCCACCACCATCGGCTTGCCCAGGCGCTGCAACTCCAACACCAGGCGCAGGTTCATGCGCAAGTTGGTGGCGTCCACCACGGCCACGATGGCGTCGGGCGCGTCCTCACCGGCGCGGCGGCCCTGCAGCACGTCCAGCATCACCTGCTCATCGGGCGTAGCCGGGGTCAGGCTGTAGGAGCCGGGCAAATCGACCACCGACATGCGCTGGCCATCGGGCAGGCGCGCCGCGCCCACCTTGCGCTCCACGGTAACGCCAGCGTAATTGGCCACCTTTTGGCGCGCGCCGGTTAGCAGGTTAAACAAGGCGGTCTTGCCGCAATTGGGGTTGCCCACCAGTGCGATGGTGGCGGGGGCGGATGGGCTGAGGGCGGCGTTTTGCATGGCGGGGGTGCTCACAAAAGTTCAACTTCCACGCACTGCGCTTCCAGCAGGCGCAGGGCAAACTGGGTGTCGCCAATCTGCACCGCCAGCGGCTCACGCCCGCCCGGCCCCCGGCGCAGCATCTGCACCGGCTCGCCCGCGATAAAGCCCAACTCGCCCAAGCGTTGCGCCGTGGCCGTTTGCACCGCACTGGCACCGGGCGCCAAGCGCGCCACCACGGCGTGCGCGCCATTGGGCAGGTCAGACAGCAACTGGGTGGGGGACATAGGCAGACGCTCCGGTGAAAATCTAAATGAGAGTGTATCTCATTTAGATTCGCAATACTGGGACCTGTATTGGCAACGCCTACCGCCAAACCGAAAAGCCGCCAGATATCTACCCAGTTCACACCGCGTTGAGAAGAAATCTTCAGGCAAACAATGGATGATTTTTGTAAAAATACCAATAAAATTTATTCTCTCGGAAGATGCATTGATTTATTTAACTGCAAACCAAGGTGACCCATGGCGACTCAAAGTAATGACGTAAAAAGTTCAGGTTACGGCAACGTGTACCTTGATTCCCTGATCGACGGTTGCCAATGGATCCAGTCTCGGTCCAGTCCCATCACTTACGCGTTGGCAAGCAACCCGATCGCTGATTCCGCTGGCAACCAAATAACGCCACTCGAGTGGGATCCGACCAGAAGCGGGGCTTTCAAATCATTGTTTGCTGCCTACAGCAATGTTTGCAACATTAGCTTCCAGTTCTCCAGCGACCCAAGCGCCGCGGATTGGCTGGTTTACCGGGTTGATCAGGCTTATTGGTCGGTGACCAGCACCGACACAAGCTCGATCATCCAAGGCCAAAACTCCTTTCCCAATGGGTCGGCCTCGCCTTCAACAGGGATCTTCGATGCAAACACCACCCTGTCGATGGCGCAGGGCGGGGCAGGCTTCGACATGGTGCTACACGAAATCGGGCACGGTGTAGGTCTGGCCCATCCCCATGATGGAGGCAACAACCAGGACGCGACGAACTTTCCTGGTGTTACGGATTCGGCAAGCCTTGGTACCAATAAGCTCAATCAAGCCATATTTACCGTCATGTCCTACAACGACGGTTGGGTTGGACAGCCGGCAAATCCGGATTTTGGCCACCCTTACACCCCTATGGCCTTCGACGTGGCCGCCCTGCAGGCCATCTACGGCGCAAACACCACTTTCCATCAAGGTTCTGACACTTATGCCTTGCCGTCCGCGAACTCCGTAGGCACCGGATGGCAGTGCATTTGGGACTGCGCCGGTACAGACACCATCAGCAACGCTGGTTCGGCGCGATCTGCCACGATTGATCTCCGTGATGCGCCGCTGACAGGCACCAGTGCGGGCGGGTATATCAGCCGCGTCAATGGAATCGCAGGGGGCTTCACCATCGCGCACGGTGTCACCGTAGAAAACGCCATCGGCGGAAGCGGTGCAGACACCATCACGGGCAACGGCGCGGCCAACCGCCTAGACGGAGGGGCAGGAAACGACACGCTCAGCGCAGGCGCGGGAAACGACACCTTGAACGGTGGCACGGGCAACGACATCTTGGCCGGCGACGCGGGCGCTGACACCTTGACCGGCGACGACGGGAACGACACGCTCACCGGTGGAGACGGTGCAGACCGCTTTATCGTCAACAAGGGGGCGGACGTTATCACCGACTTGGGAACTGGAGGGGCCGATGTTCTCGTGGTTTCCGCTGGTGCTTCGGTTTCTGCCACCCTCAAATCCAGTTGGACGGCGACGGCAGAAACGCACAACGACGGCGCTAGCAATTTAATCACCTCGGGCATGGCCGTAGATTTGACCGCCGTGGTCTCAGGAAATGGATGGACCGTTACAGCTTCAAGCGCCGCCACCCTGACGGGATCAAAGTTCAACGACACGTTGAGCGGCGGAAGCGGAAAAGACAAGTTGTACGGCGGCCAAGGGGACGATTTGCTCATCGGCGGCGCAGGCGCAGACACCCTGACAGGCGGTGCAGGCGCAGACACGTTTCGTATCACTGGGGGCACCGGCACCTCTAACGCCGACCGAATCTGCGACTTCCTTGCCGGAACAGACCGTATCGAGCTGGATTTCAGGCTTGTGAGCGGCCTCTCCAAAGGCATGGTCAGCGCGTCTCAATTCGTCAGCGGCGTGGGCGCCCATGCGATGGATCTCGATGACCGTATCGCTTACGACAGCCGAACCGGCAATTTATGGTTCGACGTCGACGGTAGCGGCACTAAGCCCGCGGAACTGCTCGCTATCCTCGAACCTTGGCTAGCCATCAAAAACACCGCCGTTTTCGTGGTTTGATGCGACAGGGCGTGTGAAATGTCGGTTTTCAGCAGTCGCAGACCAGTTTTGAACCCGGCCTTGGCGTGCCAGCTGAATCGGGAATCACCACGGTAAACCGGCTGCGGTAATCCCAACCCCCTCACTCGTACGCAATCACCGCCCGCCCCGCGTCCGCCTGCGAGCGCCAGCGGGCCAGGGCGGCGTCGCTGGGGTAGAAGCGGGCGGCGTCGCTGAGTTGCAGTTCGGCGTAGGCACCCTCCTCGCTTTGAAGCGCGTCGGCTGATGCATCTGCCGATGCGCCGGGTGCGCCGGGCAGGCGCTCCAGTGCAAAGCGCACCAGCAGGCCACGCACAAGTTCGCCCTGTTCGGTCATCTCGCGCTGGGCCGGAAACTCGCGCAGCAGCTGGGCCACGTCGGGGCCGGGGCTGTTGGCGTCGGCTTTCAGCGCCACGCGCAGGTAGCGGCCAAAGCGGCAGCGGGCTTGCTCCAGGTCCCAAAGCTGGGTGATGGTGAACTGCATGCCACCCGAGAAGCGGTCAGTTTGCGCCTTGCCCATGGCAATGACCAGGGTGTCGTCCTTGAGCAGGTTTTTGTGCGCGTTGATCAGCGCCTCGTCGGCGCGCGCCTCGATGGTGGCACTCTTGTCGTCCAGCTTGAACAGCGCCAGCTTGCCACGCTGACCATTGATAACGCGCAGGTCGGTGATGATGCCCGCCAGCAACTGGGGCTCGCGGGTTTCTAGCAGCTCTTCGATGGGGCGCTTGGCAAAGCGGCGCACTTCAAGCGCCACTTCGTCAAACAAATGGCCCGAGAGGTAAAAGCCCAGGGCGGTTTTTTCTTGGGTGAGGCGCTCTTTCACGCCCCAGGGAATGGTGGCCACCAAGTCGGGCTCTTGGGTGCTGGAGCCATGGTCGTCCTCGCCGCCCATGTCAAACAGGCCGGCCTGGTTGACGTTGGCGCTGGCTGCGGCGGCAAAGTCAAAGGCGCGGTCCACGGAGGCCACCAAGGCGGCGCGGTTGAGTTCTAGCGTGTCAAAGGCGCCGGCTTTGATCAGCGCCTCCAGGCAGCGCTTGTTCATGCGGCTGCGCTCCACGCGGCGGCAGAAGTCAAACAGGCTGGTAAACGGCCCGGCCTCTGCCGTGGGGCCACGGCCTTCGCGCGCGGCCACGATGGCCTCAATGGCTTGCTGGCCCGTGCCTTTGATGGCGCCCAGGCCATAGCGGATTTGCCGGTCAGAGATGGGCTCAAAGCGGTGGACGCCCCGGTTGACGTTGGGCGGCTCAAAGTCGATGTTGAATTTGGCGGCGTCTTCAAACAAGACCTTGAGCTTGTCGGTGTCGTCCATCTCCACCGTCATGTTGGCGCAGAAAAACTCGGCCGTGTAATGCACCTTCAG
>CANFWT010000060.1 GCA_947450895.1 Comamonadaceae bacterium | reverse complement strand
GTCAAGCTGGCTGGCGGCCAACTCCCAGTCCCAGGTGCTTTTGGTATTGCTTTTGACCGACAGGCCGTGCATCCAGTGGTCCAGGTTTTCCTTGGTGGCGTTAAACACGTTGGTGACGGAATAGGTCTGGCCGTTGATGGCGTAATTGCCGCTGTAAATGGCTGCGCCAGAGGCGTCGGTCAAATAGCTTTTGGGCGTGCCGTCGGCAGTGTTTTTCCAGTTGCCCAGCAGGTAGCTGGCGCGCACCGTGGGTGAAATGTCATAGGCCAGCTTGAGCTTGGCGTGGTCTTGCACCGTGTGGTATTGGGTGTTGGTGCCCAGAATGTTCCAAGGCACGTTGGTCTTGTCCAGGCCATAGACCGCGCCCGTGGCCACCGGGTTGCTGCCGGGTGCGGTGGTGGAAATGGCTTTGGTAGCAAACACCAGCGGCTGGCCCTGGCTGTCGGTGCGGTTCAGGCTGAGCCACCAGGCCCAGTCGCCACTTTTGCTGCCCAGCGAGGCGCTGGCCTGGTTGGCCTGGTAGGTCTCGTGGGTGTTGTAGAGGTCAAAGTTTTGCTGCGAGGCGACGATTTTTGCGTGGCCTTCGAAGCGCGTGGGCATGCGCGTCACATAGTCCACGATGGCGCCGGCCGAGTTGCCGGGGTAGGCGGCAGAAAACGGGCCGTACATCACATCGGCGCGCTCTATCTCTTCGGGCGTGACCATGCCCCAGCGCGGCGCGTAGGTGGCGCCGTTGCCCAGGTAGTTGGACAGCAATATGCCGTCGGCATACACCGCCGAGCGCGCGCTGTTGCCCGTGCCCGAGGCGCGGCTTGACAGCACCGCGTGGTTGTAGTCGCCAATGTAGCGCCGGCGCACCACCAGGCTGGGGAAGTACTTGAGCACGTCCTCGCTGTCGGTGGCGTTGATGGTTTGCTCTATTTGCGTGCGTGTTACGCCCTCGATCGTGGTGGGAATTTGCGTGGGCAGCGAAGTCGGGCGCCCGCCGGTAATCGTGACCATGCCCAAGGATTTGACGGGCGTGTCCTCGGTGGCAGGGTCGGTTTGGGCCACTGGGGTTTGGGCCGCAGCCGAAAGTGCAAAAGACAAGGGAAAAGCGACGGCCAGTGCCAGCGCCAAGTGGGTTTTTTTCATAGCAACACAACATAAAAAAAGCCTGTGGCCGCAAGCCACCTCGGCGCGCGGGGCGCAACCCAGGTGCAAGCGGAACGACATACCCCAGTGCGCGCCAAGGCGCGCGCAGGGTGAGGGGGGTCAGGCGAGCGGTGGCGGTCCGCGCGGCGCGGCGGCCCATTGGTGGGCGCCGCACACCGGCGCGGCTTGCGGCGCCCAAGGCATCGAGGGCACCAATGCCAGCGCCAGCGCAAAACGTGCTTGCGCTGGAGGTGGCGCCAACCCGCCATGGGACAGCATGCACAGTGGGCAGTGCATGCCCGCGAGGGCGCCAGGCTGGGGTGCGTCCGCAGGCGAGCCGATGCCAGGTGCGGGTGCACGGGCAAGGGCGTCGGCTGCCACCCGGTCGCCCGTGGTGTCCAACGACACGGTGCGCGGGCCGCTGCTGGTACATACCTCCATACCGTGGTCGGACGTGGGCACCAACGCCTGTGTCACCGTGGGCGCCAGCATGGCAAAAGCCACCAGTCCTATTACCAGCCAGGCGATGGCACGCGCGCGCAGGCGGCGTAACGTGAAAGTTAGGCGCGACGTCTCAGGCATGGCCTAAAGCTGGTGGGTATCAGCAAAAAATTCAAACAGCAAAACGCAGAATCGACGCCAGTGCAAGCGTGGGGCGCCTACGCTGGCGCGCGCTCAGGGCTTCGCCGGCGCGTCGTGCATGCCGTGTTGGTGCGCGCCTGCATCGCCGCTGGGCGCGCCCGGGGCGCCGGTTGCCACTGGCACCTTGATCTCTAGCATGCTTTCCACGCCCTTGGCGTCTTTGAAACGCAGCGTGACAGGAATAGTGGTGTCTTTTTGCAAAGGCACTTTCAGGTCCATCAGCATCAGGTGAAAACTGCCGGGCTTGAGCGCTACGGCTTTGCCGGCCGGCAGGCGCAAGCCTTCGGGCAGGGCGCGCATTTGCATGGTGTTGCCGTCCATCTTCATTTCGTGCACCTGGGCTACACCGGCCACGCTGCTGGCGGCGCCCACCAAATTGGTGTCGGCTTTGGCGGTGAGCGTCATGAACGCGCCGCTGGCCTTTTGGCCTTGCACGGTGGCGCGCGCCCAGGCGTCTTTCACTTCGACGTTTTGGGCCAGGGCTTGGCCCGTCCACAAGGTGGCAGCCAAAACGATGGGGAGGGAAAATTTGCTATGCATAGGAACTCCAAAAAACGGGGGTTGGAAAAATCACGCTGAGGGGCTAATGGGCATGGGCACCAGCAGCCTGCACGTCCAGCACTTCAAGCAGCGCTGCGGGCGACCTCAAGCCTTTGGTCGACGTGCCGCTGGCAGGCAGCTCGGCCCAGTCGTTAGCGCCTTGGGCGCAGCTTTGCAGCACCTTGAACCAGAGCGGCCCTGGTTTGGAGGGGGTCGTTCCGCGCAGCACGAACTCGTCGTAGTAGGCCGCAGGCAAGGCGTACTCAGGGCCGTTGGCGGTCCAGGTGATTTCCAGCACACCCTCGGTGTATTTTTTGCCATGGCTCTCGTAGGGTACGGGCAGGGGACCGACTTTGGTGCTCAGCGTCCAGCCCGCTTTGGGCATGGGTTGGGCGCCATTAAAGCCGGCCGGAATGGTCACACGAAGGGCCGTGGTCGCTTGCTCGTCGCAGCCGTGGCCCACGCGAAAGGTGGCGCGGTAGCTGGAGTTGGCAGCGGCCGCACCGTCTTGCAAGACAACGTGGGCAAAGCTTGGGGCGCTCAGGCACAAGGCGGTGGCGGTGGCGAAAAAGGCGGAAAAGTAGGATTTCATAAGGGTCTTCAACAAGCAGGCGGCGCACGCGCAGCCGGATCAAACGGTTCACCCCCGATAGCTGCGTGGCAGCGCTCGGGGAACAGGACGGGGGTTGCGCGGGTAAGAGCAAGCCACAGTCTGGCTGTAGCGCCACACCCACCGCGGCCAGGGCTGAGCCGGTTCCGGCCAGCCGCGCGGTCAGGTCTGCGCTGGAGGTCCGCGTCCGGGCGGCGGCGCCGCACTGCGCCAAGCGGGTGCGTTGGGCCCCACATTGGCGATGCGTGCCTGGGGGATGGTTAAAACGGAAAAATCGGTGCGTTCCTTCGGCGGTGGCGCGCCGGTCACCAAGCAGAGCGCGCAATCCAGTCCATGGGACGCTTGACCGACCGGAGCGCCAGACTCCAAATCCACCAGCATGACCATGCCCGAGGCCGAGCACACCATGCGGCTGCCCTGCGCTTGCGCCAGCGGTGCCGCAGCTGCCAGTCCCAGTACCAGGCACCACCAGACCAGCACGGCGCGCGCCAGCAGGCCGGTGGTGCGAAGGGTGTGCAAAAGCGACATAAGGATCGATTATGGCAGCCGGGGCCCTGCTATCCTGCGGCCATGCAAAGCCTGTTTCACCTCTCAGTTCACGTCCACGACCTTCAGGCCACACGCCAGTTTTACGGGGGTGTGATGGGTTGCACCGAGGGCCGCAGCACTGACAGTTGGGTGGACTTCGATTTTTTTGGTCACCAGCTGTCCTTTCACTTGGGCACGCCTTTTCCCACCACCCGTACTGGCCAAGTAGGCGATACGCTGGTACCCATGCCGCACTTTGGCCTGGTGCTGGCGCTGCCCGACTGGCAGGCGCTGGCGCAGCGGCTGCAGGCCGCGCGGGTGGACTTTGTCATGGAGCCACAAATCCGCTTTGCCGGTCAGAGCGGCGAGCAGTGGACCATGTTTTTTCTCGACCCCTCGGGCAACCCTATCGAGGTTAAAGGCTTTGCCAGCCTGGACACGCTGTACATGCCGTGATGAATTACACCTTCGCCTCGGCCACCATTTTGCTGGTGCTGATTACCGATCCGGTGGGCAATATTCCAGTGTTTGCCAATGCGCTCAAACACGTGGCGCCCGAACGGCGGGCGCGGGTCATTTTGCGCGAAATCCTGATTGCGTTTTTCTTGCTACTGACGTTTATGTTCGTCGGCGAAGGCTTTTTGCGCGTCATGAATTTGAGCGAACTGTCCCTGCAAATCGGCGGTGGCGTGATTTTGTTTTTGATCGCGCTGCGCATGGTATTCCCGCCGGCGGCCACCCTGGAGGCCGAGATTTTTGAAGAGCCGCTCATCGTGCCGCTGGCGGTGCCCGCCATCGCCGGACCTTCCGCGCTGGCCACCGTGCTGCTGTTGGTGTCGCAGCAGCCTGAGCGGCGCCTCGAGTGGATTGCAGCCTTGTGCGTCACCATGCTGATCAGCGCCGTGGTGCTGGTGTCGGCCGAGCGCATCCAACGCCTCATCGGCAGCCGCCTGGTGGTGGCGGTGGAGCGTCTGATGGGCCTGGTACTGGTGTCGGTGGCCATTGAGATGATGCTGCGCGGCGCCAAGACCTTTGCACTGCAAATCATGGGCCGCTAGGCTGGCACGCTCGGCAATCAGTGAACAAACCGCCCAGACACACCGCGCACCAAAGACCCATTGCGCGTCACTTACCGTAACCTCCCCGGAGCCCGCCCGCCATGAGTGCCCTTAAAACCGCGATCGCCCGCAGTCTCACCCAGCTTTACACCCACCCGGGGCTGCGCCGCGCACGCCGGGCGCGCGCCGACTGGTGGCGCCGGCTGACCGGCGCTACCGCCCAGGTGCATTACTTTCACCAAGCGGATGACCCGTACAGCCACCTGTGCGCGCAAGTTTTGGCGCGCCTGGCCACCCATTACCAGATCACGCTCTTGCCCCACCTGGTGAGCCCGCCGCAAGACAGCGCGGCGCCAGAGCGCGCGCGCCTGGCGCACTGGTCGTTACGCGACGCCGCCACGCTGGCGCAGGCTTTTGGCTTGCAAGCGCCGCATGCTCCAAATGGCAGCTTGCCAAACGCTGCGGCGGTGCAAGCCGCAGAAGCGGCCTTTGCCCAAGTGCTGGACGCCAATGCGTTCGTGGCCCAAGCCGCTGCCATCAGCGCCACGCTGTGGCAGTCGGACGGCAATGCCAGCGCAATCGACACCCCCTCTGCCGCCGCCTTGCAGCACGCGGCTGCTGCCAAGACCGAAGGCGATGCCTTGCGCAAACGCCGGGGCCATTACCTGGGTGCCACCTTTTTTTATGCGGGCGAGTGGTACTGGGGCCTGGACCGCTTGCACTTTCTGGAAGCACGCTTGCGCGACGAAGGTCTGTGCCGCGACCCGGCTGCACCCTTGATCGCCCCGGCGCGCGAGGTGACGCTCGCTCCCCTGCACGGCCGGCGCGCCGCACCCGGCACCACACTGGATTACTTTCTGTCATTTCGCAGCCCTTACACCTACCTGGCGCTGCCCCGGGTGCGCGCCCTGACCGCGCACTACGGCGCCACGCTGCGCCTGCGCTTTGTGCTGCCCATGGTGATGCGCGGCCTGCCGGTGCCGGTAGAAAAGCGCCTGTACATCGTCACCGACGTGGCGCGCGAGGCGCAGCGCCTTGGCATGCCCTTTGGCAAGGTGGTGGACCCGGTAGGCAAGCCGGTGGAACGCGGCTACGCGCTCTTAAGCCGCGCTATTGCGGCAGGCAAAGGCGTGGAATTTGCCGCGTCCTTTTTGCAGGGCGTATGGGCGGACGGCTTGGACGCGGGCAACGACGCTGGCCTGAATGCGATTGCAGCGCGCGCTGGCTTCGATGCCGCCTGGGTGCAAACCGCCTTACCCGACCCATCTTGGCGCGCCGTGGCGGGTGGCAACCGCGAGGAATTACTGGCGATGGAACTGTGGGGCGTGCCCTCGTTTCGCGTTGACAACAATCCCGGCCATTGGGGCCAGGACCGGTTGTGGGTGATCGAGCAGGAACTGCGCGCCACCCTGGTCTGAGGAATTGATTAATGTGAAAGAACTTTCATGATTGAGGTGCTGCGCACCTGCGTGAAAGTTCGGAGCTAGTCCGCGCTGCCCGGTGCCACCACCTCTTGCGCGATGGCGCCAAACAGGCTGCGGCCATCCTGGCCTTTGACCTCGATTTCCACCGTGTCGCCCGCGCGCAGGTAGCTGGTGCTGACCTGCCCGTTTTGCAACACTTCCATGGCGCGCTTCTCGGCGATGCAGTGGTAGCCTTTGGGCCAGTCGGGCTGCTCTTGAGCCGCCTTTTTGCCTTCGCGTCCGCGCGCCGGGCTGCTCACGGTGCCGCTGCCCACCAGCGTGCCCGCGCGCAGCGGGCGGTGCCGCGCCAGCTGGGCAATTTGCTGGCCAAAATGCAGCGTCATGTCGGCGCCCGCGTCGCACAAACCCACTTTGCGGCCATTCCAGCTGGTTTGCAGCGCCAAGTTCACCCGGCCCTTGCGCCAGGCTTCGCCCAGCTCGTCAGGGGTGACAGCCACCGGCGCAAACGCGGCACCCGCATCGGCGTTGTGCTGCGCACGCAGTTGCAAACTGTTGGCCAGCAGCAGCAAACGCACGCCGTCCAGTGCGCGTTCGGGCGTGCAGGCTTGGGGAATATCACTGGTGGCCACGGCCAGTTCGGCGGAAAAGTCCAGCTCCAGCGCCGCATGGCCGCAAACGATGGGTGCGTGCGGCGCCAAAAAAGCGTCGCTGCTGGCCTGCACCAGGGGCTGCGCAGGCCCGTCATTTGCCGCGCGTGGTTCTTGACCCGCGCCAGTTTGTAACGCCGCCGCTTGCCGCAGCAGCTCGCCATGGCTGGCATAAGCGCCGCCATGCGCCCACTGGTAGGCGCGTGGAAAAGGCGCCAGGCACTGCGCCGGGTTAAAGGCAAAGGCGTGGCGCGCCCGCCCAGCATTGAGCTGGTCCGACAGGTCTTGCAGCTGAGGGCTGAGGTAGTTCCAGTCGTCGAGCACCTGCTGTAGACGGTTGGCAATGTGCGACGGGTACACCGCCTGGCTAAGGTCGCGCGAGACAAGGACCAACTGCCCGTCGCGCGATCCGTCGTTGTAACTGGCAAATTTCATGAAATCATTTTCGCTGGCAAAAGATGACAAATTCAATATTTCAATGGTTTTTTGACGGGAAAAGAACCGTTAATCCCAATTAAATGCCAGAAAAAACAATATTTACTGATGCCGCATTTTCATTTGGCGAAAGTGAAAGCGCACTGTCTTTACATTCTCAACCAGCAATTCACTTTAATCCGATTGGAGACATAGATATGCGCATTGGAATTTTGGCGTTGAGTGCCTGTGTGTTGACTGCTTGTGGTGGGGGTGGCGACGGCTTAAGTCAGACGCAGGCCACTTTTGAGAGCCTCTACCTCAGTCCTAGCATCTTATACAGCCCGGCTAGCAACCTGCCGTTTACCGGTGTTCCCGTTGCAGGCTCAAGCTACTATTTTTACGATACCGCAACTTCACTTTCTAAGTCGCCAAGTACTGGCGCGCAGCGTGTTATCGAAGCGGCGCGTACCGATCTGACGCTTACCCCGTTGGGGCTCCCAACATCGCAAACCGGGGATTGGTACCTTGTAGACGGTGGGTTTTACAAACAAGGCTGGCCCGCAACGCACGAAATCAGCTACTCGAACGGCGAGGTAGTCGATACACCTCTGAGCGAAGACTTGATGCATCGTCTCCCTTCATTGGCAGCCACCCAGATGACTATCACGCCCTTGACAGGCCCTATCGTGTCCGACGCAGGCCAAAGGACAGGTTTACTGCCCGCCGCGATCTACATCAATCCAGCCTTAACCAAGCCGGGTGCGGTTTGGGGCTTCGGTGCCGCCTACCTTACTACCACCATCCGGTACACCAACGATACTTACTTCGTCAGTTCCCCAAGCATTCCTTTTGCCAGTAACACGACCATTGCCAATTTGATTGCCCAGAACAAGCTGATCGGTCCGGACATCATCTACGGTCCCTATAACGGGACTGTCAAAACGGTGCAGGGCGTCAAGGTCTATGTGGCCGAAGATGGCATTGTTCTGCCTGCAGCCTCGAACAACAGTCCCGCTTTTAACATCGCGTTTTACGAACTCAACAACAACGTGTATTCCGGCTTTCAAGTAACGGCTGGCACGGTCAGAACGGTTTCCAATGGCTATAACACCCAAGCCCGAGAAAGCATCAAAGCCGCCCTGACCTTTTAAACCTCCTCAAAGACCGCCCCCCACAGCGCCAGCCCCGCCGCACGCTCCTGAGGCACAGCGCCCAAGGCCACTTCGGTGGCCTCTTCATTGAGGCGGGCGCGGTGCTGTATTTGGCGCAGGCTGCGGTAAGCCTGCGCCGCCTCACTTCCAATCGGGGCCTTCAGCAGGCCGCAGTCCTGGGCGCGCTGCAGCAGGGCGATGTTGCCCACATTGGCGCGCAGCGCCGGGTGCGTGGCGCTGTGGGCCAGCACCAAAAACTGCACCGCAAACTCCATGTCCACCATGCCGCCGGGGCTGTGTTTGACGTCAAACACGCCGTCTTTGTCGCGGTGCGCGGCGCGCACCTTGGCGCGCATGGCGGCAATCTCGTCGTGCAGGGCCGCAGGGTCGCGCGGGCTGGCAATCACGGCCTCGCGCACCGCGTCAAAGCGCGCTTGCATGGATGGGCTGCCCAGCACGCAGCGGGCGCGGGTGATGGCCTGGTGTTCCCAGGTCCAGGCGGTGTTGGAGCCGCGTTGTTGCTGGTAGTTGGCGTAGGCGCTCAGGGGGGTTACCAAGAGGCCGGCGTTGCCGTTGGGGCGCAGCGCGGTGTCGATCTCATAGAGGTCGCCTTCGCTGGTTTTGACGGTCAGCCAGTTGATCAGCTTGCGCACCAGGGCGCCGTAGATTTCGCCCGCGCGCTCGTCCTCGTCGTCGTAGACAAACACAATGTCCAGGTCGCTGCCGTAGCCCAGCTCTTTGCCGCCTAACTTGCCGTAGGCAATGATGGCGAGTTGCGGCAGCTCGCGGTGGCGGGTTTTCAGGCGCGCCCAGCACCAGGCGGTGGTGGTGCGCAAAATGGCTTCGGCCAGGGCGCTCAGGTCGTCGGCCACTTGCTCGACCGTGAGCTGGCCCTCAATGTCGCGCGCCAGGGTGCGAAACACCTCGGCGTGGTGGGCGCGGCGCAGCAGATTGAGCAGGGTCTCGTCGTCGTCTTCGCCGCTGGCCGTGAGGGCGTTTAAGCGGTGGTTGATTTCGGCCTCAAAACTGGTGGCGTCAAAGCGCTCGGTGAGCATGGCGCTGCTGGCCAGTTCGTCGATCACGCCGGGGTGGGTTTGCAGGTAGCGCGCAGGCCAGCGCGCCGCGCCCAGCATGCGCAGCAGGCGCTCGTGCACCAGGGGCCGTTCGTCGAGCAGGGACAAATAGCTCTCGCGGCGCAGCAGCGCCTCCATCCAGTCAATCAGGCGCACGCAAGCCAGTTCGGTGGCGCGGCCCTGGGCCAGCCATTGGGCGGTGCGCTGCACCAGCTTGAACAGGCGGGCGCGCGATTCGTCGCGCAGCGCCAGCACGCGCGGGTGCGTGCGCCAGTGCGCCAGGCGCTCTTGGAGGGTGCCGTCCAGCATGTCCAAGGTGGCGTCCAGGTCCAGCGTTACACCACTGGTTTTTCCGTTGCCGTTGCCGTTGCAGCCATTGCACGCGGGCGCCGGGCCGCCCAGCAGCGCATCAAACTCGTGCGCCACCAGCTCGCGGTGGGCGTCAAGCTGGGTCAAAAACACGCTGGTGTTTGCGCAACCCAGGGTGTGGGCAATCCAGGCCAAGTCGCCGTCGGATGTGGGCAGCACATGGGTTTGCTGGTCGTCCAGGTACTGGATGCGGTGTTCCACCTGGCGCAAAAACACATAGGCCTCGGCCAGGGCGCTGGCCGTGGCCTGGGGCATCAGGCCGGCCTTGGCCAAGCGCGCCAGGGCGCTGACCGTGGGGCGGGTGCGCAGCTCAGGAAACTGGCCGCCGCGCACCACCTGCAGTAGTTGTACCGTGAACTCGATTTCGCGAATGCCGCCGCGCGAGAGCTTGACGTCGTTGTTGCGCTCGGGCCTTCCGGCGCTGCGTTTGGTGGCGTGGTCGCGAATCTGGCGGTGCAGCACGCGCAGGGCGTCAAACACGCCGTAGTCCAGATAGCGGCGAAACACAAAGGGCATCACCACCGCGCGCAGTTGCAGGGCCAGCGGCCCTTTGGCGCTGCCTGCCGGGGCCACGACCCGGCTTTTGAGCCAGGCAAAACGCTCCCACTCGCGGCCCTGGGACTGCAAATAGCCTTCTAGCGCGTCCAGCGACACCGCAGGCGGCCCCGAGTTGCCGTTGGGCCGCAGCGCCAAGTCAAGCCGAAACACAAAACCATGTTCGGTGGTCTCGCCCACCAGGGCATAAATGGCGCGCACCCACTTACCGAAATACTCTTGGTTGGAAATACGGCCCCGGCCCTCAGGCGTGCCCGCCGTCTCGCCATCCTGGTCGTAGATGTAAATCAGGTCAATGTCGCTGCTGACGTTGAGTTCCCGCGCGCCTAGCTTGCCCATGCCGACCACACACACCGCACAGTGGTCACCCGTGGCAGTGCGCGGCGCGCCGTGGCTGGCCTCCAGGTCCGCGCTGGCCTGGGCGGCGGCGGTGCACAGGGCGAATTCGGCCAGGTCGGTCATGGCGCTGGTGACCTGGGTCAGTGACAGGCCATTTTCACAATCGAGCACTAAGAGGCGCTCCAGCACCCATTGCCGCGTGATGCGCAAGGCAGCGCCAACCGTTGCACCCTGAGCGCGCAGAGTGGCAAAAAGCTGTTCCTGCAAGCCGCGCAAGGGCACGCCAGGTGGCAACCAGGCCATCTGGTCGCCATAGCGACGGCGGACACGTTGCGCAAACCGGGAATATTCAGACCCAGGGGCGTTGCGGTTGGGGGCCATAATTCTCCGGTTGTAACGACAAAGCAATGACTGACATTTCTCCTGCACCTTCGCCCCTTCGCTGGACCCTGGGCTTTTTTGCCCAATGGGCGCTGCGCCTGGTGGCCGGGGGATGGGTGCTGCTGATTCTTGCGTGGCTGGCCTTGCACTTTGTGATTGTGCCGCGGATCGACGATCTGCGCCCCTGGCTGGAAGCGCAGGCCTCACGCACCTTTGGCACCGTGGTGCGCATAGGCAGTATCACCGCACAGTCCAACGGCCTGATTCCTTCGGTGGAGTTGCGCGGCGTGCAGGTGCTGGACGCGCACGGTGAAGCCGCCCTGAAGCTGGACTCGGTGATCGCCGCCGTGTCGCCCCGTTCGCTTCTCTCCGGGGGCGTGGAGCAGCTGTACGTGGACAGCCCCCGGCTGGAGATTCGCCGCAATGCCGACGGCGTGGTCTGGGTGGCAGGTTTTGCCCTGGCGCAGGGGGCAACGAACCAGGGCGCAGCGGCAGACTGGCTGTTTTCCCAACCCGAAATCGCACTGCGCCACGGCACCGTACGCTGGACCGACGCCCTGCGCAATGCGCCGGACCTGGAGCTTTCCGATGTCGACTTGGTGCTGCGCAACCGCCATTTCACCCATGCCATGCGCATTGACGCCAGCCCCCCCGCCCACTGGGGGGAACGGCTGAGTGCGCAGGGGGTTTTTAAGCAGCCGCTGCTGGCGATTCACGCCGGACGTTGGCAAGATTGGCAGGGCCAGTGGTACACGGCCTTTAATCGCCTGAACTGGGAGCGACTTCAACCCTATGTCGACCTTGGTGTCCCCATCGGTCAAGGCCAAGGCAGTTTGCGGGCTTGGGTCGACGTACAACGCGGCCGGCTGACCGGACTGACCGCCGACTTGCTGCTCGACGACGTGCATTTGGGTGCGGGAGAGGGTCAGCAGGTGATCCGCAAGGCCGCCGGCCGACTCGCCGTCCGGCGGCTAGACGGTGGTTTGGAATACAGCACCACGGGCCTGCAGTTTGAAACCGCCGACGGAATCCACTGGCCCGGCGGGAATGCACGGCTTGCGCTGTGGGACGCAACGGGTGCCGAAAAGTCCGCCAGTCCGGAACACGGCGAATTCAGCGGTGACCGGCTTGATGTCGGCGTGCTGGCGCAGTGGGCGCAGCGCCTGCCCATTGACGCACCCTGGCGCGCAGCGCTGCAAAAATACCAGCCCAAAGGTGAAGTCCAAAGCCTACAAGCCCGCTGGAGCGGGCCTTTGCAAGCGCCTGTGTCCTACACCATCAAGGGCCGTGCAAGCCAGGCAGCCCTGGTGGCTCAAGCCCACGGCTGGCCGGGCTTTCAAGGCCTGGACCTAGACTTTGACCTCAGCCAAACCGGTGGGCGAGCCCACATTGCGATGGCCAATGGCAACATCGACTTAGCGGGCTGGTTCGCCGAACCGGTGCTGCCGCTGACCCAGCTGTCGGCCGATGTGCAATGGAAAAAAGACGGCACGCACCTGAGCGCCACGGTGTCCAAGGTGCGCATGGCCAATGCCGACGTCCAAGGCGAAGTGCCGCTGCTCAAATGGTCCAACTTTGACGCCAGTGGCACCCTGCTTCCAGGGCCGGGCGTGGTGGATTTGCAGGCCAATCTGGTACGCGCCGACCTCACGCGCGTACACCGCTATCTCCCGCTGCGCCTGGACCAAGAGGTACGAGACTACTTGCGTGACGCAGTGCGCGGCGGCACCGCCAACACCGTCAAATTAAGCCTCAAGGGCGACCTCAGCCAGTTTCCGTTTACCCAGGCCAAGCAAGGCGAGTTTCGCGTTGCGGCGAACTTGGCGAATGCGACATACGCCTATGTGCCCCCGAACCTGGTGCCCAAAGATCGGCAGCCGTGGCCGGTGCTGACCCAGCTCAATGGCGAGCTGCTTTTGGACCGCGCCACGCTCTCGCTCAAGGGCGTGCGCGCGCTGTGGGGCGCCACACCAGGGCAAAGTGGCGTGCCGGTAGAGCGTGCCGATGCACAGATCAATAACCTCTATGGCGGTACCACCGTCAGCGTCACCGCCCAAGGCAAAGGCCCGCTGGCCGATGCGCTGGCAGTGGTCAATGCCTCGGCACTGGACGACGTGATAGGCCACAGCCTGGCGCGCGCCAGTGTGAACGGACTGGCGGAATACCGCGTGAAGCTGGACTTCCCCCTGGTCGATCTGGGCCGCACTGTGGTGGCGGGCAGCATCAATCTACTGGGAAATGATGTGCAAGTTCTGCCGGGCACACCGCGCCTGGTGCGCGCCCGTGGCCAAGTCGCTTTTACCGAAAGCGGCTTCAGCGTCAACGCCGTACAGGCCCGCGCGCTTGGCGGTGATGTGCGGCTGGACGGCAGCATCAGCAGCCTGTCTAGCGCAGCAGCGGCCAAGGCACCCGCCAGCGTGCTGCGATTGCAAGGCAGCGCCAGTGCCGAAGGTTTGCGCCAGGCCAGCGAGCTCGGCACCCTGGCAACCGCTATGGCGCAACACGCCACAGGTGCGGCAAATTACCAGGCCACGCTGGCCTTGCGCGGTGGCGCGCTCGAAATGGTGGTGAACTCCAATTTAAGCGGAATGGGCTTGTCTTTGCCCGCGCCATTTGCCAAAGCCACCGATGCCGCGCTGCCGGTACGCCTGGAAATGGGGGCTGCGCGCAGTGGCGCGGGTGGGGCGGGCGCGCCGATTCCAGGTCAAAACCTGTTGCGACTGGACTGGGGACGCCTGGCGAGCATGGCCGTGATCACCACCAATGCGGGCGATGCCACCCGCGTCCTGCGTGGCGCCGTGGCGGTGGGTGAGGGTGTTGGCGATGCGCTGGTGCTGCCGGACCGGGGAATCTCGGCCAGCGTGGTGGCCGACGCCCTGGACGTGGACGCCTGGACCGACTGGATCGATGCGCTCACAGCCCATGGCCAAGCCGCCAAACCCGCCGCTGCACCGCCGATCACCCTGGATGCGGAGTACCTTCCAAGCACCGTCAATCTGCGCCTGCGCGAACTGCGTTGGGGTGGCCACGCGCTGCACAAACTCGTGGTCAACGGCAACCGAGTGGGGCGCGTGTGGCGCGCTCAAGTGGACGCCAGCGAGTTCAACGGCCAGGTGGAGTACCGCCAGCCCAGCGTACCCGACCTGGCTGCCGACAGTGCCAATACCGGACGCCTTTACGCCCGGCTGTCGCGCCTGACCTTGGGCACCAGCGAAGCGAAAGACGTAGAAAACCTGCTGGACGAGCAGCCTGCCGGTATCCCGGCGCTGGACGTGGTGGTGGAGGACTTCGAGCTCATGGGCAAGAAACTGGGGCGCCTGGAGGTGGAGGCGGTAAACCAAACTTCGGTCGTGCAACGCGACCCCCAGCGCGAGTGGCGCCTCAAGCGGCTGAGTCTGAGCATGCCGTCGGCTCAACTCAGCGCCACCGGTGCCTGGCGCCTACGGCCAGTGGCGCCTGCCACTGGCGCTGCGCTGACTGCGCCGGGCGTTGCGCTTGCGTCTGGCGGCACGGACCAACGCCACACCGCGCTGAACTTCAAGCTCGACATCAGCGACTCGGGCGACCTGCTCTCGCGCTTTGGCATGAAAGACGTGATTCGCGACGGGCGCGGCAAGATAGAGGGCCAAATCGACTGGCAAGGCTCGCCCATCGCCTTGGACTACCCCAGCCTGAGCGGCAGCTTTAATGTCAGCCTGGAAAAGGGCGAGTTCCTCAAAGCCGACCCCGGCATCGCCAA
The DNA here is from genome assembly GCA_947450895.1 of Comamonadaceae bacterium. GTDB lineage: Bacteria > Pseudomonadota > Gammaproteobacteria > Burkholderiales > Burkholderiaceae_C > Allorhodoferax. The sequence continues at coordinate 2,334 of CANFWT010000060.1, read as the reverse complement.
GCTGCTGGGCGTGCTGAGCTTGCAATCGCTGCCACGGCGCCTGTTGCTGGATTTTCGCGACGTGTTTGCCGAAGGCTTCCCGTTTGACTTCGTACGTGGCGACGTGGCGATCAAAGCGGGCATTGCGCGCACCGACAACCTGCAAATGAAGGGCGTGACCGCCGCCGTGCTGATGGACGGCAGCACCGACATTGCCAAAGAGACGCAAAGCATCAAGGTGCTGGTGGTGCCCGAGATCAACGCGGGCAGCGCCTCGCTCATCACCGCGACCATCAACCCCTTGGTGGGCTTGTATTCCTTCCTGGCGCAGCTGCTGCTGCGCCAGCCCCTGATCGCCGCCAGCACCCAAGAGCTGTACATTGACGGCACCTGGCTGGAGCCCCGTGTGACCAAAGTCGACCGCCGGGCACCTGCCAAATGACCAAGCTGCATAGGGCGCACCCTGGCAATTCTGAGGAGAACTGGCGATGTGGGTAGCAGCCCTGCAAATGGTGTCCTCTGGCGCGGTAGCGGACAACCTGGACCAGGCCGGATTGCTGCTGGCCCAGGCGGCCAGGGCCGGTGCTGAACTGGCGGTACTGCCCGAGTATTTTTGCTTGATTGGGTCGCACGAAAGCGACAAACTGGGCATTCAGGAAACGCTGGGCGCGGGCCCTATCCAAGACTTCATCGCCAGTCAGGCGCGCAAGCTGGGCCTGTGGATCGTGGCCGGGACGCTGCCGCTGCGCCCTGCTACCCCTGCGCCGGCAGGACAAACGCCGCGCGTATTCAACACCAGCCTGGCCTTTGACCCCCAAGGTGCGTGCGTGGCGCGCTACGACAAGATGCATTTGTTCCGGTACGACAACGGTCGCGAGGCCTATGACGAGTCCCGCGTGCTGCAAGCCGGCGCCTCACCCAGCCTGTTTGCCCTGGCCTCGCGCGACGGCCACACCTGGCAGGTGGGCATGAGCGTGTGCTACGACCTGCGCTTTCCCGAGCTGTACCGCAGCTACGCTGCGCGCGGTGCAGACCTGCTGCTGGTGCCCAGCGCCTTTACCCACACCACCGGCCAGGCGCACTGGGAAGTGCTGCTGCGCGCCCGCGCCATTGAAAACCTCAGCTTCGTGGCCGCCGCCGCCCAGGGCGGCACGCACCCCAGCGGGCGGCGCACTTGGGGTCAGACCATGCTGGTCGACCCCTGGGGCACGGTGCTCGCACAACAAGCCCAGGAACCCGGGGTCGTTCTGGCCGAATTGCACGCGGCGCAATTGGCGCAGTGCCGCAGCCAGCTGCCCGCTTTGCAGCACCGGTTGTTGTGATGGCGCCTCAATCCTTGGTCGCAGCCTCTTCGTCCTTGGCATCGGACGACGGCAGCTCGCCGTTCTTTCGGCCAGAGAACATGGTCCACCACACAATGGCGACAAAAATCAATCCGGCCGCCAGGGCTTCGAGCAATATCAGTGTCATAGGGCGCTTGCGGTGGGTGGGCTGTGCATCGCTCATTCTAGGAATACTGGCGGCCTGCTCCAGCGCGCCCCTGGCGCCCATTGAAACGCCCCCGCCCGCAGTTGCGGCGCCTGCGCCCGCAGAGCCGCCCGAGCTGGCCCCGGCGCCAGCCATTGCCGGTGCACCCCTTACCAACGCACCGGTTACCGGCTCAGTGATCACCCGTGCGCGCAGCCGCTGGGTGCCCGTGGCCTGGAGCGAGCTGGCGGGCCTGGAGCAAGACAGCCTGGCCCAGGCCTGGAGCGCCTGGCTCAAAAGCTGCGAACGTGGCGCCACTATGGCACCGCCCCTGGCCGCCTTGTGCCCGCAGGTGCGTGCGCTGAGCATTGCCAGCGTCCAAGAGCAGCGCGAGTGGCTGCAAAGCCGCCTGCAGCCCTACCGGGTCGAGTCCTTACAAGGCGAATCGCGCGGGCTGCTCACCGCCTACTTTGAGCCGCTGGTCGACGCCAGCCGCACGCCCAGCGCCGCCTATTCCATCCCTTTGTACGCGCCCCCGGCGGGATTGACCAGCCGCAAACCCTGGTACACACGCCAAGAAATGGACACCCTGCCCGAGGCCCAGGCCGCGCTCAAAGGCCGTGCCGTGGCCTATGTGGCCGACCCGGTGGACGCGCTCATCTTGCAAATCCAGGGCTCCGGCCGCATCCGCGTGGCGCAGGCGGACGGCAGCAGCCGTAATTCGCGCCTGGCCTTTGCGGGCACCAACGAGCAGCCCTACAAAAGCGTGGGCAAATGGCTGCTTGACCAAGGCCTGGTGAAAGACGCCTCCTGGCCCGGCATCAAAGCCTGGCTCGCGCAAAACCCACAGCGCCAGCAAGAGCTGCTGTGGAGCAACCCGCGCATGGT
>CANFWT010000059.1 GCA_947450895.1 Comamonadaceae bacterium | reverse complement strand
GTGGTCTATCACGCCTTGGGCACTTTGATGCCGTATCCATCAGAGGATCCAACCCGACCACTCGGGAAATCCTTCTCGATCAACGGCTGTTCAATCTCAGTGCTCAAAACCTGCTCCTTTTAAGGTGGGAGGCATCCATAGCATCTCCTTTGGCATAACTTTGAAACACGCGTGTGCCGCCACCCGGCAGCACCAGCAGGACATCAAACGGGTCTTTGCGGCCCTGGTAAATCGCACCGTCCATACCGGGCGAGCCCACCGGCATCCCCGGCACCGCCAAACCGATGGCCTGGGGTTTTTCGCGCAGCAGGCGCTGTACGTCCTTGGCTGGCACGTGGCCTTCTAGCGCGTAGCCGCTCACGCTGCCGGTGTGGCACGAGCCCAGCGCATCGGGAATGCCCAAACGCTTGCGCGCCGCCGTGTTGCCATCGTTGAACGCGCGCACCGCAAAGCCGGACTTTTGCAGGTGCGACACCCAGTCTTCGCAGCAGCCGCAGTTCGGGTCTTTCCAGACCTCGACCTGGGGTTTCGCTGGAGCAGCCTGGGCGGGGTGCAAAACGGCCGCCAGCGGCAAGACGATGGCGCGCTGCAAGCACAGGCGCCGCGTGTGTGGTTTAGTGGGCATGCTTGTCCTCCGTGGGGGTGACTTTGGCAGGCGCTTTCGGTGGGGAGACCCGCACTTGGCCTTTCATGCCCGCATCAAAGTGGCCGGGCTGCAGGCAGGCAAAGTTGACGACCCCGGCGCGGCTGAACTTCCACACCAGCTCGCCGGACTTACCTGCGGCCAGCGTCAGCATATTGGGCTCGGCGTGCTCCATCTCCGGAAACTTTTTCATTAGCTCCGCATGGGCTTTGAGGTCTTTTCCGCTGCCCAGCACGATTTCATGCGTCAATTGGCCGGTGTTTTTGACGACGATGCGCACGGTTTCGCCCTGTTTGACCGACAGTTTGGAGGGCACAAACCGCATGTTGTCGCGCATTTCTAATTCGACAGTGCGGGTGACTTGGCTAGCCTCGCCCGCCTCGCCAATGGATGCGCTGCCGTGGTCGTGGTGATGGTGGCCGTCAGCGGCGCCGTTGGCAAAGGCGGGGGATGCGGCCGCCAGCGCAGCGCTGGCACTGGCCAGCAGGATGTTGCGAAGTTTCATGGGGTTTCTCGTTCGTGGTAGTTGCAAAAATAAACAGGTTCTAGCGCCCGCAGGTACATCGGCAGCGTCTAGTGCTCGCCGTGGCCCCCTGCCTTGTGGGACGGGGGCTTGCGTACCTGGACTTCGACCTCAGCGGCGGGCATATTGTTCGCCCCCATGGCCGCCGTGCCGCCGGACTGGCTGCGCGACGCCGGGGCCAGCGCGCCGGTCCATTCATAGGCCACGCTGCCTGGCGGGTGCTGGTACCAGCCGGGGTCTTGGTAGTTGCCGTGCGGCTGGTCCTTGCGTACCTTGAGCACGCTGAACATGCCGCCCATTTCCACCCCGCCAAACGGGCCCTGGCCGGTCATCATGGGCGCGGTGTTGTCGGGAATGGGCATCTCCATCTCGCCCATGTCGGCCATGCCGCGCTCGCCCATCACCATGTAGTCGGGGATCAGTTGGCTGATTTGTTTGGCCAAACCGCTATGGTCCACGCCGATGAGCGTAGGCACGTTGTGGCCCATGGCGTTCATGGTGTGGTGGCTTTTGTGGCAATGAAAGGCCCAGTCACCCGGCTCGTCGGCCACAAATTCGATCTGGCGCATCTGCCCCACCGCCACATCGGTGGTGACTTCGCTCCAGCGCGCCCCGGGCGGCGTGGGGCCGCCGTCGGTGCCGGTCACCTGAAACTCGTGGCCGTGCAGGTGGATGGGGTGGTTGGTCATGGTCAGGTTGCCCACGCGGATGCGCACCTTGTCATGCTGGCGCACGTTGAGCGCGTCGATGCCGGGAAACACCCGGCTGTTCCAGGACCAGAGGTTGAAGTCCAGCATGGTCATGATTTTGGGCGTGTAGCTGCCGGGGTCGATGTCGTAGGCGTTGAGCAAAAAACAAAAGTCGCGCTGCACCTCGGCAATCCAGGGGTGGGGCGCTTTGGGGTGGGTGATCCACATGCCCATCATGCCCATGGCCATTTGCGTCATCTCGTCGGCGTGCGGGTGGTACATGAAAGTGCCGGGGCGACGCGCCTCGAACTCATACACAAAGGTTTTGCCCGGCTGGATGGACCGCTGGGTCAGACCCGAGACGCCGTCCATGCCGTTGGGCAGGCGCTGGCCGTGCCAGTGCACGCTGGTGTGCTCGGGCAGGCGGTTGGTGACAAAGATGCGCACCCTGTCCCCTTCCACCACCTCAATGGTGGGGCCGGGCGACTGGCCGTTGTAGCCCCACAAGTGGGCCTTGAAGCCCGGCGCCATTTCGCGCACCACCGGCTCGGCCACCAAGTGAAATTCTTTGACGCCCTGGCGCATGCGCCAAGGCAGGGTCCAGCCGTTGAGGGTGACAACCGGGTTGTAGGGGCGCCCGGTGTCGGGCACCAGCGGCGCCATGGTGTTGGCGCTGCTTTGCGAAACAGCTTCGGGCAGGGCTGCCAGCGCCACGCGGCTGACGGCGGCGGCAGCCACCGCGCCACCGGCCAGGCCGGCGGCCTTGAAAAATTCACGTCGTGCATTCATAGAGTCAGCTTTCAAAGCAAGAACATGGGGTAGGGAGCCATCGCCGCTTCAGTGCGCGGCGTCACCGGCGCCTGTGCGTGTCGTCGTCAGCGCACCCAGCGCGGCGGTGCTGGGGCGGCCGATCTGCGCCGCCTGCAGCGCCGCGTCGGCCAGCCAGAACTGCTGCTCGGCGGCGATGGCCGCTTGCACCGTGGCGATCTGGTCTTTGGTATCGGCCAGCAGCTCAAACACGCCAATCAACATGCCGTTGTAGCGCAGCAGGTTCTCGTCGGCGATGGTTTTGCGCAGGGGCAGCACCTCATCGCGGTAATGGCGCGCCAGGTCGTAAGCCGTGCGGTAGGCCGAATAGCTCTCGCGCAGGCCGGAGCTGGCTTCCCGCAGCGTCGCTTGCAGGCGCTGGGCCTGCGCCAGGGTTTGGGCGCCCAGGGCGGTACGGCGCAAATCGCCGCTGTCGAGCAACGGCAGCCGAAAGCTAATCTCGGTGCCCTGGCGCATGCCCTGGGTGAGCGCCGCGTTGTCAAACACCGTGTCGCGGCGCACACCCAGCTCGATATCGGTCAGGCTGGTAATGTCGCCCAGGCCCTGGGCTTGCAGCGCTTCGGCCAGCGCCGCCTGGGCCATGCGCACGTCCAGCCGCTGCGCCTGCGCGGTTTGGCCCACTTCCTGCGGGCTGCGTGGCGCCTGGGGCAACGCGGGCAGGCGCTCGGGCAGGCGCAGCTGCGCCGCCTGCGCGTCATCCAGCCCTAAGGCGCGCACCAAGGCCTCGCGCGCGGCCAGGGCGCTGTGCTGCGCCAGTGCCCATTGGCTGCTGGCGTCGGCATAAAAGGCGTGCTGGCGGGCGCGCTGCAAGGTGTTGAAGTTGCCTGCGGCCTGCATGCGCCGGGCCAGTTCCGCGCTGCTGAGCGCCACCGTGTTGACCTGCTGGGCGTAGAACAGGGTTTGCTGCGCCGCCACTGCGCGCACCCAGGCCTGGCGCACCAGCGTCACCTGGTCCACCACCTCGGCGCTGAGCTGGATCTGTGCCGCCTCCAGCGAGCGCGCCGCGCGCGCCTGGCGTTGGGGCAGGGTGATCAAGTCCAACAGGCCAAAACTCAGGCGCCGGCCGATCTCCAGCTCGTCGCCCAGGCTCACCTGCTCCAGCGTCAGGGTCGGATGGGCGATGCGACCGGTCTGCGCCACTACCGCCGCATCCGCCCAGCGCTGGGCCAGCAGGGCTTGCAGCGCCGGGCTGTTGACCAGCGCCAGTTGCACTGCCTCGCTTTGCTGCAGCGGCTGCGCCAGCAGGTGGGTGGCTTGCTGCGCGCGCGCAGACGCTTGCGCAGGGGTCTGCGCCAGTGCCAGGGCGCTTTGCGTAAAGCTGGCGGTGTCTTGGTTGGTACGCGCCAGCGTGGCCTCAAAGTCCAGGCTGGCGCAGCCCGACAAGACCAGGGCCAGCGGTAAAGCAAGCCACCGAGCACCGCACCGGTTGCTGAACGTGGAAGCACTTTCATGATGGGGGGTGCTGCGCACCCTCATGAAACTTGGGGCGGCGCTCATGGCTGGGCTCCACGTGGCTGTGGCGTCCCTGGCTCGGCGGCGCTCTCTTTGGCGTAGGCGCGCCAGCCACCAATGCGCTCGACCGTCGCATTGGCTTTCGGCCAGGACGTGACGGCTTGCTCGGCATAGGCCTGGTACTGCTCCAGCACCGAGACGTACTGCAAACCGCTTGCAACATCGAGTGCCGCTACCACGCCGCGCGGGGCATCGCGCGCCACAGGCACGGGCGGAGTGGGAGGGTGTGCTACCGGGATTTGCGCCCATGCCCCTGGCAATAGCAACAGCCAAGGCAGGGCAGTGCTTAGCCGTCGGAAAAAAATAGCCATAAACACCTCGTGATTTAGAAAACCGTCCAACCCTTGGGGAAGCCGGGCTGGCGGGGAAGGGCCAGGCGCCTGGGAGGCCGGAGGGGCGCTTACCGGCACCAACTGATCGTTGATCAGAATTGGCACGGATGCAGGCGCCCCGCGCCGCCGTCGGCCAGCCTCGTGGGCCCTTGTGTTGGCAGGCCGCGCCAGAAAGAGCGCTGGCCTGCTTACGCTGCGCCTTGACGTGAAAGTCAGGCGGCCTGTAAACGCGGCGGGCGTTCTGGCCCGCCAAGCACAGGGGCGCGGTGGTGTTGCGCCAGCGGTGCAAAGTCTGCCGAAGCACTTTGCTGGGTAAAGTCTGTCAGGTTGGGGCTGCTTACCAGGGCGGCGCTCAGGCAGCAGAGACCCGCGCTGGCACATTTACCCTGAGGGTGGTCATGTAGCCCGTCCTGCCCTGCTTCTGCATTGGCGTCGGCGTGCGCCAGAAGTCCGTGGGCGTGGTCATCGCCGTGGACAGGGTGGTGCGCGCCGACTAATGCGTCTGGGCCAGACACGCTGCCCTCGGGTGCGACGTCGTAGCTGGTCACCCGCAAGGCGACCGTTGCCAAGGCGGTATCCGAATGCAAGGCGCCCATAGGGTGCCCCGCACAAACGAGGGCCGCCGCCGCCAGCCACTGTACGGGCAGCGCCCACAGCAGCAGGCTGATGATGGTACGGCGCCAAAAAGGGGCATTCATGGGGATTGGTCTGGAGCCACAAGGCCCACTACTGTGGGCTTGCCTGGGCGGTTTGCGTGCAGGCTGGTGGCACAAGACGGTGAGAACTTAATGCACAACCACCGGGTTTTGCGCCAGCTCGGCGTATTGCTCGAGCGTCTCTTCCACCTCTTCTTGCGTGGGCATGTTCACTTGCCAGGCCACGATGTGCTGCTGGAACAGCTCGGCCCAGGAGCCGTCGAGGTAGACCTCTTTGCCCGAGCGCTTGTCCACGATCTCAAAGCCGTGGCGCGCCAGCACTGGCACGCCTTGAGGGTATTGTGCGGTCTTGACTTCGCTCAAGGCCGTGTTCCCGGGGCCGGTGGCCGAGGCAGGACTCATGTCTTGTGCCAGCGCGTTGGCCAGCATATGGGTCACGGTGAAGGTTTCGGAGTCGTAGAGCGTGTGCATACGGTGGTGGTTGGTGCGAATTGGTTTCTAGCGTAACAGGATTTGTCCGATTTGCCGGATTGCAAGGCCCGGGTCTTAGGGTTTTTCGGTGCTGCGCCAGAGCATGTCGACCTCGTCGCCATTGCTTTGGGTCAGGCGTATGCGTGCAGGCAGGTAGTCCAGGGCAGGCGCGAGCCACAGTTCCACCCGCACATCGTAGTCCGCCGAGCGCTCGCGCAGCAGTTTGACGGCCACCAAGTCACGCCCTTCGACCTTCAGGCGCTCGGTCGGCCCGACCACAAACACCCAGTCCTCCGCGCTACGGGGCCCTACCGCCTGGAAGGGCAACTGCATGCCGGGCACAAAGCGGGTTGCGTTGCCGCCCCACATCGCCGCCAGTTGCACAAATATGCTCAGTTGGTCTTGCGCTAGCGGCAAAAGTGCCACGTCTGGCGTGTTGGCGCTGAAGCTGACTTTGCCCTTGGCGCGTTCAAAGTGGGCGGCCACCTCGCTACGTACTTTGTCACCAAAGCGCAAGGGTTCTAAGCCCGTTGCCGCGATCGTTCCTTTGCTGCTTTGTACCCGCGAGCCGAGTAAAAAGTGGCTGATTTCCAGGCGTGCATCGTAGGTTTTACCGTCATGGAGCCACAGCAGTTCGCCAGAGACGTGGTACCCAAAGCCCTTGACCCGCCCGGAGACCTCGTACTTCAGGCGGGTCGATCCCGGCACCAGGTAGTCGTACACCGGCGGTGCACTGCCACCTTTGCCTGGCGAAGGCGGCGATGCTGCGCTGGCCGCCGCTGGGGCGGAAGCGGACGAGGACGAGGACGCAGAAGCCGTCGCGGCCCCGGCAGCAGGCTGCGGGGCTTCAGCTTCGGTGCTGGGCGCTGGCCCTGGCGCAAGGGCCGTCGGTTCGGGCAGTGCCGGGGTCAAACCGGGGCCTGATTCGGTTGCTGCAATGGCGGCTTCGGTCTGGGTGATACCGGGCGGCGCAGCGGCCTGCGGCACGGTGCGGGACGGCGCCTTTTGCGTGCGGGTCGCCGCTGGCGGCGGCGCAAAACCCGTTGTGGCGGCTTGGGGTGCCGCATTGTCGATGCGTACTGTGCGCGTTGTGAAGGCGCGCGTATCCGGCGCGGATGCGCTTGACGCGAGGCCTGGAAGCATGTGCGCCAGTTGCGCCAAGCTCAGTACGTGCAGCCAAGCCACGGCCAGCACCGCCAGCACCCAGGCCAGGGCGCCGCGCCGCGCCATTGCAAGCTGCGCCGCAGACCGCCATGTGTGCATGCGCGTGCCAGCGGCTTTCATATCAGTCTGTCGCGTCCTCGGCAGAAAACACGGGCTGCTCCCAGCCCAGCAGCTCGGCCAGTCGACACACCACCCAGCGCGCTTGGCAACGGTCCAGGACCGCGTCAGGCCCCACCAGCGCCTGCAGGCACTGCGCTAGCACGGCCGACGCGTGCAGGTCGCGCATGAGCTGGAGTTGGGTCGCTGTGGGCACCAGGGTTTGGGCCAAGTCTTCGCACAGTTCATAGCGTGCCGCAATCATTGCGTAGGAGGCGCTCGGGCGGGATTTGCCCGGCGCTACAAACAGCTCCACGAAAGTGGGCGGGATCTCGATTTGTGAGGCTTCAGGCATGGATTCGTGGGGTTTGAAGGCCTCAAGCGCCAGACTTGGCCGCCGCGGCCCGTAGTTTGTCCTTTTTGCTCGGGCGCTTGCCTTTGACGCCGCCCGTGCCACTGTGGTCCACCAATGCATGTGGCGACGCCGCCACCTCGGTGGGCTCAAAGCCCTCGACCGCCTCCAGCACCAGATCAAGCCCCTGGCGCTTTGCGATCAGCCGCCAATGTGCCTCGGTCTCCGCCGTGACAAAGCTCACTGCCAAGCCCGCCTGGCCCGCGCGGCCGGTGCGCCCGATGCGGTGGGTGTAGTCGTCGGCCGAGCGCGGCAGGTCGTAGTTCACCACCACGGGCAGCTCCACCACGTCGATGCCCCGCGCAGCCAGGTCGGTGGCCACCACAACGCTTATGCGCGACGCTTTGAAGTCGTCGAGCACTTGGCTGCGTTTGCCTTGGCTGAGCTGGCCGTGCAGCGGCTCAGCGTCCAGGCCCGCTTTGCGCAGCTTGTCGGCCACGATTTCGGCGGCATATTTGGTGGCCACAAACACCAGGGTGCGGCTCCAGCCGTAGTGCTGAATCAGGTGGCGCAGCAACTGGGTGCGTGCGCGGGTGTCCACAGCGATGGCGCTTTGGGCGATGTCGGGCCGGGTGTCAGGGGCGTCTTGTACCTCTACGCGCACCGGGTCGCGCAGCAAGTTGTGCGCCAAAGCGCTAACCTGGGGGCCAAAAGTAGCCGAGAAAAACAGGCTTTGGCGCTGCGCTGGCAGCAAGGCATTGACGCGCGCAAGCTCCTCGCCAAAGCCCTGGTCGAGCAGGCGGTCGGCCTCGTCGAGCACCAAGGTCCGAACATCTCCCAAGTGCAGCGCGTTGTGCTCCACCAAGTCCAGCAGGCGTCCGGGCGTGGCGACCACGATGTCGGTGCCGCCGCGCAGACCCATCATTTGCGGATTGATGGATACGCCGCCAAACACCACGCTGATTTTGGGTACGGGGCTCAGGCCCGCTGCCAGGCCCCTGAGCACATCGCCCACTTGCACCGCCAACTCGCGCGTGGGCACCAGCACCAGTGCTTGCACCCGGCGCGGCGTGCGGCGTGCGGCTTCTTGGGGTAAGGCCCGTTGCAACGCTTGCTCCAGCAGTGGTAAGCCAAAGGCGGCGGTTTTGCCTGACCCCGTTTGTGCCCGTACCAAGACGTCGCGCCCTTGCAGTACGGCGATAACCGCGTCCTGTTGCACTGGTGTGGGCGCAGCAAAGCCGGCGGCTTGCGCGGCCGCGCAAAGGGAGCTGGAGAGACCGAGTTGAGAAAAAGACATCGTAGGGCGTGGGAGGGGAGTGAGTGCGAAGAACAAGGGCACAGGAGGTTTACGCGCCAAGGACTTGATTCTGCGCCCAATAAAAAAACCACCGCAGCTCCCGGTGCAAAACCAGGCTCTGCGGTGGTTATCGCAGCCGTGGGCCGCGATGCGATCAGCCCTTTTTCGCGTAGGCGCTGCACCAGCCCGCGCTGGCGACTTGCTTGCCGGCAAACAGGGGGCAGCCGCCTGCCTTGTCGCCTGCCTTTCCCTGGAACAAGGCGCAGCTGCTGCACTGTTGACCAGCGGCGTATTTGGGAAACTTGGTTTTGTCCACTTTGGTGGCGTCGGCCTTGTAACCCAGGCTGGTGGCGGTAGCGTCCGTATCGGCCACCATGGGGGCTTCCGCAAAGGCTGCGCCGCTGACCAAGGCACCCGCGCCTACACCCATTTGCACCACGAATTCACGACGATTTGACATGTTGTTGTTCCAAAAAAAGTAATGGGCAGCCCAATAGCTGGCCCGGTTGCGATTGTCGCGCAGGTGGCGCTGCATGTGATTGGTCGCATGCAAAGACCCACGCTGACACTCAGCATAACGCCGCTGCGGGCGCTGGGGATGACAGCGGCTGCTTATGCCGCTGCTCGGCGCCCCAGAATTTCAAAGGCGGGCAGGGTTTTGCCCTCCAAAACCTCCAGAAAAGCCCCGCCACCGGTAGAAATATAGCCAATCTGCGCCTCGATACCGTACTTGGCAATCGCTGCCAGCGTGTCGCCGCCTCCAGCGATGCTGAAGGCGCTGGAGGCGGCAATCGCTTGGGCGATCACCTTGGTGCCATTCTCAAATGCGGCAAATTCGAACACGCCCACGGGCCCGTTCCAGACGATGGTGCCTGCGCGCATGAGCTGCTCGGCCAATGCCTGGGCGGTTTGTGGGCCAATGTCGAGAATCAGGTCGTCATCGGCTACGTCGGTGGCGGCCTTGACGGTGGCGGGTGCGTCGGCGGCAAATGTCTTGGCGGTGACCACGTCGGTAGGGATGGGCACCGCGGCGCCACGCGCCTGCATGGCCTCAATCACGGCGCGGGCCTCGGCCAGCAAATCCGGCTCGGCCAGGCTTTTGCCAATCTTCAGGCCTGCGGCCAGCATGAAGGTATTGGCGATGCCACCGCCCACAATCAATTGGTCTACGTTGGCCGAAAGGCTCTTCAAAATCGTCAATTTGGTTGACACTTTGGAGCCCGCTACGATGGCCACCAAGGGGCGCTTGGGTGCGAGCAAGGCCTTGGAAATGGCGTCCATTTCAGCCGCCAGCAACGGCCCTGCGCAGGCCACGGGCGCAAATTGGGCAATGCCATAGGTGCTGGCCTCGGCCCGATGCGCAGTGCCAAAGGCGTCGTGCACAAAGATGTCGGACAGCGCTGCCATTTTGCGGGCCAGCGCCTCGTCGTTTTTCTTTTCGCCGGGGTTGACGCGGCAGTTTTCCAGCATCACCACCTGCCCGGGTGCGAGCGCTACGCCATCGACCCAGTTGGATACCAGTGGCACCGCGCGACCGAGCAGCTCGCCCAATCTTTGCGCCACTGGCGCCAGGGAATCGGCGGGCTTGAAAGCACCTTCGGTGGGGCGCCCCAGGTGGGAGGTGACCATTACCGCCGCGCCTGCCGCCAGCGCCATCTGGATACAAGGCACGCTGGCGCGGATACGCGTGTCTTCGGTAATCGCGCCATCGGCGTCTTGCGGAACATTGAGGTCGGCACGGATAAACACCCGCTTGGCAGCGACAAGGCCTTGGGCGCACAGATCAGAAAAGCGAATGACGTTCATGGTGGTGGACAAGGTTGAAGTGGTGGGATGGGCCAGAAACTGCGAAACATTGTAGGCAGGCTGACGCAGGCCCCAACCCGAGAGGCTACCAGCCCAGGCCGATGTGCAGTGGCAGGTAGACAGCCATGCCGCAGACAATCGTACCCAGCACCGCGTGGCTGGCGCCGCGGCTCCACAGAAAATAGCCGCAGCCCGCCAGTGCTCCGTACAGGCGGGCGTCGAGCAAAGTGTGGATAAATACGCCCTTGGTCATCACCACCTCGGGGATCACCACGGCGGCCAAAGCGGCAATTGGCGCGTACTGCAGGCCGCGCTGCATCCAAGGTGGCAGTGTCCACTCGCGGTCCGATAGGAAGAAAAAAGACCGCGCCACCACCGTCACGACCGTCATCAAGGCGATGGTGAGCAAGGTGTCGGCGTGGCTGCCTGCAAAAAGCGCGTACCACCATGCTGGTAAGTGCGCCATGGTCAGATTTCCTGCCCCCGGGGAGGCGCATAGCGCTCCAGCGCCAAACACAGACCCACGGCGACTGCAATGGCGACCAAAATATGAAGCTTGAGGGGCAGCGCATACGCCGCTACACCGACTGCGCCGGCCACCCCACAGGCAATAACCCGCAGCCCATTGCTGGCGAGCGAACACAAAATACCCACCAAGGCCAATACGCCGGCAAAACCAAGACCCCAGTCGCTTGGAATGAAGTTGGCCAACGCGATGCCCATCACACTTGCTCCCATCCAGCTCACCCAGTTCAAGGCGCTGCTGCCCGCCAGATAGGCCATTTGGTCTGATTGTTCCGGCGCGTTCGTAGCGGGCACAGGGTAGCGTTTGACAAACATCACATAGGTCAGGTCGGCAGTAAGGTAGCCCGTGACCAGGCGTTGCCAGCGTGGCAGATGCATGACATAAGCGCGCATATGCGCACTAAAAACCACAAAACGTAGGTTCACGCAAAAAGCGGTTGCTACGATGATCCAGATGGGCGCGCCCGCCACCATGAGCGGAATGGCCGCCAATTGCGAGCTGCCAGCAAACACCAGCAACGCCATGGCCAGGGCTTCGAAGGTGCTCATGCCCGACTTGACCATGGCCACACCGGTCATCAGGCCCCAGGCGGCGATACCAGGGGCGGCACCCGCCAAGTCGCCGCAGCCCTGCGCAAAGGCAGGGTGGCGGCGGTGGGCGCGCAGCAAGAACATCGGCGGTGCCCTCAGTGCGCCAGCGGCGAGTCCGCATTGGCGTCAAAGGCCATACCTGCGTGTACTGCAAAGCCGCGCAAAAAGTCGGCCGCCGGCAAGCGCCGCGCACCTGGGCGTTGCAACTCGGTCAGGCGTATCGCGCCCTGGCCCGTGCGCACCACGATGCCCTCGGGCCCTACCGACACCACTTCGCCAGGCCGTGCAGACAAGGCGGCTGCAGGCACATCGTTTTGCGCCTGGGCGTCCCAAACCTTGATGGTTTCGCCCAAGAGCACGGCACTGGCGCCGGGAAACGGGTTAAAAGCGCGCACCTGGCGCGCGATTTGCGCCGCATCTATTTGCCAGTCGATGGCGGCTTCGCTTTTCTCGATCTTGTGCGCGTAGTTCACCCCCTGGGCAGCTTGGGCCGTGGCCACCCAAGCCGCAGGGTCGGCCAAAGCTTGCACGATCAGGCGGGCGCCCAGTGCCGCCACCCTGTCATGCAGGCGGACACTGGTGTCATTGGCTTCAATCGGTAGGCGGGCTTGCAGCAGCATGGGGCCCGTGTCCAGCCCCGCGTCCATTTGCATGATGGTCACGCCGGTTTCGTGGTCCCCGGCCTCAATGGCGCGGTGGATAGGCGCCGCACCGCGCCAGCGCGGCAGCAGCGAGCCGTGGATATTGAGGCAGCCCCATTGGCCGGGTCCGGCCATGGCGTCGAGTACCCATTGCGGCAGGATCAGCCCGTAGGCCACCACCACCATGGCATCGGCGCGCGCCGCGCTCATCGCCTGGGCCGCAGCCGCCGCCTCTTGGGCATATTTGCCGTCCAGACGAAGGCCGTGGGGCTGGGCTAGTGCAAGACCGTGGGCCTGGGCGAACTGCTTAACGGCCGATGCCTGCAGCTTCATGCCGCGCCCAGCGGGTCGGTCGGGTTGGGTCAAGACCAGCGCAATCGTATGGCCAGCGGCCACGATTTGTTCCAGGGCGACGCGGGCAAACTCTGGCGTGCCCGCAAAAATGAGTCTCAACGCGCGTCCTCGCGCTGGGCCTTGACCATCTTGGTTTTAATTCGGTTGCGTTTCAGCGGTGACAGGTATTCCACAAATACCTTGCCCATCAAGTGGTCCATCTCGTGCTGGATGCAGACCGCCAACAACTCTTTGGCCTCAATGGTGCGTGCCTGACCCGACACATCGGTGGCGCGCACATGCACTTCGTCGTGGCGGGTTACACCGTCATAAATGCCTGGCACCGACAAACAACCTTCTTCGTTGAGGTGCGTTCCCTCACTGGTCCACACCAGATCGGGATTAATGAGCACCAGCGGCTGGTTGCGCTCTTGGGAGACGTCGATGACGATCAGACGCTCGTGCACATCGACCTGGCTGGCCGCCAGACCAATGCCGTTGGCGTCGTACATGGTGTCGAGCATGTCGCGCACCAGCTGTGCAATGCGTCCGTCCACGCTGGACACGGGCTTGGCTACGGTATGCAGCCTGCGGTCGGGGTAACGAAGAATAGGGAGTAAAGCCATGGCAGAAAAATTATTTGATCGGTATTTTCGCCTGTTTACGCGCCATTGTTTGCCCAGTGCGCAAAGCCACCCGGTTTTCATGAATTTTTGAGGCAATAATTAGCATAAATATAATTTTTACCTGGAGGCTGGTAATGCTGCCCATGAAAGTTTCCCGGCGGGTTTGGGCTTGTGCGGTTGGGGTTGTGGTTTTGTGGGACCACAACGTTGTCTGGGCGCAGGCGCAGACCCAGACTGCAGGCCTGGGCGCCGCAGTGCTCACCGAGCGGCGGACACCCCAAGTCCGCAGCGAAGCGGTCGCGCCCCCCTTGACCAGTGCGCTCAAACGCCATTTGATCGAACCGTTTCTGGTCCAGCCTTTGCTGATCGACGAGGCAGCTTTGCTGGCCGCGCCGCGCATTGTGGCTACCCAAGAAAATCGCGTGTTGCTGTCCCGTGGCGACCGTGCCTATGCCCGCAGTTCGGGCGGTGCGCTTTTGGTGGCTGGTTATGCGGGTGACCAACGCTTTAGCGTATTTCGCGAGGCCAAGCCGCTCAAAGACCCGGCCAACGGTACTACCATCGCCTACGAAGCCCAGTTCATTGGTACCGCAGTGCTCACAGGCAGTGAGACGGTAGACCTGGGGCAGGAGGCGCAGGCGGGCAACACGGTACCGGCGGCGTTATGGATCACTGGCGCCAAAGAGGAAATCCGTGTGGGCGACCGCTTGTTGCCTTGGATGCCTTCGCAAGCCCCAGACCTGTTGCCGCACCCTGCACACCCCGGCACGCTCGCGCAAATTGTTTCGGTGTACGGCAGCGCCGCCGTCAATGCCGCCCAGAACCAGGTCCTCGTAATCAATCGCGGCGCCGCCGACGGCGTAGAGCCCGGGCATGTGATGGCGATCCAAAAGCGGGGTGCTTTGGCGTTGGATAAAGGCGATCAGAACCGCCCGATGATGCAATTGCCCGACGAGCGCAACGGGCTGGCCATGGTGTTTCTCAGTTTTGAGAAAGTCGCTTACGCCTTGGTGGTGGAAGTCACGGATGCGGTCCGGGTAGGCGACCGGCTGACCGCGCCCTGAACCCGTCCCAAACTGTGGCACTGGAATACGACGAACTTGCCAGTTGGCTGCGTTTGCAGCTCACAGACGGCATCGGCAACAGCACCGCCCGCGCACTGCTGCGCACCTTTGGTCTCCCGAGCGAGGTGTTTAGCCAAAGTCTGGAAACGCTGTGCGATCTGGTGACCCCAACCCAGGCCAATGCCTTGCTGCGCGAACCAGCGGGGCTAGCACAAGCACTGCGCACGACCTGGGACTGGCTACAGGCGGCGCCAGAGCAGCGCCGCGTGTTGACCTTGGGGGACGCCGCCTATCCGCAAGCGCTGCTGGAAATAGACGACCCCGCACCCCTGATTTACGGCATGGGCCACAGCGCAGTCTGGGAGCCCGGAGCACTGGACTCCCTTCAATGCGTCGCTGTGGTCGGTAGCCGAAACCCCACGCCCCAGGGCTTGGCCAATGCCAAGGAGTTTGGCCAGGCGCTGGCCCAAGCGGGCCTGACTGTCGTGTCAGGCATGGCGTTGGGGGTGGATGGTGCTGCCCACCAAGGTGCGCTTGACGCCTTCTTTGGCCCCGGCGCTGCTGTGGCCCGCGATGGGGTAATGCCCACCATTGCGGTGGTAGGTACCGGTTTAGACCGGGTGTATCCCAAACAGCATCTCGCTTTGGCACAAAAAATTGCGGCCCACGGTTTGCTGCTCAGTGAGTATCCGCTGGGCACACCGCCACTGGCCGCGCATTTTCCCCAGCGCAACCGTCTGATTTCCGGCCTGGCGCGCGGGACCCTGGTGGTGGAGGCTGCGCTGCAGTCTGGCTCGCTGATCACGGCGCGATTGGCTTTGGAGCAGGGTAGGGATGTGTTTGCGATTCCGGGCTCTATCCACAGCCCCCAGTCCCGGGGATGCCACGCGCTGATTAAGCAAGGGGCCAAGCTGGTGGACTGTGCCCAAGATGTACTGGAAGAAATCGCGCCAGACAGTGCTCCAGCTTGGCGTGCGGACACCGTTGCGCGGTCAGCGCGCACCGTTGCCTTCCTCGATCTGACGCCGGACCAAGCCGTGGTTGTGGAAGCGCTGGGTTTTGAGCCCTGCAGCCTAGAAGCATTGCAGGCCCGAACCGGCTGGGCGACCCCGCGCTTGCAGGCTGAATTGATGGCTTTGGAACTGCAAAACGAAGTCCTTCGGCTGGCCGGCGGCAAGTTTCAGCGGCGCGCGTAGCCTACGTCGATCTGGCTGGAAAATAGGTAATAATTAAAAAACTGTGGAATACATCTGCTAACAAGTTTTTTACATATTTGGGATTTTAAAAAAATGGCGACCAACGAGTCATCTGAGATTCTCACCACCCAGCAGGCGGCAAAAATGCTGGGACTCTCCACCACTACGGTGCAAAAAATGGTCGCCAACGGTGAGCTTGACGCTTGGATCACCTCCGGCGGACACCGGCGCATCTACCGCAGTGCGGTGCAAAAGATGATGCCCACACGCCCCGAAGGTCAATTTACCAATCCATCGCGGTCCTTGCGCGTCTTATTGGCCGAAGACGATCCGCTGCAAGTGGCTTACTTTGAGTCTGTGGTCAAGCGCTGCAGCCATCCCATCTCTTTGGTGGTCGCGAGCGACGGTTCTCAAGCCTTGATACAAATCGAACGCCAGCGTCCGGACGTCGTGGTCACCGACCTGATGATGCGGCCAATTGACGGGTACCACCTTGTCAAAGTCTTGTCCAGTGATGCGGAGTACCAGTCCATCGCCGTGTTGGTCGTGACTGCCAAGACTCTGACCGACGCCAATGCCGACGGTTCCTTGCCGCCCTGGGTGACGATGTACCAAAAACCAGTCGCGGTAGATCGGCTGATTGGGTATTTGGAAGCGCTGAGCGGGCGCATTGCCCGCGGCGCGTGAAGGCCCAGCGCTAAAAAGCGGTCTTAAACAGTGGCTCCGGCATTGGGGTCATTGGGATCGTTGTCTTTTTTGACCGGAGCTTTGATCAGGTCTTCGCGCGCAATGCCCAGCCACATGGCAATAGCGGCTGCCACAAACACCGACGAGTAAATTCCAAACAAGATGCCGATGGTCAGCGCCAACGCAAAGTAGTGCAGGGTGGCGCCGCCGAAAAACAACATGGACAGCACCATCAGCTGGGTGCAGCCGTGGGTGATGATGGTGCGGCTGATGGTGGACGTGATCGCGTTATCAATGATTTCCTGCGTTTCCATGCGCCGGTAACGGCGAAAGTTTTCGCGAATCCGGTCAAAAATCACCACCGATTCATTGACCGAGTAACCCAGCACCGCCAGCACGGCAGCCAGCACCGGCAGCGAAAACTCCCACTGGAAAAAAGCAAAAAAGCCCAGAATGATGACCACGTCGTGCAAGTTGGCGATGATGGCCGCCACTGCAAACTTCCATTCAAAACGGATAGCCAAGTACAGCATGATCCCTACCACCACACAGGCCAGCGCCTTGAGGCCGTCGGTGGCCAGCTCGTCGCCCACCTGCGGACCCACAAATTCGGTACGGCGCAGGGTGGCACTGGGGTCCAGTGTTTTTAGCGCTGTGAGAACTTTCTCGCTCTGAGCGCCGGAGGTGCTGCCTTTTTGCACCGGCATACGGATCAGCACATCTTGGGCGGTGCCAAAGTTTTGCACCTGCACGTCCTTCAAGCCCAATGCATCTACCGTGCCGCGAATGGCCTGCAAGTCGGCGTTTTGGCTGTAAGCCACTTCCATCAGCGTGCCGCCGGTAAATTCCACCGACAAATGCAGGCCGCGCGAGAACAAAAAGAACACAGCCGCCAAAAAGGTGATTAGCGACACCAGGTTGAACGCCAGCGCGTTCTTCATGAACGGAATGTCGCGGCGGATTTTGAAAAATTCCATGCTTATTTCTCCAGCGCGTTAGGGTTGGCCACGGCAGAGCCACTGGCGCCGCCGTCAGGCCGCCACACGGTGCCAATCGACACGCTCTTGAGTTTCTTTTGGCTGCCGTACCAGAGGTTGACCACACCGCGCGAAAAGAACACGCCCGAGAACATGCTGGTCAAAATGCCCAGGCAGTGCACCACAGCAAAGCCGCGCACCGGCCCTGAGCCAAAGGCCAGCAGCGCCAGGCCGGCAATCAGCGTGGTGACGTTGGAGTCGATGATGGTGGCCCAAGCGCGGTCGTAACCGGCGTGGATGGCGGCCTGCGGCGAGGCGCCACCCCGCAGCTCTTCGCGCACGCGCTCGTTGATCAGCACGTTGGCGTCAATCGCCATGCCCAGTACCAGCGCCATGGCGGCCATGCCGGGCAAGGTGAGCGTGGCTTGTAGCATGGACAGCACCGCCACCAGCAAGAGCAGGTTCAGCGCCAGCGATACGCTGGAAATCATGCCGAAAAACAGGTAGTACACGCACATGAAGGCGGTAACCGCCACAAAGCCCCAGGTCACGCTGTTAAAGCCCTTGGCAATGTTTTCGGCGCCCAAGGACGGGCCAATGGCGCGTTCCTCGATGATTTCCATGGGTGCAGCCAATGAGCCGGCGCGCAGCAATAGCGCGGTATCTGCGGCTTCCATCGTCGTCATGCGGCCTGAGATTTGTACCCGCCCACCGCTGATTTCGGAGCGGATGACCGGCGCAGTG
>CANFWT010000058.1 GCA_947450895.1 Comamonadaceae bacterium | reverse complement strand
CCAGTTTCTTGGTGAGTAGCTTAAGCAGGCCGTTCTCACCGATTAGGGCTTCCGGTTTCTTGTAATCAGCCAGCAGGCTGTCGATCAATTCGTTCGTGACGGTCATTTTTTTGCATTTCCATTGGAGTGCAGCAGTTTCCTGCTAATTGACCGTTTACACAAAAGTTCTTACACCCCCCTTTACAAAGAAAATCGGCTCCTGATTCACGGAACAAACTTGCTGCTTCTTCGAAGTTCGGCACATGTCGATTCCGGATTCATCAACTTACTAATCAACCAGCTACGTTTGACTGGTTTCTTCCTGGCAATTGCACAGCATGCAATCGGGCAGGCCTCGATAAATCAATCAAAGATCACATCGATTTTGGGTGCATTGCCACCCCTGGCCGAACAATCCCGCATCGTCACCCGTGTCGAAGAACTGATGCAGCTGTGCGACGCCCTCGAAGCCAGCGGCCAGCTCGAAGCGCAGCAACACGCCCAACTCGCGGGCACCCTGCTGGGCACGCTCACCCAAAGCGAAACGCCAGAGGCACTGGCCGACAACTGGCAACGCATCGCCACCCACTTCGACGTGCTGCTCGACCGCCCCGAAGCCGTGGACGCCTTCGAACAAACCATCCTCCAACTCGCAGTGCGCGGCCTCCTCGTCCCCCAAGACCCCACCGACGAACCCGCCAGCGTCCTCCTGCAAAAAATCCGCACCGAAAAAGACCACCTTATCGCCCAAGGCAAGATCAAACGCGACAAACCCCTGCCACCCATCACCGACGAAGAAAAACCGTTTGAGCTGCCGCAGGGGTGGGAGTGGGCAAGATTTCCAGAGCTTGGTGAGTTTGGGCGCGGCAAGTCCAAACATCGACCACGGAACGATCCTGCACTGTTTAATCCTCCGATTTATCCAGTTGTGCAAACTGGCGAGGTTGCGCGGGCTAAAGGTGTGATTCAGGCCTACCACTCAAAGTACAGTGAGATTGGACTTGCGCAAAGTCGCTTGTGGCCAGCGGGAACCGTTTGCATCACGATTGCAGCCAACATTGCCGATGCGGCGTTGCTCGGCTTTGACGCGTGCTTTCCAGATAGCGTCGTTGGCTTTGTCCCAGCGCAAACGCTTGGGAATGCCAAATACTTTTTGGCGTTTATGGAGACTGCGCGAAATGAATTGATCAAGTTCGCTCCCGCTACAGCGCAGAAAAATATTAACTTGGAAATTCTGGGTGGATTGCTCATTCCTGTGCCGCCACTTTCCGAAATATGCCGCATCGTCACCCGCGTCAACGAACTCCGCACCCTATGCGCCGATTTGCGCCAACGCCTGATTTCCGGTCAAGCAACGCAGGCGCGTTTGGCGGACGTGCTGGCGGCAACCCACTGATCTTCAACATCGATAGGGTCAAGATTTACAGGGCTGATATTCCTAAGCACACGATCCGTGAAAAGCCGAACACCTTGCACGCGTGAAGTGGCTAGCTGCCCTGGATGCTGCCCATGCCTTCGACGAGGTCGGCCTATTCGGTTTGCCGCATTCCCTGACGCGGTTGAAGGCGGTGTTCAGCGTTGGGGCGGCTGAGTTTTAGATTGCCCACACAGCCAAGCGTTCCTGACATTCAGCCGCAGGGAGCCGTGAGCCCGCGTCCAACATGCTTCGTAAGCCCCTGGCGGCGTCTTTGGGCTGGACGACTTCGTATGCCACTATTTGATCCAGCAACCACAGTGCACCATGCACTTGCAAGCCATCAGCTTTTGCCTGCTTGCGCAACCGCCCATCGCCCGTGAGCAGCGCGTAGCCCGTTTGGCGTGCCAGCTGGTAGCAGGACACGTCGGCCAGCGAGCTGTTGTTATGGGCCTGCATTACCGTGAACAGGGCTGCAGTGGCCTCTTCGTCAAATGCTTTGACCACCAAGCCTCGGCGATGAAGGTGCTTGTGGTCAAAGTCTTTCAGTTCATCCAAGACAAAGTCTGTGCAGCACAGCGTAAAGGGCAGGCCAAACATCGCATCAAGAAGCCCCGCGTTGCGGAAGTCAATCCAGATGTTGGTGTCGCTGATGTAGACCTTTTGCGTCATGCGCTCTCTGGAAATCGGTCAAGCCGAGGGTCCAGTTCCCCGGTGCTGCACTGCAAAAATTCAGCGGCGCGCGAAGGGGTGAACAGGTTTTCCGCCAAGCCTCGGTAAACCAGAGATTCGAAGCGCCGGGGGTGTTCGCAGGCCAGCGTTTCGGGTTCTTGTATACGCCAGCCCTTTCTGCTGAATTCGACCATGGCATGGGTGTAGCCGGCATCGGTTAGCAAGCTCAGGTCTTTCAAGCGACGCAAGGCCACTTGCATGGAGACGCCGTAACGCAGTTTGGCGTTCAGCAGCTCTGCGGCGAAAACGCGCGAGCGCTGATGGCTGCCGAAGTCTTGCAGCACCCGGCTCTTCGGGTAAAGAAACGCGCCGGCAAACCGATGGCAGCAGGCCTCTTTTTCTTTTTCCTCCATGTCGCCAGGCAAGGCCATGACCCAATGCCCCAGCTCATGCGCAGCAGTGAAACGAACGCGCTCACCCGGACGCTGACGATTCAGGCCAATCAACACGTGCTGGTTGTCATGCGTGGCGGCGCACGCACCATCAAAATCGTCCGGCCCGTCCAGCAGGCAGACCTTGATACCGTGTTCTTCCAGTAACTCGGCCAAATTGGCAATGGCGTCATTGCCAATTTGCAGCTTATCCCGCAGTTGCTGTGCGGCTAGTTCAGCGTCGTCTGCGCTTGCAACAGGCAGCGACTGGGTCGGCAAGACGTCAACCATGCTTTCGGCTTCAAAGCAGCGTTCCAGCGCTTCATAACGCTCTAGGTGATCCCGCATTTTTTCGCGTACAGAAGCCTGCCGCGTTTGGGACATTTTGGACAGTTTGCGAAATTCGAGCGGTGCCAGTTCGATGGCGTCTGAGCGAAAGAAGTATTCTGGTTTGACGTTCAGGGCCTTGGCCAACTGAAGAATTCGGGTTGAATTCGGCTTCGACAAGCCCTTTTCAAACTTACTTAACCCCTGTTTGCTGATGTCGCCCAGGCTGGACGCGAGGGCCTCCATGCTCAAGCCCCGTAGCACCCGTGCCCGGTGGATTCGTTCATGAATCATGGCTTTCTCCTTGGTTGACGAATCGTATATTTTATTATTGGTTGTCAACCATTCTACTGATGTAGCTTCGGCTATTGCGACCACGGCCCATGGCTTTTCGGCTGGGCCAAAGAAAAACCCCCGAGCAGTTCGGCGCGCAAGCGCTTTGCCGAAGGGGGCCATGTAGGCGCAGCTTAAGCCTTCTGAACCGCCGCCCGCGCCGCAAACTCCGCCCTGAGCGCCCGCAGCTTCTCGCGCGGGTCTTCTTTGGCGGTGGCCTTGTCCAGCGCCATCTCCGCAATAAAGCGGCTCGGTAGGGCCGCGACCAGTTCGCGGCCTTTTTTGCGGCGTTTGGTCCAGCTCACCGCCAGGCTGCGCTGGGCGCGGGTGATGCCCACGTACATCAGGCGGCGTTCTTCTTGCAGATGCGCCTCGCCCGCCTCTTGGGCGTTGGCGGTGGTGGCGGGCGTGGCTTCGGCGTCAGCGGCTTGTTCGCGCAGTTTGAAGGGCAGCATGCCTTCGGTCACGCCCACCAGCATCACGTGCGGCCACTCCAGGCCCTTGGCGGCGTGCAGGGTGGACAGGGTGACCACGTTTTGGTCGTTCTCGCGCTCGCTGATGGTCGAAAGCAGGGCGATGGTTTGCGAGACTTCGAGCAGGTTTTTGATTTCGCGCGCGGTGCTGACGCCCGCCGTGTCGTCGATCTGGCCGCCGCAGCGCTGGGCCATCCAGTCGCAAAACTCCAGCACGTTGGACCACTTGGCGGCGGCGAGCTTTTCGGTCTCTTCGCCGTCATGCAGGTGTTTTTCGTAGCCAATCTCTTTGAGCCAGTCGGTCAAAAAGACGCGGGCGTTCTCGGCCCCTTGCGTGTGCTTGGCGCGAAACTGCAGGTCGTTCACGTAGCGGCCAAACTCGTGCAGGCTGCCCACGGCGCGCGCCTGCAACACGGCGGCCAGGGACGAAGAAAACAGCGCCTCAAACAAACTCAGCTTGTACTGG
This sequence comes from Comamonadaceae bacterium, assembly GCA_947450895.1. Taxonomy (GTDB): domain Bacteria; phylum Pseudomonadota; class Gammaproteobacteria; order Burkholderiales; family Burkholderiaceae_C; genus Allorhodoferax. The sequence goes on along the minus strand of CANFWT010000058.1, from coordinate 13,775 downwards.
CTGGCAAACACGCCCAGGCTGCCCAGCGTTTGGTGGCCAATGCCGCGCTTGGGGCTGGTGATGGCGCGCACAAAGGCCGGGTCGTCGTCGTTGTTGGCCCACAGGCGAAACCAGGCGCACAGGTCGCGGATTTCGGCGCGGTCAAAAAAGCTCTGGCCGCCGGACACCTTGTAGGGAATATTCGCCTTGCGCAGTGCCTTCTCAAAGGGTTTGGCCTGGTGGTTGGCGCGGTACAAGACCGCGAAGTCTTTAAATTCACGGTATTGCGCTCCGGCTTGCGCCAAAGTGCCTTCCACGCGCAGGCTCTGGATGCGCGCCACCGTGCGCTCGGCCTCGTGTTCTTCGTTGTCGGCGTCCACCACGCGCACCGGTTCGCCTTCGCCCAGGTCGCTCCACAGGTTTTTGGGGAACAGTTTGGGGTTGGGGCCAATCACGTTGTTGGCAGCGCGCAATATGGCAGACGTGGAGCGGTAGTTTTGCTCCAGCTTCACCACCTTGAGCTTGGGGAAATCGATGGGCAGCTTTTTCAGGTTGTCCAGCGTGGCGCCGCGCCAGCCGTAAATCGACTGGTCGTCGTCGCCCACGGCGGTGAAGCGGGCGTCGCCGTCCAGGTGCGCGGCGCGGCTGCCGTCGGGCTCGCAGCCCACCAGCAGCTTGAGCATTTCGTACTGGGTGGCGTTGGTGTCCTGGTATTCGTCCACCAGCACATGGCCCATGCGCTGTTGCCACTGGGCGCGCACGTCGGCGTGTTCGCGCAGCAGCTTGAGCGGCAGGCTGATCAGGTCGTCAAAGTCCACGCTTTGGTAGGCGGTCAGGCGCTCTTCGTAGCGCGCCATCACCACGCTGGCCAGGCGCTCGCTGTCGTTGGCGGCCAGGGCCTGGGCTTGTGCGGCATTCAGACCAGCGCTTTTCCAGGCGCTAATCGTCCACTGCCAGGCGCGCGCGGTGGCGGCGTCGGTGCTGCCACCGGCGTCTTTGAGGATGCTGGTCACGTCGTCGGTGTCCAAAATGCTGAACTGGGGTTTGAGCCCCAGCACCGCCCCGTTGGCGCGCAGCATGCGCACGCCCAGCGCGTGAAAGGTGCAAATCAGCACCTCACCCGCCGGTTTTCCAATCAGGCCCTTGGCGCGCTCGCGCATTTCAGCGGCGGCCTTGTTGGTAAAGGTGATGGCGGCAATGCGCTGGGGCGCCAGGCCCATTTGGATCAAGCGCCCAATCTTGTGGGTAATCACCCGGGTTTTGCCCGACCCGGCGCCAGCCAGCACCAGGCAGGGCCCGTGCAGGTAGTTGACCGCCTCTTGCTGGGCGAGGTTCATGGCGTTGGAGGGGGTGGCGGACATGCGGAAAAAAGACAAAAAGACGGGGAAGAAGCGGGCAAAACAGGGGTGTTTGTAAAAACACAGTGCGCGCCAGCGGGCATCTTAGCGGTGTCCGGGTTTTGCCGGGGCCGCGCGGTTTTGCCGGGACAATGGCGGCATGCTTGCAACCCTGTCCGTCACCTTTCCCTTCTTTGCCCTGGTGTTGTGTGGCTACCTGGCGGCGCGCCGGGGGCTGCTGCCGCTGGCCGCCATTCCCGGCATGAATACTTTTGTGCTGTTTTTTGCGCTGCCGTGCATGCTCTACCGCTTTGGCGCCAGCACGCCGATTGCCCAATTGCTCGACCCCAGCGTGGCCCTGACCTACCTGTTTTGCGCGCTGGTGATGGTGGCGCTGGTAGTTAGTGCGACGCGGCGCGGGCGCATCGGCTGGAACGACGCGGCCTTTGGCGCCTTGGTGGGGGCCTTTCCCAACACCGGTTTTATGGGGGTGCCGCTCTTGGTGGCGCTGCTGGGGCCGCAGGCGGCGGGTCCGGCCATCGTGACGATTTTGGTGGACATGGTAATCACCACCTCGCTGTGCATCGCGCTTTCGCGCCTGGGCCACGGCGACGGCGCGGGCCAAGGCGTGGGCGCAGCGCAGGTGTCTGCCGCGCAAGCCGCCAAAAACGCGCTCAAGGGCGTGGCTGCCAACCCCATGCCCTGGGCGATTTTGTCGGGCGCGTTGGTGTCGGCCTACCAGCTGCACTTGCCAGCGCCGGTGGCGGCGACCGTGGGTTTGCTGGCGGATTCGGCCTCTCCGGTGGCGCTGTTCACCATTGGCGCGGTGCTGGCGCGCTCCAATATGCTGGCCGCCAGCGGCCACGCGCCTGCAGTGCGCTGGTCGGAGGTGCTGCCGGTGGCGGGTATCAAGCTCTTCGTACACCCGCTGTGGGTGTTTGCGGTCGGCTACACGGTGCGCGCGCTGGGCGTGCCCTTGGACGGATTTGCCTTCACCGTGATGGTCTTGGTGGCGGCCCTGCCCAGCGCCAGCAATGTGTCCATGCTGGCCGAGCGCTTTGGCGCGGACAACGGGCGCATTGCACGCATTATTTTGGTGTCCACGGCGGCGGCGTTCTTGAGTTTTTCAGCGGCGGTGGCGGTTTTGCCTCGCAGCTGATGCGCAAAGGGCAGGGAGGCGCTTTAGACAAGTGAATTTGTCGTTGTCAAAAAGCGGACTAAGCAAAGGGTAATATGGTTTGAAGGAGTTTCTCGCTACAGTAAGACCGCTTAGGTTGGAGTCGATGAAGCGGTCATGGGCATGCCGTCGCAAGCGGCCATGCAATGGAGGCGTTTTATGAAAAAGTGGTTTTTTTTGCTGTTGGTGGTGTGTAGCCAGGCCTGGGCGGATATGCACTTTATTGGCAAGAACAAAGAATTCGGCATGTTTGTGGATCCGTCCACGGTTGAACGCAACGGTGACTCGGTCAAGCTATGGGTCATAGGCGACTACCAGGAAGCGCAGTCCAAACGTTTTCCACCGCCGCTGTTTTGGGTCAGGTACCTGTCCGTCAAAGAGCTCAAGGAATTTGACTGCACCAAGGCGCTTCACCGCACGATTCGCACCAAAATCTTTTCTGAAAAGCTCGCCAAGGGCGATTTGCTTTACACCTTTGACGCCGCAGCCACGATGGCGCCTGTTTCCAATGCGCCCTTGGATGTTGCGCAGTTCAAGTACGCCTGCGAGGACGGAAGACGCTGAACTAAATCGCCAGCGGGTCCACATCGATAGCCCAGCGCAGGAGCCCCTTGCATTCGGGCTGCGACCTCGTGGCGTGCAAGATGCTGTACCAGCCGGACAGGAACCGCTGCAATGCGCCGCGCGAGGAGCTCTCCACCAGCATCTGGGCGCGTTCTACGTTCGCCACCCGCGCAATCGCCATAGGTACGGCTGAATACAGCGTCACTTGGGCGAGTACCTCCTGCCATCCCTCCCATGCAGCCATGTCAGAGCGTGCATTGGCACTGGCGGCAGCCAAAAATGCCTGTGCCGTCTCCTGTTTGCGTGCCTCGGCCCGAACCAGCGCTTGGAAGCTGAATGGTGGCATTCCCGCTTGCTCACGCTCGAGCAGCTGACTGCTGGCAAATGAAGGGTAGTCATACTGCTTTAGCGCGGCGTACAGCGGGTGCGCCGGCTGGAAGGTTTGAATCCAGACTTCGCTGTTTCCACCCAAGGCCGCATCCCGCCCAGCCCGCCCTGCGGCCTGCATCAAGAGGCTAAACAGGCGCTCCGGTGCGCGAAAGTCACCAGAGAACAAGGCGCCGTCCGGGTTGACCGCAGCCGCCAGCGTGATGCGTCGGAAGTCATGGCCCTTGGCGATCATCTGCGTGCCCACGAGCACATCCACGTCGCCCGCATGCACCGCCGCCAACTGGGCTTGCAAGCTGCCTTTGAGGCGGGTGGTATCGGCATCAATGCGCGCCACGCGCGCCGGTTCGCCGTCGGGGAACGCCTCGCTGGTTGAGTGGGGACGGCGAATGTCGGCCAGCAGTGAATCCAACTGTTCTTCAATCTGCTCAGTGCCGCGCCCGAGTGGCGCAATGTCCATATTGCCGCAGCCCGGGCAGGCACGCGGTACCCGCTCGGTAAAGCCGCAGTGGTGGCAGCGCAGGGTGCGGTCCGCTTTGTGGAACACCCTGAATGCGCTGCAATGGGCGCATTCGCTTTTCCAGCCGCAATCCGCGCAATGCAGCACTGGGGCATAGCCGCGCCGGTTCAAAAAAACCATGCTTTGCTCGCCGCGTTCCACCCGGTCCTTGATGGCTTGCAGCAGCGGCAGCGAGAACACCGCCTTGCGCGGCTGGTGGTTCATGTCTACCAGGCGGACCTTGGGCAAGGGTTGCGCATCGGCCCCTACGCGCGCAGGCATGTGAAGTCGCAGATAGCGTCCACCCTCCTGCGCCGGCCGGCTGTGGTGCCAACTCTCCAGCGAAGGGGTGGCAGAGCCGAGTACGACTTTGGCGTCCTGCAATTGGCCCCGGTACACGGCCAAGTCACGTGCGGAGTAGCGCGCACCCTCGCTGCTCTTGTAACTGGGGTCGTGCTCCTCGTCGACGACGATGAATTTCAGATGGGGCATCGAGGCAAACACCGCCAGGCGCGTCCCCAGCACAATCCGCGCGCTGCCCTGGTGCGCGGCCAGCCAGGCGCTCAGGCGCTGTGGGTTGGTCATGCCGCTGTGCAGGCTGACCACCGCATGCGCCCCGAGCAGCGGCGCAAAGCGCGCACGAAAACGGGCCTCTAATTGAGGAGTGAGGTTGATCTCAGGCACCATGATGAGCGCTTGTGCTTGAGGGTCTCGTACCAGCAAGGTTTGCACGCAATGCAAATAGACCTCAGTTTTCCCGCTGCCAGTGGCCCCAAAAAGCAAGAAGGGCCCGCGCGCTTCGGCAATTTGACCAACCACCGCAGACTGCTCTGGTGTCAGGACGGGCGGATCGTGGCGTACAAGTTCTTCGCCCGCCGGCTTGGCAGCGGCAATTTGCAAAGGCAACCGTGGGGTACGCAGGCTTTTACGCTGCATTTGCTGGGGGGACAGGTCGCGCAATTGCGGTGGCAGGGCTGCCAGAGCTACCTCTCCCGGCGAGCGTTGGTAGTACTGGGCGGCAAACCGCACCAACTGCCGCCAAGCTGAACCCAAAGGTGCTACCGTATCGAGCACGCCTGCGATATCCCGCACTTTGTCGCTGTCGATCTCGCCAGTGGCGTCTTGCTCGGCTTCCTCCCACACCAATCCCAATGTTTCCCGCTTTCCCAGAGGCACACGAACCAGTGTGCCGACAGGCAAAGTCGTGGCGTAGCGGTAGGTCAGCACCGGGCCGAGCGCGGCGTGCGCGGGCGTGTGCACCAAGACGGACAGCCAAACGCCCATGGATCAGTGGCCCGGCGCCTTGCACAAGATGCCGGCAAAAGTTTCAATGTGCATTTTTTAAAGTGAGATTCGGGGCTAAGTGCTTGATTTTTATGGCTTTGAAAAATTACCCCCAAAATCTGTGGATAACTTTGTTGATATCGCGGTGTCACCGCACGCTCCCCCAGCGTAAGGCCTCGGATTGTAAGTCTGCTTAGAAAATCAGCATTTTCAAACTATGTATATGAATCAATAACTTACGCTAGATTTGCCGTCATTCTTGGGTTGCTACGGCCCCGGGCGCAATCCAAATAACGATCTTTGATTTTTGTGTATAACTGGCTTGACCGCATGAGAAAAATATGCTTCGCCGCACCGTGCGCGAACGCAGGGAGCGCAGCAAAATGGAATCCCGCCTCTGCTACCCAGAGGGTCGTCAGCAGCGCAGTTCCTTGCGAAACCGAAGACCGCGCATTACGCTGTTTTTCTGCTGTAACTTATTAAAAAGCCCTGTAAGTGATTGATTCATATCGCAATTGTGAGTTGATCTAGATTTCTGTGGATAACTTTGTTGATATGTCTGTTGGCATGCCCGCAAAGCCACGCCAATCCGGGCTCTTGGCACAATGCCGAGAAAATAGACAAAAATTAAAGCCCTTATAAATCAATGACTTAGCCGTCTTCGTCTGCTGCGCCGCGATGGGCATGGACAGCGACCGGCCGGCCTCAGAATCAAGAAATTTTGTGCACAACTATCAAAATCGCCGCGAGCAGAGTCAAAAGGTGCTAGGCAATCGGGTCGACCAGCACAGGCTGGAAATAGGGGGTAGTTAGTTGCGCATCCCACGAGAGTGGGTGTGCACCGCGTCTACCAATGCAGCAACATGCTCGGGCGGCGTGTGCTGGCTAATTCCATGCCCCAAATTGAAAATGTGCGTGGGTCCGACGCCCGCACCCTGGTGCGGTGTTCCGAAGCTGTCCAGCACCCGCGCTACCTCGGTCGCAATATGGGTCGGTGGCGCAAACAGGACGTTGGGGTCAATATTTCCCTGCAGCGCCTTGCCAGGGCCGCCAGGGTTGCCACCCACGGCTTTGCGTGCAGCGCCGAGGTTGACAGTCCAGTCCAAGCCCAGCACGTCGCAGTCCAGCGCCGCCATATCTTGCAGCCAGAGTCCGCCACCCTTGGTAAAAACGATGCGCGGAATGATCTGGCCCTGCGGGCCGTGGCGCTTGAGTTGGGCCAGCACCCGTGCGGTATAGGCCAGGCTAAAGGTCTGAAACGCGCCGTCAGCCAGCACCCCGCCCCAGCTGTCAAACACCATCACTGCCTGGGCTCCCGCATCAATTTGGGCGTTCAAATAGGCGGCCACTGCATCGGCGTTGACCGCCAAAATGCGGTGCATCAGGTCCGGGCGCGCATACAGCATGGTTTTAACAAGCCGGTAGTCGTCTGAACCGGCACCTTCCACCATATAGCAAGCCAGGGTCCAAGGGCTGCCAGAAAAGCCGATCAGAGGAACGCGCCCCCGACCATCGGCCTGCTGCAAGGCAGCTCGAATGGAGCTAACCGCGTCAAACACATAGCGCAGCTTCTCCATATCGGGCACTTCCAGCTTAGCCACCGCAGCCTCGTCGCGCACCGGGTGTGCAAAACGGGGCCCCTCCCCCATGGCGAAACTCAGCCCCAGCCCCATTGCATCGGGAACGGTCAGGATGTCACTGAACAAAATGGCCGCATCCAGGGGGTAGCGCTCCAGGGGTTGCAGTGTGACTTCGGTGGCGTAATCGCGGTTCGTTGCCAGGCCCATAAAGCTGCCTGCTTGTGCCCGCGTAGCCCGGTATTCGGGCAGGTAGCGTCCGGCTTGGCGCATCAGCCAAAGGGGCGTATAGGGCGTGGCCTGGCGCAGGCAGGCGCGTAAAAACGTGTCGTTTTGCAGCGGGGAAAAGGTCGCTTCAAGGGCTTCGGTGGTCGGCATAGGGGTAGTTTGGTGTAGGTGGTGGCGCTGGATGCCGGTCAATTCCGACAGCGCCGTTTCGGGGCCCAATGGCCCCCGGCGACTGGCGAAGAGTGTACGCAAATCTAGGCAATGTACCGTTGGGGTAAAGCCTTGGTTCGTGCATGTGGGCTAACTCACAAAGCGGCAAGCGCTGCACGCAATTCACCAATGGTCAGAATTTCCGACATGACGACTGGCGGGCTGCCATTGCGGTACAGCACGTACACCGGTACTCCACTGCGCCCCAAGGCTGTAAGTGCCTGGGTAATGGTGGGATCACGACGTGTCCAATCGGCGCGCAGCAGCGTGACATGCTTGGCGGAAAAGTCTTGTAGTACCTCGCTTGCCGATAGCGTGGCCTGCTTGTTGTATTGGCAGGTAATGCACCACGCTGCGGTGAAGTCGACGAACACAGGGTTTCCCTGGGCCAATTCGCTTTGAACCCGTTGCGCACTCCAGGCGTACCATTGCCCCACGGTAGTTTCGGATGCGGCCGGAGTGGTATTTTCCGACCCGACCGAAGACACTGCTGCGCTAGACGCCATCTGGGTTTGCAGCACCAAAGGCCCCAGGGTGCGCGTCAGCACCAACAAGAGGAGCAAGGCGGCCCCGAAGAAGCCCCATCGGCTGCGGCCGGGCAGTTGGAGTGACCAAACAGTGAGTACCAGGCCCAACAGCAATGCGGCCAGCGCTGCCGCTGCATCCAGGCCGCCAAGGTGTCCCAAGACCCATAGCAGCCACAGCACGGTTGCCGCCATCGGGAATGCCATAAATTGGCGCAGGTTTACCATCCAGGTACCGGGCCGTGGCATCCACCGCGCTGCATGAGGCAAACTGCTCACCACTGCAAAAGGCGTGGCCAGCCCCAGCCCCAGCGACAGAAAAATACCGATTGCCTGCCAAGGCGGCAGCGTCAGTGCCAAACCCAGCGAAGCACCCATGAACGGCGCTGTACAGGGTGACGCCACCGCCACCGCCAGCACGCCAGACAAAGCAGCGTCTGCTGCCGGGTGGCGAAGCTGCAGCCCTGCCAAGGTACTGGGCACCAGGCTGCCGAATTCCAGGACATCCAGCAGGTTCAGCCCAATCAAGGTAAAAAGTACGGCCAGAGCCGTCACAACTGCGGGCGACTGCAGTTGAAAGCCCCAACCGAGTTGTTCTCCTGTGGCCCGCAAGGCCAGCAACGCGCCCCCCAGAGCCAGCATGGACACCAGCACGCCTGCGGTGTAGGCCAGTCCGACCATGGGCGGAGCGATTGCGCCTGGTTTTGTTTGCGTGGAAAAGCCCAAAACCTTGATAGCCAGTACGGGAAACACGCAGGGCATCAAGTTCAAAATCAGCCCGCCGATGAAGGCGGCCGCCAGTGCCCAAGCCATGGATTGGGGGTTCGCGGCCCCTGCCGGCGCAACCGTCGGATTTGGGCCTGTCGCCGATGTCTCGACTGCGCTTTGCGCCGTGCGGGTTATTGGCGGCGTGGCCGGCCAGACGCCAGTGACATCCGCGTGTCCTTGAACGCTCTGATCGCCCAGCGCAAACAGAAAGGAAATTTGCTGTGGCCCCGTCGTTCTTTGAGGAGACAGGGGCAAGCGTGCACTCCAGACGGCGCCATGCCAAGCTTGTTTTTGGGCCATGGGCGCCAAGTCCGTCACCGTGGTGTCTGTGTCCCAGGGCCCCGAGTCCGTGGCAAACACCGCCGGCGCCTCTGGAAAAACACGCAACGCTTTGCCGTGCCAATGCGCGGGCAATCCCTCGGCCTGCAGCAGCATGTCGCCGCCATCGAACTCGGCCCTTAAGGATCCCTTCAAAGGTCGAGCGAGCGCTGCATCGGCGGCCTCAAAAGCTGCCTTGTTGAGGGCCGTGGAGCCCTGCAACGGCACCTCAAGCACAAATTCGCCTTGCTGGGGAATACACTCTTTCTGGCACACCAGCCATGATGCGCTGAGCTGCACCTCAAGGGCGCGGGCGCCAGGAGCAGGGTGAAAGTCGGGTGTGATTCGCACCTTCACGGGCAGCAGCACGCGACCCTCGTAACCGAAGTTTGCCAGCCGCCCGATGGTGATTTTGGCGGGTGTGGGCCACTGCACCGAACCCGCCAGCAGCCCCTTGGGCAGGCGCCACTGCAATTCGGTGGGCAGACCGGAGTCGCCGGGATTGACCCAATAGGTGTGCCACCCGGCTTGGTGCTGCAGCAACAGGCCCAGCTCCAGCGACCGGCCTGGCCCAATGCCCTGCGGGGCGAAAGCCACCAGTTCGGCGCGAACTTCCGGCATTTGTACGACAGCGCCCGTGGCGGCAACGCCGCCCAAATCGAGCTTGGACTGCGCCGCCTGGGCGCCTGTCGCGCCAAGAAGCAGAAAAATGATCCACCCCAGCAGCAGCCCACCTGTGTAGCGCAATACCTGCCAAGGCAGGGCGCATGAGGCGGCAAAGTAAGGGTGCTGTGGCATGGGTTTGGTGCTTGAAAAGTCCGCTGCTTGGGTTGCAGTGTCTTTTAGATTGTGGCAGCTTGGGCCTATCCCGTGGCTTGCGTGAATACTGCCGGTAATTTCTTTGGCGCTTTGATGCGCAACTGCTTGTTGATGTTTTCCCGGCCGAATACTACCTCGATGTCGCGCACCGGCACCCCAAATAGTGGCGCCAGAAAGCGCACCATGTGGTCTGTGGCCTTGCCTGCCTGGGGGGCCGCCGTAACGCTGACCTTGAGCTGCGCGCCCTTGGGTTTCCCGATGGCGTCCTTGCTGGCAGCCGGTTTGCCCAAAATGTTGACCACCAATACGTCCCCGTCCCAGCGGAAAAATGCGTCTGCCGTATTCATGCGTGCCATGCTTTGATAATAGGGCCATGCAACACCGCATCGTCCTGGCCACCCTGAACGCCAAATACATCCACGCGTCTCTGGGGCTGCGCTATCTGTTCGCCAATATGGGGCGCCACGGTGGCGCTGACTTACAAGCTTGTACGTCGCTGCGGGAGTTCACCATCCATCGCAGGCCGCAAGATATTGTTGACGAGCTGAGCGCTACCTTGGGTCCGGCCCAAGGCGGCGCGGTAAAGGTAGTGGGTTTTGGCATCTATATATGGAACGTCTCCCCTAGCGCTGCGGTCATTGCCTTGCTAAAGGCCCAGCGGCCCGATGTCACGATCGTACTCGGCGGCCCCGAAGTCAGCCACGAGCTGTCGGAGCAGGCCATTGTGGCTTTGGCGCACCATGTCATTACCGGCTGGGGCGACGTCAGTTTCCCCAAACTTTGCCGGGCGCTGGTGCACGGCCCTCAGCCACTCATGAAGGTGATTGCTGGCGAGCAGCCGCCCCTGAACGCCATTGTCCTACCTTATGCCCAGTACAGTGACGCTGACCTGGCCCACCGACTCGTGTACGTTGAGGCGTCGCGCGGTTGCCCATTCAAGTGCGAGTTCTGTCTCAGTGCCCTCGACAAAACAGCGTGGGCTTTTGATCTAGATGCGTTTTTGGCCGAAATGTCTGCCCTTTACCAGCGCGGCGCTCGCACCTTCAAGTTTGTGGACCGTACTTTCAACTTGAAGATCGATGCCTCGGTGCGGGTATTGGAATTCTTTTTGGCGCGCCTTGCTGCTCAGCCGGCGGAGCCCTTGTTTGTCCACTTCGAGCTGGTGCCTGACCAGTTGCCTGACCGCCTTAAGGAATGCATCGCCCGCTTCCCAGCCGGGGTGTTGCAGTTTGAAATTGGTATTCAAAGCCTTAACCCCGTAGTCCAACAAGCGATCAGCCGCCGCCAGGACGCGGCCAAGACCGAGGCTAACTTGCGCTGGCTTGCAAATCAGAGCCAGGCCCACTTGCATGCGGACCTGATTTTTGGCCTGCCGGGGGAGAGCTGGGAGAGCTTTGGACGTGGTTTCGACACCCTGTTGTCTTGGGGGCCCCATGAAATACAGCTCGGCCTGCTCAAACGCTTGCGCGGGGCGCCGTTGGCACACAGCGTGTCCGCGGAAATGGTCTTCGATGCCGAGCCACCTTACACCGTGGTGGCGACGGATGCGCTAAGCCCTGCACAAGTACAGGCTTTTACGCGCCTGGCGCGCTACTGGGATCTGGTGGCTAATTCCGGGCGATTTTCCAAGGCGCTAGATATCTTGCTTGACCAGCCATCACCTTTCGAGGCATTTGCGCGCTTTTCGCATTGGTTGTGGCAGGCAAAGGTTCGCACCCATGGCTTGAGCCCTGAAGACCTGGTTGACGCTTTGTTTGACTACCTCACCGGCCCGGGCGGCGTACCACAAACGGATGCGCGCGCCGCCTTGATGGCCGACTATGTGGCCAGTGGCGCTCGGGCGCGCCCCCAGTCTTTGGCAGGGTATTTGCCCCCCTACCGCCAAGCCGCGGCCACTGCCAAGGTGGGGGAGGCAAACGCTACGTCTGAGTCTTCTGCACATGCGCGGCGCCAAAACCGCCACGCTTCGCAATCCTAACTTTGACCGTCCCACCCAAAAAGCTATTTATGCCCGCCAACTCCAATGCACCATCCCGATACTGGGCGGATCTCAGTACCGGCCAATTCCAGGCTTTGCAAGCCAGCGGCCTCATCACGCAAACCGTCGCGGTGCTTCCGGTTGCGGCGACGGAGCAGCACGGTCCCCATTTGCCGCTTAAGGTCGATACCTGTATCGCGGATGGCGTCGTAGCTGCCGCCTTAGAACATCTGGCGGCAAATTCCAATGTGCTTTTTTTACCGACCCAGGCCCTAGGTTTTAGCCCGGAACACGCGCGCTTTGCCGGCACGCTCACCCTCAAATCAGAGACCCTGATTCGCCTTTGGACCGATATTGGCGAGAGCGTGGCTGCGAGTGGGGTAAAAAAAATGGTGTTTTTCAACGCGCACGGTGGCCAGGCCAATTTCATGGACATCGTCGCGCGCGACCTGCGCGCGCGCCTGGGGATGCTGGTTTTGAGTGTGAACTGGTACGGCCTGCCGCTACACGGACCCCAGGGGAGCGACGCCAATGCACTGTTCAGCGCCGAAGAACACCGATTTGGCATCCACGCCGGAGACATCGAGACCTCCTTGATGCTGGCCCTGGCCCCGCAACTGGTGGCTATGGAGAAAGCCCAAAATTTCACTTCCAGTTCCCAGCAGCGCGCAGACCACTACGCGATTTTGGGCAATGGAAAATCTGCCAAATTGGCGTGGCAAATGCAAGACTACAACCCCGCAGGCGCTGTGGGCAACGCCGCCGCTGCAACCGTTGCCAAAGGCGAGCAATTGTTGCAAGCCGCCGGGTACGCTTTGGCCCAGTTGCTCGGAGAAGTGCAACGCCTGCCGCTTAGCACCTTGGTTGCGTGAGGCACGGGTTCACCTCCGTTCAGGCGTAAGTGATCCAGTCCGCGTAGTTTTGGTCGTCCAGATGTGGCAAGGTGTTGTATGTCACCAGCATGTGCCGCTTAGGGGTGAACGCCAACTCTGTCACTGCACTGTTGCGGATGCGGAAATTGAGCTCCACCGTGGTCTCTGGGGTGGTCCCCAAAATGTGGCCTATGACCGTGGCGATGGGCCCCCCGCTGCTGACCATCAATACGTTGCCGCTGCAGTGGTTACGAACATGCTCCAGCGCACTGGTTACACCTTGAACAAAGGCCGGATAACTGGGCATCCCTGCAGGGCTGACTACACCGTTCATCCATTGGGTGAGCCCATCGCGCAGCAGGCGAAAATGGGCGCGATACCTCTCTGGCGACTCAGGCTTCTCTAGTTTGTGAGGATGAATCGCACCAATGACTGCCTCGCTGTCGTACTCGTTGAGTCCGGGCCACACCAGCGCTTCGGTGCATATATTGGCTCCCTGAGCGATGCCCGCCAATGTCTGGGCGTGGCGCCTCAAACTGCCGGTGATCACGGACTCGAAGTGCAGCCCTTTTTGCAGAAAGTACTCGCCCAAGCGAACACTTTGACGCAAGCCGAGATCGCTGAGTTGGTCGTAGTCATCAGCACCAAACGAGGCCTGGCCATGGCGCACTAGATAGAGAGTTCCCATGCCTAGAATTTAAGCCTAATGCGGCCGGATTTTTTGTCCTTCAAGAGACAGGCCCACACATGTCCACCGTGTGCGCCGAATCACTCGCCCGCCAAGAGCCGCCCATGGCCCAATTCGGTTGCCTGACAGAATAATTTGCGTATCCGCTTGATGCGCGGCAAAAACTGCGCTACACTAGCCCTCTCGCGGCGGTGCTAAACCAGCAGAGAGAGAAAAGAAAACGAAAGTTTTTTTAAACAGTCTAAAAAACTGTGTTATGATTGAAGGCTTCGCTGATCACAGCAAAGTAAGTTAAGTAGAAGCAAGCTTCTACGTAGATCCTTAAAAATTTACAGCCGATAAGCGTGGGCGTTTGAAGGCGATTGCCAAGTTCTTTGGAACTTAGCTTTAACTAGCTAACAAACGCTCATGAAGTAAAAAAGATGTGGAAATCAGAAATGAAATCTACGTCGATTCCAATTTATGAGTTGCTCGAAAGAGCAAAAAATTCAAGATCGAACTATAGAGTTTGATCCTGGCTCAGATTGAACGCTGGCGGCATGCCTTACACATGCAAGTCGAACGGT
>CANFWT010000057.1 GCA_947450895.1 Comamonadaceae bacterium | reverse complement strand
TTGGCGCAAATGCCCTTGAGCATGTGGCGCCGCGTGCCGTCCTTGAAGGTCAGGGTTTGCACAAAAGTACCGTCGGACAGGTCCAGGGTGAATTCTTCCTGGGTGATCATTTGGCCAAAGCGCTCAAACATCGCCGGGCGGCTAACAAAGGCCTTGGTGCCTTCCATGCGCAGCGCGCCCTTGCGGGACTCCGAGATGGTGTATTCGCCCTGGTACCAGCCCGACTTGGACTCGGGCTCCAGCCCCGCGACCACGATGTCAGCATAGACCTTGGGCTCGGAACTGAGGTTGCCTTGCGGCGTAGAGACGGTCACTTCGCAGACGAAGTTGCCGCCTTTTTTCCCCACCGAAGCGTCAAGCTCGCCGTCACGAGAGCCGGGGGCGCTTGCCCCCAACTGCAGCCAACCGGCCTCCAACGCGCCCCATCCGGCAGCACCGACGACGAGCACGGTGACCAGCGCAGTCAGCAAGACCGCAGGCAAGGAGGATGGTTTTTTCATGGCGGGCTCGGGTTCAGGACGTGCGTGTCTTAGTTGGTGGTGATTTCACGGCCATTGAGTTCTTGCGTCGGACGGGCATTGCGCTTGAACGGGAAGGCCGCCACTTGCTCTTTGGCCACATTGACCGTGGACTTGAGAATGAAGAAGCGCACGCCCTCGGTACATGGCGGCGTGGTCAGCGAGCCTTCGTAGCTGTAGAAGTCGAACTCGCGTGGCAGCAGGTTGGCCGGATTAAAGCTCACACCTTCGGGGGCGACTTCGGGGCCTTCTTCCATGGGCATATTGGCCCACAGGGTTTTGATGCCTGGGTTTTCATTGCCTTCCTTGAGCAGCACGCCCAGTACCGCCAGCTTGCCCTCGGCATTCTTGTGCACAAAGTGCACCACCATGGCCATGGGTTTGCCATCGATTTTTTCTTCGCTGGGGCGGTGGAAATGGAACTGCAGCAAATCGTAGGCCACGCCGTCGATGCGCAATTTGCTGCCAGCGGGCACATTGACCTGGATGGTGTGGCCGTTGTTGAGCATTTTCAACGGACCTTCTTTGTAGTCGGTCGTCACCACGGTGCGGGTTTTTACAAAGGGCCCGCGGATGTCCAGTGGGGACTGAGACTTGCCTTTGGCGCAGGTGGGGAACTCTTTGCCCCAGCGCTCTGGTCCCATGTCGCCGTCGTAGGACCAGTGAACGGCGTGCTTTTCAGGCGCCTTTTTGTCATCGGGCTTGCCGTGGCTGTCGCTCTTGCCGTGGTCGTGTTTATCGTCAGATTTCTCTTCATGGGCGCCTGGTTCGGCTTTTTCACCCTTGGCTGCTCCGGGTTTGGCCCCTTTGGGCAGGCAATCGGCCATGATGGTGACCTTTTCGCCCGCCGCAGCCAGCCCGATTTGGGCCGCGCAAATGGTGTTTTTGCGATCGCCCAGTTCCGACATTTCCAGCGCTTTGCGAAACGCCTCCATGGCCGCGGGGTCTTCGGCACCTTTGGTCAGCATGCGCACGGCGCCCAGGCCCACCTGGCGTTCGGCAGAAAGTTTCTTTTGCGATTTGTAGGCTGCTTCCAGATCGGCCAGCGTGGCGCCGTTGGCCATGGCAGCTTTGACGGCCGCGAGTTGCTGCGCTTGGCTTTCCAAAGGTGCCATTTCGGCACGCAACGCGGTCATTTCCTCCTCGGCGGCCTTCACGGAAGCCGCTTTTTCAGCCGCAGCCTTGGTCGCTTCTTCGGAAGCTGCCTTGAGTTCGGTGACCTGGTTGGTGGCGGACTGGTTCTGCTTCCAGTTGGTCCAGCCGAAGGCACCTGCGCCTAGGAGCGCCAGGGCCAGAATGACTTCAATTATGGTTCTCTTCATGGTGGCTTTCTGCTTACGTAATCAGTGGGAGGGCGCCTTGTGGATGCGCGGTTTTCGCCCCGGTGCTGGCGCTACTGCATGCTGGGGTATCGGCACCTGGATTGAAAGATTGAGACATTATTGCTGCACGCCGCTGAAGGACAGGCCACTGCCCGATTTGTCGATGACGATGATCTCCAGGCGTTTGGCGGCATTGCCGCTGGCCGCGCCATGGACAAAACCGATGCCTTCGAGCAAGCCAGCCCCGTTGTTGGGCGCACGCGTGCAACCGGTCTGTGGCGGGATGGTCAGGGTTGCCTTGTAATACGGCTGGGTGCTGGCCGCGTCGGAGGCCAGCGTTAGTTGCAGCGCCATGGTCTGGCAGGAGCCAAACCCGGCGCTCGCACTGCCCTGGTTGAAAGTAAGCGGGGCGCTGGTGCGAATGTCGCCTAAGGCATCAGCCCAGGTGCCGATCCAGTTCCCGTCGACGGCAAACGTGCTGGCAGGCGCTACGGTAAACGCGGGATTGGTGGTGTTGTTCGCAAGCGTGATGCCGCTCAGTGCGATGGCGTAATTCGATGCGCCTCCTGTGGCGGAAATCGTGACACTGCCGCCGGTGGTCAGGTGGCTGGGGCCTCCTGGCGTGGGATGTGTCGTGAATTGGAACGCCGTTAGTCCTGCGCTGGTGATGTTTACCTTGCTGGTGGGCTGGCCGCTGAGCGAGACGTGGTAGATGTCGGGGTAAATCGACGGGGTAGAGCTGGTATTTAAAAAGTACAGCGCATACCATTCCAGGCCCGGTGTTAAGAAGCCCACAAAATCGCTGTTATTCAGTGTGCCGGTGTAAGCACCCGCCATGGTTTGGCTTGTGTCAACCGGGGTAGGCGGCGGCGTACCGGGCGTCTGGCCGGTCGTGGTCGCGGTGCTGGCTTGCCCGCCGCAGGCGACCAGCAGGGTGACGGCCAACAGGCTGGCCAAGGCCAGCCCCAGAGCGGGGATGGCGTTGAGGCGCCCGTGGTGCAGCATGTTTTTCATTCCTTCACCCATCCGGCTTGCAGCCAGTGGCAGTAGCGCGGCCGGTAGGGCCAGGCAATGTGGTGCACCACGGTGCCGGCGGGGAACACGCCATCGGTCAAGTGGTCCAGCCATTCGCCCTGGGCGCCCAGTTGGTTGCTGAAGTGGGCCAATGCCACCGCTCGGCGCTCGGTTTGCGCAGCCTTGTCCTTGGCGGCTTGTGGGCTGTGGAGCATGGGCACGGTAGCCGAGCCAGCGGCGCGGCGTTGGGTGCGGCCCGAGAAAGCGTCGTGCACGCTGCCCCAGCGCCGCCCATGGAGGCCGCGGGTAATTTGTTGAATCTGTCCAGCGGCCGCCTCTACCGATGCGTGGTGAAAACGCAGCTGGCCCAGCACGTTATCGAGCAACACCACCGCACGGGGGTGTGCGCTCAGGAGGGCGGGCAGGTCGGCCAAGGCGTCATGCGTGTGGCAGCGCAGCGCCGTGCCCGAGGCGCGCAATGCCGCCCCGTGGCGGCGCTGAAAAAGCGGGGCCGCCCAACGGTCTACGTCAAAGGTGGTGACGCTGCGAAAGCGCTGCAACCAGGCGCTAGGCACCATCCAGCCTGCACTGGCACCCAAAATCAACAATTCTTCGGTCTGCGCTGACTCGTGTTGCGCCCAAGGCATTTGGCCCAGCCAGAGGGCAATGTCGGCGCAGGTGGCTGTCCATTGCGATTTGCATCGCCACGCATGCAGGTGCCAAAACAGACCACCGGAAGGGTTCATGCCACACGCGCCTGGTTGAATTGCAGCATACCGAGTTCGTCCATGCTGTGTTGCTCCCGCTTTTGCAGGTGTTTTTGTACTGCCAAGCGGTCGTTCTCGCTCAGCGTTTTCATCTTCAGGCGCTCGGTTTCGGCCTGTTGCATGCGGTGCGCCAGGGTCTGCAGGTGCAGGGTGGATTTGCCGATATCGCGCTCCACCCGCTCGCGCAGTGTGAGCAGCTGCGACATGAACTGGCGTTGGTTCATGGCGTCGGACATGCCCTTGGAGGTGTCCGCTGCGGCCGACTGGGCCCGGTATTCCTCGTACAAATGTTCCAGGCGTTGCTGGCTTGCCAGCAAGGAGTCGCGCAGTTGCTCCGCCTGTGCCGTTTGCGCGCGCAGATCGCTAATTTTTTGTTCTGCTTTGCTTTCCAGGGCAGACCAGCAGGCGCGGATTTTCATGGCCGGCTCCGGTATGGGTGGTGGTGCAGGGTGGCGCACATGGCTTTAAAGCTCCATCAGCACGCGCAAGTCGGTGCGGCAGCGGGCTTCGTCTTCGTCGGCGTGCATGTCTTGGCGCAGGTAGCGTTCCATGGCTTCGCGCAGCGCAATGGCCTGGTCGATTTCGGCATTTGTGCCGGCCTGGTAGGCGCCCACTTGGATGAGGTCGACGTTTTGCTGGTAGAGCGACCACAGCCGGCGAAAGCGGTTGGCCAGCTTCAAATCCGTGGGCGAGAGCAGGTTTTGCATCACGCGGGAGATGGAGCCGGTCAGGTCAATGGCCGGGTAATGCGCGGCGTCAGCCAGCTTGCGCGAGAGCATGACCTGGCCGTCTAGCGAGGCGCGGGCGATGTCCACAATCGGGTCGTTGCCGTCGTCGCCTTCGGCAAGCACGGTGTAAATGGCGGTAATCGAGCCATGGCCGTGGCGACCCACACCGGCGCGCTCAATCAGGTTGGGCAAAAGCGCAAACACCGAGGGCGGGTAGCCCTTGGACGTGGGCGGCTCGCCAATGGCCAGGCCAATTTCGCGCTGGGCGTGGGCCACCCGGGTCAGGCTGTCGACCAGCATCAGCACATCTTTGCCCTGGTCGCGAAAGTATTCGGCCACCACGTGCGTCAGGTGCGCGGCTTTGAGGCGCAGCACCGGCGACACATTGGCCGGAGCGGCGATCACCACCGCCTTGGCCAGGCCTTCGGGGCCCAGGGTTTCGGTGATAAAGGCCTGCACTTCGCGCCCGCGCTCACCTATCAGGCCAATGACGACGATATCGGCCTTGGTAAAGCGGGTCAGCATGCCCAAGAGCACGCTTTTGCCCACGCCGGATCCTGCCACCAGGCCCACGCGCTGGCCGCGCCCTAGGGTGAGCAGGCCGTTGATGGCTTTCACTCCGACGTCGAGCACCTTGTTAATGGGCCCACGTTCCATGGGGTTCAGGGGTAAGCCCAAGAGACCGAGTTTGGTGGTGCAGGCGGGTTTGGGTTTGCCGTCCAGCGGTTCGCCCTGTGCGTCAATCACGCGGCCTAGCAGCGCCTCGCCCAAATCGGCGTGGCCGCTTTCGCTAATGACGCGCACCGAAGCGCCGGGGCCGATGCCTACCGGTTCAGAAAACGGCATGAGGTAGATGGTGTTTTCGGCAAAGCCCACCACTTCGGCCTCAATGCGGTGGCCCGCCTGGCCGACCACTTCGCAGCAGGCGCCCACCGGAGCCATGATGCCGCGCGCCTCCAAGCGCAAGCCTACCAGGCGCACCAAGGTGCCGCTGCGCTGCGGACGCTTGCTGCGCAGTTGGGCCAGCACCTGGTCGACCTCGGTGTCAAAGTCAAACATGGTTTTCCGCGTCCTGCAAGATTTCATCGATCGCCGCGACCGTGTCATAACCTGTGTCGCTCGCCATGGTTGGCGCGCCAGACGCCATGCGGGGCCGTGCGTCTTCTACCGCCGTAGTGGCAATGCGGTCGCTGACAATGCGCTCGGGTGTGAACGCGGTTTTGGCGCGCCAGCGGGTGTCGTCCACCGCCAAGCCGCGCGCCAGGGCGCTCAGGCGGTCGCCGATGAGGTCTTCGACCACGGCGTCGTTGGCGCTGGCGCGCACGCTGCCGGGCAAGAGTTTGTCGTTGGCCTGCAATCGCAGCGCCGCACCGTCGTGGAGGCCCGATCGGGCACGCAGTTCCTGCAACAGGGCCAGGTCGCCGGGGTGGAGCTCTACCACGATGAGCGATTCGTCGTGCTCGGCGAGTTCGTCCACGCAGCGCTGTACCAGGCGTTCGATGGCACTGCCGTCGAGCAGCAGTTCGGCCAGTACCAGCTGCTCGGCCAAATGCAGCGCCAGGCGCTTGAGCGGCTCGAAAAAAGTGTGTGGGCTTTGTTGCAGCTCGGCAATGGCCTTGCCCAGGGCGTTGACCAAGGCATGGTCGTCTCCCAGCGCGGCGTTGAGCTTTTGCTCCATCTCGGCTTGCAGCTCCACGCGTGCTTGGCGCTGGCCTTCGGCGCGGCCTTCCTCCCGCGCGCGTGCCAAAGCCTCGGCGCTGGCTGCGGGTGTTTCAATGGCGGGCGGTGGGGCGGTGGCGGCAGCGCTGGCCTCAACGGGCGCCGCAATGGACGGTGCGACGGCTGGCTGTGGCAGCAAATCGGGGGTGGGTGTATCAAAGTCGGTCAGGCCAAACGACGGTTCGCGCTGGGTGCGCCAGGCACTGGCGACAAAGCCGCTCTCGGGCGCAATGGGGTGGCGCAGGTCGGTGGGTTGCCACACGCGCGCCGGGCGCACTTCAGCTTTGCGTTCGGCCGCTTGCGGGGAAGCGGCCAGGTCTTTAGACATAGTCGGCACCGCCGCCGAGCACCAGGTCGCCAGCGTCGGCCAGTTTGCGCGCTGCGCGCATGATCAATTTTTGGGCGTCTTCCACGTCGGACAGGCGCATCGGGCCCATGGCCTCCATGTCGTCTTTGAACATGCCGCGCGCACGCTCCGACATATTGCCCAGGAACTTGTCTTTGACGGCGTCGCTCGCGCCTTTGAGTGCTTTCATCATCAGGTCGGGCTCGACGTTGCGCATGATGACCTGGATGCCTTTGTTGTCCACACCCGTGAGGTTCTCGAAGGTGAACATGTTGTCCTGGATCTTCTGCATCAGCTCGGGGTCCAGCGTTTTGAGTCCGCCCATGACCGAGGCCTCCAGCGCCGTCTTGGTGAGGTTCAGGATGTTCGCGGCGGCCTTGATGCCCCCCAGGCTCGACGACTTCGAGGTCGAGTTGGTGGAGAACTGCTTTTTCATGATGACTTCGAGCTCTTCCATGGCTGACGGCTGCACCGTCTCCAGGCTGGCCACGCGTTGCATGATTTCGGCACGCGACTCGGGCGGCAAAAAGTTCAATACTTCAGCAGCCACCACGTTTTCCAGCACCGACAAGATGATGGCGACCACCTGGGGATGCTCTTCTTTGATCATGTCGGCAATCGAGCGTGCGTCCATCCAGCTCAAAATTTCCAGGCCCTTGCTGCCGTGGCTGGGGTTGATGCGTCCGAGCACGGACGCGGCCTTGTCTTCGCCGAGCGCGAGTTTGAACACCTTTTCCACGTAGTCCGAGGTGCCCAGGCCCAGATTGGTCTGGCGTTTGATCTCAGCGACAAATTCATCGAGCACCGCATTGACCGCTTCTTGCGACAACTCCGCCACCTGCACCATCGCTGCGCCCAGGCCCTGAACCTCTTTGGGGTTGAGGTAGCGAATAATGTTGGCGGCCTGCTCTTCGCCGAGCAGCAGCATCAGCACCGCGGCGCGCTGGGTGCCGGTCAGGCCCTCCATTTCGCGGCGCAGCGCGTCGCTGTAGGCCAGTTTGGGATCGTTGTCTGCCATGGTGAGGTCTCGTTCTGGCGGTTAAGCCGGCTTGATCATGTTCTTGAGCACACTGGCCACCCGGGCCGAGTCGTCGGAGACGATCATGCGCAGCAGAGCGACCTTGTCGTCGTAGGTATTGGCGGTGTCTAGCATTTCCGCCGAGATGGACGATTTGCTGGACTTCATCTTAGCCTTCATTTCTTCCAGCGTGTCGGCTGCTGAGGGCTCGCCTTTTGCGGCCTCTGCGGACTCTGCGGCAGCCATCTCCAGCGCCAGTGCCTCTTCTTGCGCCAATTGGATGCTTTGGGCGGCCGCTTGCGCTGCTTCTTTGTCGCGGTTCATCATGTGCATGACCACTGGGCGTACGACCACCATCAAAAAGGCGACAAACATCAGGCCCAGGAAGCCGGACTTGATATTGGTCATGACGGTTTCGTCTTTGTGCCAGGGAATGCTCATGTCAACCGGCACTTCTGGCTCAAACTTGGCCTGCACCACGCTGACGACGTCTTTGCGGCCTTCGTCAAAGCCAACCACGCCACGCACCAGCTCTTGCATGCGGTCCACTTCTTCCTGGGTATAGGGGTTGGGCTTGGGCGGCTGCTCTTCGCCCTTGTCGTTCTTGGGTTGGGCAATGGGCGGGCGCTCGTTGATGACGACGGCCACGCTCAAGCGTTGAACGCCGCCGGTGGCGCTTTTCGTGTGGCGTACCGACCGGTCGATTTCGTAGTTGCGCGTGCTGCGGGTGGCGATGGTGTTGCGTTCGTCGCTGGCGCCAGCGCTGGCGCTGGTGGACGTGGTGTTGAGTGTGGTGGTGGGTGTCGCAGGTGCCGTGTTCGACAGGGTGCCGGGAATACCGACAGCGTCTTTGGCACTGTTGCGGTCTTCGCTATTGACCTCGGAGCGGGTTTTGGGGCCTTTGCCGCCGGTGTCAAAGTCTTCCACGGTGACTTCGGTCTGGCTGTAGTCCAGGTTCAGGTTGACCTGGGAACGCACATTGGCCTCGCCCACGATGGGCGCCAGTATCTGGATCACACGCTGGCGGTACAGGTCTTCCATGGCCTGCTTGTGCTTGGTCTGGCCGGCATTCATGCCCATGGCGGCGTCGGATTCGGCGTCGGTCATGAGTTTGCCAAAGTTGTCGACCACGGCCACGTTTTCAGGCGTGAGCATGGGCACGCTGGACGCCACCAAATGCACGATGGCCTGAACCTGCATCGGGCTGACGCTGCGACCGGCTTGGGGTGTGACCACAATGGAGGCCTTGGGCGGCGTGCGGTCGCGCACGAACACCGAAGGCTTGGTAGTGGCCAGGTGCACCCGCGCGGTCTGGATGGTTTCGATTTGCTGGATGCTGCGCGCGAGCTCTTGCTCCATGGCCGAGTTGTAGCGCACCTGCTCCATGAACTGGCTGGTGGTCATAGCCGACTGGTCTTTGAGCGCATCCAGGCCGGTGGCGGCGGTTTTGGGCAGGCCTTTGGAGGCAAGGTAAATGCGCGCTTCGTGGTAGCGGGCCGCAGGCACGGTAATTTGACCGCTGCCGGCGTCGATCACGGGCTTGAATTCGCCGGCTTTGAGCGCTTCGTACACGCCTTGCTGGTCGGTTTCGGTCACGCCGGTCATGATGGGGCGGTAGCTTGGCGCATTGATGAGTGTGTAGACCAGCGCAAAGGCCAGCAGCGCTACGGCAATCACCATCAGCGGCAAGGATTTTTTGACCGCGGGCTGGTTGAGTGCCTGCTTGATCGGGCCAAACGGGCCGGAATAGTCTGGGTTGGCGTCGGTCACGCCGTTCCCACCGTCCATGGCGCCGGGGCGTCCTGCCATGGCGCGCCGGTCCAGTCCTGCGCGGGTTTGCAAAGCGGCATTGTCAGCATTGGCGGGAAGAAAGGTGCCAGCGGTTGCAGTTGCGGTTGCCATGGGATGTGTCTTTCAGCGCGGTGGAATGGGGGGTGGCGTAAGGGGCTTGGCGATCAGACCGGCATGTTCATGATGTCTTCATAGGCCTTGAGCACTTTGTTGCGCACCTGCAGGGTGGCTTCAAACGACAGCGAGGCTTTTTGCATCTTCAGCACGACGTCGGTCAGGGGAACGCCTTCGCCGCGCTCAAACGCTTGTGCGGTGTTCTGGGAGTCCACCTGGGCCGCGTTGGTCTGGCTCACCGCCTGGCGAATCAGGTCCGAGAAATCGCTCTTGGGGACGGGCGTGCTGCCGGGCAGGTCAAAGCCCTGCCCAGCGGCTTGCGTGCTGTGGGCTTGCAGCGTCTTGAGCATGGCGGCGATGCTGCTGGCGGAGGTGGCGGATTCGATCATGGCGGTGGTCCTGGTCAGGGGGTCAAGCTAGGCTTGTGGGGCTGGTTGATGCGCGTTCGCGCAATCGGGCCATCTTGTAGCGCAGCGTGCGCGGGCTGATGCCGAGCTTTTGCGCCGCTTCTTCGCGGGTATCGGAAGTGTCCAGTGCCAGGCGAATGGCCTGGAGTTCGCTGTGTTTGACGGCTGTGTGCAAGGGGCTGTGCGCGGGGGCCTGGCTCGGCGCAACCGACGCGTCCTCTGCGATGGTTTGGGGCGCCATGGCCTGCAAAAAACTGGTGGATGCGTCGTCAAACATCAGGTGTGGGGTATCGATCTGCGTGCCGTTGCACAGCACCATCGCGCGCTGGACGACGTTTTCGAGTTCGCGCACATTGCCGGGCCAGGGGTAGGCGAGCAAGGCCTCCTGGGCATGCGCGCTCAGGCTCCAGGTCTGCCCCGCCCGGGGGTGGCGCGCCAGCAGGCGCACTGCCAGCGGCAAGATGTCACCACTGCGTTCGGCCAGTGCTGGCACCCGCAGCTTGAAGGTGCTCAGGCGGAAATACAGGTCTTCGCGGAACGCACGTTGGGCGATTTGTTGGCGCAGGTCTTTGTTCGTGGCTGCAACGACCCGAACCTGCAGGGCGATAGCGCGCTCGCCGCCCAGTCGCACCAGCGCGCGCTCTTGCAATACGCGCAATAACTTGGCCTGCAAGCCCAGGGGCAATTCGCCAATTTCGTCCAGGAAAAGCGTGCCACCCTGCGCCTGTTCAAACAGACCGCGGTGTTCTTTGACGGCACCGGTAAACGCCCCTTTTTCATGGCCAAACAGCATGTCTTCAATCATGTGCTCGGGCAAGGCCGCGCAGTTGAGGCCAATAAAGGGCCCGCTTGCGGCGCTGGAAGATTCGTGCAACACCCGCGCCAGCACTTCTTTGCCTGAGCCGGTCGGGCCTTCCACCAGTACCGCCACCGGGGCTTGCGCTACGCGTTGTGCCAGAGCCAGCAGGTTGCGGCTGACCGGGTCGACATAGACCACGCTGCGCACGGCGGCGCCTGTGTCTGCCGTGCTTGAAGAAGTGGATTGCGGGCTCGGTGCAGTTTCGAGGGAGCGGGCAGCAGCCTGGCTAGTGCGCTCCCGTACCAGCTGCCAGCTGGCCAGCGACCAGTCGTCCGCTGCCAGTACATGGTAGGCGCCACTGTGCAAGGCGTGCACGGCAAGCTCCAGTTGACGGCGCTCCGTGCGGCAAACCAAACGCGCACAAACGCCGGTTTGACGCAGTAATGCCTGCACGTCTTGCAACAGGTCGGCCTGGGCGCCCAGGCCCAGGATGACAACCGCAGCGTCCTGCGCTTGCAGTTGCGACTGCAGCTCTTCCAGGGTGTGGGTCGTGGCCACCATCCATCCGGCGGCTTCGAGCTGCACCCGGTTCGCCGGCGTCAGCGGGCGAAATGGGTCCAGCCAGAGGGCAGTGGAAGCGGCGGAGGGCAGGGGCATGGCGGATTGGATGGCAGTTGACTCGGTTCAAAGCCTTTCTGCAAGACCCGTGCCATGCTGTTGCGCTGATTTATTGACGATTGGCCGACACCTGGGCCCGTGTCGGTTTAGGTTCAAAGCCCTGGCAAGGACGGCCGTCGAGCTGCAGCACTTGCATGCAAGGCAGATTGCGGGACTTGAAGCCCAGCAGCTTGCAGCTGTAGGGCAGGGCCGGGTCCCAGCTGGTGGCGAAGAAGCGGCATTGCCAGCAGTTCACGCTGGCGCCGGGTGTCTTGGAGTAGGTGGGAATGTTGGGTGGCATGGTGAGGCGGCTGGTTCGGGCGAACTCTGCCCAGAACCCCACGCAGCAATAAACGGGCCATGCCTCCGGCTTGCCCAGGGCGGCAACGCGCGGGTGACGTAAATCCGTTCAACGTCCATGGCACGCAATGTGCAGTGCATATGCCAATAGACCCCTACAGGGCCGATTGGGGCCTCTGTGGGCCCATGGACTGTTTACAACCCGACACCGAAAGAGCTTTCATGCGGATTTTCCGAGGCAATCGCAAGTGCGCAGTGGCCAAAGGCCAGGGGCCCGGCCGTTTTGCGCGCGAAATGGCCCGGTGCGAGCGTGTTGGCGCAGACGCGGTATGACTGCCATGCCATCGGCCCCGCCCCACACTGGCATCCAGTGCCTGACTGCCATTGCGCAGCACCATGGCCTGCACATCAACCCCGAACGCCTGATCGTCGACTACGCCTTGGGTGCGCAAGAGGCTGAGGCGCGGGTGCTGCTGCGCATGGCCTCCGACATGGGGCTGAAGGCCAAGCTGGAGCTGCTGTCCTGGACCGGTCTGGTGGCCCAGGGCGGCGTTTTTCCGCTGATGGCTTGCATGCGCGATGGAAGCTTCATGATTGTGGTGGGCATGCGCTCCGAAGGCCAGGGCAAGGTCGCCCTGCTCAATCCCGGCGCAGCGCAAGCGGTGGTGGTGTTGGAGGACGAATCCTCGTTTTGCAAGCGCTGGGACGGCGAAGTGATTTTGCTCAAGCGCGAGCACAAGCTCACCGACCCCAGCCAGCGTTTTGGCTTTGCGTGGTTCATCCCGGAAATTTGGAAGCAAAAGGCGGCGTTTCGCGATATTTTTATCGCCGCACTGGCCATGCATGTGCTGGGCATGGCCTCGCCCGTCTTTTTCCAGTTGGTGATTGACAAGGTCTTGACCCACCAGAGCGAGACCACGCTCTGGGTGCTGGCCATCGGCATTGTGATTGCCCTCGCTTTTGACTCGATCTTCGGCTACCTGCGCCAAATGCTGACGCTTGCAGCGACCAACAAGATTGACATGCACCTCACAAGGCGCACTTTTGGCCACCTGCTCTCGCTGCCGATCGACTATTTCGAGACCACGACCGCGGGTGTCGTCACGCGCCACATGCAGCAGCTGGAAAAAATCCGCAATTTTCTGACCGGGCGCATTTTTTTCACCGGCTTGGATACGGTTTCTCTGCTGATCTTCTTGCCCATTTTGTTTGCTTACTCGGTCAAGCTGGCGATGATCGTGCTGCTGTTCACTGGTTTGATTGCGGCGGTGATTGGCGGCATGGTGCCTACGTACCAGCGACGCCTCAATGCACTGTATTCCGCCGAGGGCCAGCGCCAGGCCATGCTGGTGGAAACCATCCACGGCATGCGCACTGTCAAGGCCCTGGCCATCGAGCCCACGCAGCGCCGCATTTGGGACCAGCGCTCGGCCGAGGCCATCACCATGCATTTTCGTTTGGGCCGGGTGTCGATTACTGGCAATGCGATTACCGACTTTCTTGGAAAACTGTTGCCGGTGGTGATCATCGTGATTGGCGCGCAGCAAGTGTTTGACCAGACCTTGAGTGTGGGCGCGCTGATCGCCTTTCAGATGATTTCGGGCCGCGTCATATCGCCGCTGATCGCTATGGTGGGCCTGGTCAACGAATACCAGGAAACCGCTTTGTCGGTGCGCATGCTGGGCGAAGTAATGAACCGGGCGCCCGAAGGACGCGTGGGCGCGGGCGGTTTGCGTCCGCAGCTCAAAGGCGACATCAGTTTTGACCAGGTGAGTTTCAGCTATCCCGGCGCCACCACCCCGGCGCTGAACAAAGCCAGCTTCACCATCGCTGCCGGCACGGTCGTGGGGATTGTGGGACGCAGCGGCTCGGGGAAAACCACGCTTACCAAACTGATTCAGGGGCTGTACCCGCTGCAAGCCGGTTTGGTGCGCTTTGACGGTGTTGACGCCCGCGAGATCGATTTGTCGCACCTGCGCCGCCAAATTGGCGTGGTGCTGCAAGAAAACTTCTTGTTTCGCGGCACGGTGCGCGAGAACCTGGTGGCCACCAAGCCGGACGCCTCGTTTGAAGAAATTGTGGCCGCCGCGCAGGCCGCCGGTGCTGACGAATTTATTGAGCGCATGCCCAAGGGCTATGACACCTTACTCGAAGAAAACGCCGCCAACCTCTCAGGCGGGCAAAAACAGCGCCTGTCCATCGCCCGCTCCTTGCTGGCCAGCCCCAGCATTTTGATTTTGGACGAGGCTGCCAGCGCACTCGACCCCGAAAGTGAAAGTATTTTTATCCGCAACCTGTCGCGCATCGCGGTGGGCCGCACGGTGGTGATGATCTCCCACCGCCTGTCCACCCTGGTCAATGCGGACGCCATTTTGGTCATGCAAAACGGCCAACTCGTCGACAGCGGCCGGCATGGCGAATTGCTCACGCGTTGCGAAACCTACCAAACCCTATGGAACCAACAGACCAGTCACATGTAAAGCGCTGGGGTGCGCGCGCCAGGGACGCCACGGCCCTGGAGTTTTTGCCCGATGCGGATGCGATTGAGCGCAATCCCTTGCCGCCGTACATTCGTACCACGGTGCACATGCTTGCCTTGGCTTTGTTGCTGTTTGTCGTGTGGGCGAGTTTCTCCGAGGTGGAGCGCGTGGTGGTGGCTTCCGGTCGCCTGGTCAACCCTCTGCCCAACATCGTGGTCCAGCCGCTGGAAACCTCCATCATCCAAAAAATCGAAGTACGGGTCGGGCAGGTCGTGCACCAGGGGCAGGTGCTAGCGACCCTGGACCCGACCTTTGCCCAGGCCGACGAGGCGCAACTGCGTTCTCGCCTGCACAGCCTCGACACCCAGAGCCGTGGACTCACCGCAGAGCTGCAGGGCGGCACTATCGCCCCGTCCGCCAAAGACCCCGACACTACCCTGCAGGCCCAGCTCTCCCGCGAGCGCCAGGCCAATTACGCTGCACAGCTGGCCAAAATGGAACAAAACATTGCCCGTCTGGCGGCGTCCATAGAGACCAACCGGCGCGACCAAGCGGTAATGGCCCAACGCATGAAATCCCTCAATGAAATGGAGGCCATGCAAGAAAGCCTGATGGCGCAGAACTTTGGTGCCCGGCTGCAATTGCTAGAAGCCCGCGACCGGCGCCTGGCCGGCGAGCGCGAGTTGCAACTCGCCAACAACCGCGAGCACGAGTTGCGCAATGAGTTGGCCGCTTTGGAGTCAGAAAAGCTTGCTTTTACCAGGAGTTGGCGCCAAAAGACCATGGAAGACCTGCTCAGTACCGCGCGAGACCGCGATGGCATTAACGAGCAGCTGCAAAAAGCCGACAAGCGCAAGCAATTGGTGGCGTTGGTGTCTCCGGTGGACGCCGTAGTGCTGGACATGGCCAAGCTATCGCAAGGCTCGGTGGTACAGGCCGCCGAGCAAATGTTCACTTTGGTGCCCTTGGGCGCTGCACTGGAAGCGGAAGTCAAAATTGATTCTCTGGACATCGGCTACATCAAAGCCGGCGATGTGGCGCACCTCAAGCTTGACGCTTTTCCCTTTCAAAAACACAGCACGCTCGAGGGCCATGTGCGCACCATCAGCGAGGACGCCTTCCGCCGTGACACGCCCGCGCAAGGGGGGCTGGACGCTTTTTACGTCAGCCGCATCGCTTTCGGGGACGCCAAGCTGAAAAAAATGGCCGAAAAATCGCGACTTTTGCCGGGCATGACGCTGTCGGCGGAGATTGTGGTTGGCAAACGCTCGGTGATGTCTTATTTGCTCTGGCCGCTGACCAAAGCGATGGACGAATCCATTCGCGAGCCTTGAGGCTCAGTTAATCCTAAAGATACGCCAGCCATTGTCCATTTTCCGAATTCCGAATTTCCAACCCAAATCATGACGCTTGATGAAGTTAATGGCCGAAACCCGGGCGCTTTGCGCCAATCGGAAGTCGTCGATCAGTATCGAATCGCCCACGCCCATCTCGTTGAACGGGTAGCGCCGAATGGGCGGGAGTTGCAAGCTGGGGTCAGGAGCGTCAATTTTGATCAAGGTAGTGGGCATAGGTCCTCTCGCGCTGCGTGTTGCTCTAGGTATCGGCAGCTGCCGGAAATTCTTGAGGGTGGCCGTCACCTCGTTTTTGCCCCGGCTGGATTCCCCGTTGATTTAAAAAATGGCAGGTGTTACATGCGTTTCACGCGTTACACCAAAAAATCGTGGAAATATGTTTTTACACATAAAAAGCATATTAAATTGATAAAATTGGAAAAGATTTTTCCTGTTTCCGGCCAATCCAGGCCTCTGTCCCAGCCTTTGAACCGTCTCGGTAGCAGGGCCCGATTAAAGAGATTTGATTTCGATCCGATGAATTCAGGTCGTCTCCTATGTGTGAAATATTCCGTCCAGTTCAATGTGCTCGATGGCGTGACGTTTAAAAGTACAGGTGCAAAATGACCACAGTTTCTTCCTACACCACTGCCCAGATTGCAGCGCTGACTACCGCGGAGGTGGTGGCGTTGACGACTGCAGACTTTGCGTCCTTGACTTCGGCCCAGGCCTACGCGCTGACAACCGACCAAATTCAGGCGATTGAGACGGCAGATCTGGCGGTTGTGAGTGCCGCCAATTTGCGGGCTCTGTCAACAGCGCAGTTCGTCGCATTGACCACCGATCAGATCGTGGCGCTGACGACGGCTCAGGCCTATGGCTTGAGCACAGCCGATGTGTACGCCTTGGGCACTGCGCAAGTCCTCGCGCTGGAGACGGCTGATCTGGCGGCTCTGACCACGGCCAATGTGCAAGCGTTGTCCACTGCACAAATCGCGGCACTGACGACGGCACAATTTTCTGCTCTGACGGCATCGCAAGTTACCGCGCTTTCGACCGCGCAGGTGGTTGCGTTGTCTACCGACCAATGGGTGGCTCTGACAACGGCGCAGGCGGCCGGACTCAGCACGGCGGGTGCTAACGCGCTCACGACCGATCAATTGGTAGCCCTAGAGACGGCCGACTTTGCGGCGCTGACAACCGCGGCTATTCGCGCGCTGTCGACCGCTCAGGTGCTCGCACTGAGCACCGACCAGGTTGTTGCGCTCACTACCGGCCAAGCCGTGGCGCTGAGCACCGCCCAGGTCTACGCACTCACGACCGACCAGGTGGTGGCGCTGGAAACAGCCGACCTGGCTGCGCTGAGCACCGCCCAAGTACGCGCCCTGACTACCGGCCAAGTGGCCGCAATGACCACAGGCGAAGTGGTCGCACTGACCACCGCGCAGGTACTGGGCCTGAGCACGGCCCAAGTCGCGGGCATGACCACCGACCAGGTGGTGGCCCTCACCACCGGCCAAGTGGTGGCGCTGAGCACTGGCCAAGCCTACGCACTCACCACCGACCAGGTGGTGGCGCTGGAAACAGCCGACCTGGCGGTGTTGACCACGGCGAACGTTCGCGCCCTGTCCACAGGGCAGGTCGCTGCGTTGACCACGGGTGAAGCGGTGGCCCTCACCACGGCCCAGGCGTTTGCGCTGAGCACCGCCCAAGCCTACGCACTCACGACCGACCAAGTGGTGGCGTTGGAAACAGCCGACCTGGCGGTGTTGACCACGGCCAACGTACGTGCTTTGTCCACCGGGCAGATCGCTGCGTTGACTACGGAGGAGGTTGTTGCACTCACCACGGCCCAAGCGTTTGCGCTGAGCACCGCCCAAGCCTACGCACTCACGACCGACCAGGTGGTGGCGTTGGAAACAGCCGACCTGGCTGCGCTGAGCACCGCCCAAGTACGCGCCCTGTCTACCGGCCAAGTGGCCGCCATGACCACAGGCGAAGTGGTTGCACTGACTACTGCGCAGGTACTGGGCCTGAGCACGGCCCAGGTTGCGGGCATGACCACCGACCAGGTGGTGGCCCTCACCACGGCCCAGGCGTTTGCGCTGAGCACCGCCCAAGCCTATGCCCTTACGACCGACCAGATCGTGGCGCTGGAAACAGCCGACCTGGCTGCGCTGAGCACGGCCCAAGTACGTGCCCTGTCTACCGGCCAAGTGGCCGCAATGACCACAGGCGAAGTGGTCGCACTGACCACCGCGCAGGTACTGGGCCTGAGTACGGCCCAGGTTGCGGGCATGACCACCGACCAGGTGGTGGCCCTCACCACCGGCCAAGTGGTGGCGCTGAGCACCGCCCAAGCCTACGCACTCACCACCGACCAGGTGGTGGCGCTGGAAACAGCCGACCTGGCGGTGTTGACCACGGCCAACGTACGTGCCCTGTCCACAGGGCAGGTCGCTGCGTTGACCACGGGTGAAGTGGTGGCCCTCACCACGGCCCAGGCGTTTGCGCTGAGCACCGCCCAAGCCTATGCACTCACGACCGACCAGATCGTGGCGCTGGAAACAGCCGACCTGGCTGCGCTGAGCAC
>CANFWT010000056.1 GCA_947450895.1 Comamonadaceae bacterium | reverse complement strand
GGTGTTACCTGACACCCGTTTTCGCGTCACCCTGGACAACGGCCACCAGCTGATCGCTTATTCGGCAGGAAAGATGCGCAAAAACCACATCCGCATCCTGGCGGGCGACCGCGTGTCGCTCGAACTCTCGCCTTATGACTTGAGCAAAGGCCGCATCAATTTCCGCCATATCGAAGGACGTGGCCCCATGGTGCCGCGCACACCGCGGTAAATCCGTTCTACTGGTTTCCCAGCGGACCCGGGCACCCCTTTGCGTGCTCAGTGTTGCTAAGCCGAGCGGCGCGCACGAACCGCTTGCGCCAGACCTTGCAATACCGGTGCGGTCTGTGCAATGCTGATGCAGGCGTCCGTCACCGAGACGCCCGGCCGCAAGCTTTGGCCAGGCACGATGTCTTGGCGACCCTCATGCAGGTTACTTTCAATCATTAGCCCGGTGATGCGCGATTCGCCCGCAGCAATTTGCGCCGCTACGTCAGCGGCCACGGCAACCTGCCGCTGGTACTGCTTGCTGCTGTTGGCGTGTGATACGTCCACCATCACCTGTTGGCGCAAGCCGGCCGACTTGAGCAGCGCACAGGCCGCTGCGACATCGGCCGCCGCGTAATTAGGCTGTTTGCCTCCCCGCAAAATGACGTGACAGTTGTCATTGCCCAGGGTCTCGAAGATCGCCGCCTGGCCCCATTTGGTCATCCCCATGAAGGCGTGGGGCGCCTGCGCCGCCACGATTGCGTCACTTGCCACCTTGACGCCGCCATCCGTGCCGTTCTTGAAACCGACCGGGCAACTCAGACCGCTGGCGAGTTGGCGGTGGCTTTGGCTTTCGGTGGTGCGCGCGCCGATGGCGCCCCAACTCACCAAATCACTGATGAACTGCGGACTCAGCAAGTCCAAAAATTCTGTGCCTACGGCCAAGCCCAGGCCCACGATATCAAGCAGCAATGTTCGCGCCAGCGTTAAGCCTTCGTTGATGGAAAAGCTGCCATCCAGGTGCGGGTCGTTGATGTAGCCCTTCCATCCCACGGTGGTGCGCGGCTTCTCGAAATAAGTGCGCATCACCACGACCAATTCGCTTTGCAGTGCATCGGCCTGCCCTTTGAGCCAATGCGCATATTCCATGGCCTGCCCGTGGTCGTGGATGGAGCACGGCCCTACCACCACGATTAAGCGGTCGTCGCGCCCGTGCAAGACATCGCAAATTGCAGCGCGGCTGCCCTCAACCGTGGCCAGTACGGCTTCTGAGGCCGGTAGCTGCTCTTGCAAGAGCACGGGCGTGATCAAGGGGCGCACCGCGCCGATGCGGGTGTCGTCGGTTCGTATCTGGTCGGGGGTTTGAAGCATCACGTTGGATTTGCGCAATTAGGGTTGAATTTCAGGCCTTTACGGGCTCCATTGCGGCCTTGTAAATCGAGTTTTTCGGCGCTGCCATCAGACGCCGCAGCATGGGCTCAAAGGTACTGAGTGGCAGTGTTTCCAGTGCAGGATCAAAGGCTCGGTTGTCGTACAGGGCCACAAACTCCTCCGTCTGGTCGTAATGCGCGTGGCCCCTGAACATATCGCGCATGTCGCGGTTCAGGCCGATGTGATGAAAGAAGTTGTAACCCTGAAAAATACCGTGGTTTTGCACCATCCACAGGTTGGCTTCGCTGACAAAGGGCTTAAGAATGGCCGCCGCAATGTCAGGGTGGTTGTACGAACCCAGGGTATCTCCGATGTCATGCAACAGGGCGCAGACTACGTATTCTTTGTCCCGCCCATCGGCCAGCGCCAGCGTGGCGGTTTGCAGTGAGTGGCTGTAGCGGTCAATGGGAAAGCCACCGTAGTCGTTTTCCAGCAAGCGCAGGTGGGCTATGACGCGGTCGGGCAGGCTTTTGGCGGATTGCATGACCTCGGGCACGATGATGCGCCAGTCGAGCGCAGTGCTTTCTTCCATGCAGGTAAATGTGGCGCGGGCGGTCATGGGCGTTTCTCCTGGGCATCGGGCCCCGCAGTATGGCACCGCTGCAGGCACTGGCCTTGTCCCTATTGAGATGGGTCAAACGCACGCCACAGCGCAGGCGCACAATGGTTCCATGACGGAACGCGACCAAACCTGGGGTGAAGAAATTGCCAACGCGGTGAGCCACGGCGTGGCGCTTTTGGCGGCCTTGGCGACGGTGCCGTTCTTGATTGCAGCCGCCAGCCACCGCCATCCGTCGGCCATTGTCGGGGCCGCCGTGTTTGGCGCCACCATGGTGCTGCTGTATTTCACCTCTACGCTCTACCACGCGCTGCCGCCCGGACGGGCCAAGCGCGTCATGCTGAAACTGGACTACAGCGCCATTTATCTGTTTATCGCCGGCAGTTACACGCCGTTTGCCCTGGGTGCGCTTGAGGGTCCTTGGGGCTGGTCGCTGTTCGGCGTGGTCTGGACACTGGCCGCGGCGGGGGTGGCCCTCAAGGCCTTTGACCGCCTCTCCCATCCTTGGGCCTCTACCGGCCTTTACCTGGCCATGGGGTGGCTGGTGGTGGTGGCGGCCGTGCCCATGCTCGAGCGCGTGCCCATGGCCGGTCTGGGCTGGTTGCTCGCTGGCGGCATTGCCTACACCCTGGGCGTGGTGTTTTTTGTGCTGGACCACCGTGTGCGCTATGCGCACGCCGTTTGGCACGCATTTGTTGCGACCGGTACCGGCCTGCACGTGGTGGCCGTAATGGGTTACGCCGGCTAGTGCGCCGTCGCGCTCAGGCGCGTGGCAGCGAGCGACGCTGTCGCTCGGCTCCGGGCACGCCGAGCTCCGGGTGCAGTTTGCCCGCCACCAGCCAGGCCGCCAGCAACGCGACACCCGCTATGGCAAACACACCGGCTACCGGGAAGAACTGCAGCACTAGCCAGGCGATGCCGGGCGACAAAATGCCCGACGCATCGCGAAAGCTGGAATACACCGCCGACATCTCAGTGCGCTCGGAGGGCTTGACTGCCATCAGGAAGGGCAGGCCGGCGCAGGTGTCGAGCAGCACCAAGAAATACGTTCCCAACACCAGCAAAGCCACCGTTCCCCAGGGCCACGGCGAGAGCAGCGTTGCGGCCAGAAACAAGACCCCGCCGCCCAGGCAGCCCGCGCGCACCGCTTGGCGTACCGAGTGGCGCCGCATCCAGCGCAGCATCAGCGGCGCCATGAAAAGCCCCATATTGGCCAGCGACGAGGCCACGCCGCCCACCTTTTCGCCTAACCCGTTTTCTAGCGCAAAAATACCCACGTACACAAAGTAGAACCACCAGCCGCAGGAGCGAATGACGGGTATGAGCCAGCCGGTCACCAGACGTGGCTGGGCAAAAAACCGCTGTACATGTGCCAGCGGATGGCTGCGCCCCGCCTTCGCCTTGGCAATCGCTTTGCCATTGCCCAGCGGCGTTTTGGCCACCAGCAGCATGATCAAGGCGGCGGCGACTCCCACCAGGGCAAACGGTGCCCAGTCGGCCAGCGCCAGCAGCCATACGCCCAGCGCGGGCCCTACCACCCAGCCCACGCCGCCGTAAAAAAGGCGCAAGGTCTCTAGCTTGCCAAAGTCGGTTTTGGCCACATGGTCCAGCACATAGGCGTTAAAGCAAACGAAAGAGATGGCGGCCGCCATCACGCTGCACAGCAGCGCCAAGGTAGTGAATTTGCCGCCCAGCGCGCCGACGCAGGCGCCCGCCAGGTAGAGGCCGCTGGCGCACAGGTAAATGGTGCGCCGCGGAAAGCGCCGCGCCAACGCCGGCACCATCAGTGCGGTGAACAGCGACACCAGCCCGATTGCAAAATAGATTTGCGACACCACTGCCGCACTGCCCCAGGCCCGGTACATCACCAGCGGGTAGACCGACAGCGTACCGCCGCGCACCATGGCCTCCAGACCGCCAATGCGGGCAAAGTCTTCGACACGGACCGGGTGATGAGAACTTGGCATGTACGGCAAAAGTAGCACAAATGCACTTTCGCACAATCTGCAGGCCTGGGCTGGGCTTTGGGCGACCCGCAAAGCTGCTTTTGCGCCTGTGCCAAGTCAAAGCGCTGCGCCCGGCACTTTGCGCGCGCCGTTTTTCTAATGCAAAGCCCTTGAATTGCTGGGGCATCCACGGTCATTCGCCCACTAAGATGGGAGCTCGTACAACCGAAGGCTTGTTTGCCATGACCCACACGCGCATCCGCAAATTCAACACCGGCACCACCTACCCCGAACAAAAGTTGGACAACGACCTGTGCCAAACCGTGGTGGCACGCGGCTCTATGGTGTTTGTGCGGGGCCAGATCGGGCAGGACCTCGACACGTCTGAGAGTGTTTGCATTGGCGACGCGGCTGGCCAAACCGAGCAGGCCATGAAAAACATCGACATGCTCCTGCGCGAAGCCGGCAGCAGTCTGGACCATATTTGCAAAATCACGATTTACCTGACCGACCCGCGCTACCGTGAGCCGGTCTACCGCACCGTGGGCCGCTGGCTCAAAGGCGTGTATCCGGTCTCTACCGGCTTGGTGGTCAGCGCCCTGGCGCGCCCTGAGTGGTTGGTGGAAATTGACGCCATCGCCGTCATACCCGAGGCTTGAGTGCACCATGACCTTTAGCATCGTTGCGCGTTGCCCGCAGACCGGCCAGTTTGGCGCCGCCGTGTCGTCTTCGTCGCCCGCCGTTGCCGCCCGCTGCATTCGTGCGCGTGCGGGTGTCGGCGCGGTGGCCAGTCAAAACATCACAGACCCGTCGCTGGGTGACCAAGCGCTGGAGCTGATGGCGCGCGGCGCCACGGCGGCGCAGGCCTTGGGCATTTTGCGCAGCTCGGCCCCGCACATTGCATACCGCCAACTGGCCCTCGTGGACGCGCATGGTGGCACCGCTTGTTTTAGCGGAGAGGGCGGCCTGGGCGTGGTCGCACAAGCCGAGGGCAGCGACGCGGTTTGTGCTGGTAATTTGCTTGCCCATGGACAGGTGCCGGCGCACATGTTGGCTGCGTTTGAGGCCGCAACAGGCCCGCTGGCCGCGCGGTTGTTGACGGCCATGGCGGCCGGTCTGCACAGCGGTGGCGAAGCCGGACCGGTGCATTCGGCGGGCATGTTGGTGGTTGATGACGTGTCCTGGCCAATTGTTGATTTGCGGGTGGACTGGACCGAGGGCAGCCCTATCGCCGAACTGGCACAGCTGTGGAGCGCATTCGCGCCCCAAGTGGCCAGCTACCGGCAGCGCGCTCTGGACCCCTCTCAAGCGCCGAGCTACGGTGTCCCCGGAGACGTTTAGGCCCTGCGCCACTAAGCCATGCACAGCCGCATATCACTGCGCCAGCTAGCGTATTTTGTGGCGGTGTGCAAGGCGGGCAGCATTGCGACGGCGGCCCATAGCATCCATGTATCGCCATCGGCGATTTCGGCAGCAGTAGCGCACATGGAGCGTGAATTGGGTACGCAGTTGTTTGTGCGCCACCCTGTGCAAGGCCTGTCGCTTACCTCCGTGGGCCAGCAGGTGCAAGACCAGGCGCAACGCATGCTCGACATGTCTGAGCAGTTGTACGCGGTGGCCAACGACGCCAGCGCCTCACTGAGCGGGGCTTTGCGCATTGGTTGCTTTGTGACGCTGGCGCCCTTGGTGGCGCCCGACTTGTGTCAGGGCTTCGCCCGCAAAAATCCCAATCTTCGGCTCACGCAAACCGAAGACCACCAGGAAGCCCTGCTAAAGAAGCTGCGCCACGCGGAAATAGACATCGCCATCACCTACGACATGGGCATCGACGGTGGCGACATCGCCTTTGAGCCCCTGGCCACCCTGCCTCCTTACGCCATTGTGGGCGCAGCCCATGCCTTGGCGGCGCGGGGCGCGGTGACGCTGCAGGAGTTGGCGGACTTCGCCATGGTGCTTTTGGACTTGCCGCTAAGCGGGGACTATTTTTTGTCCTTATTCCAATCCGCCGGCCTGGCGCCGCAGATTGCGGCCACCACCACCAGCCAGGACGTGCTGCGCTCACTGGTGGCCAACGACATCGGCTACTGCCTGGCCAATGTGCGGCCTAAAGCCTTGGTCGCGCTTGACGGGCGCGCGCTGGTTCCCCTGGCTTTGGTGGGCGAGCACCGCGCGCTCAAGCTGGGCTTGGCTTGGTACAAAGGACACAACATGGGCAAAGTAATGCACGCTTTTTGTGAACACAGCCGCGCGCTGATCGGAGAGGGCCAGGTGCCTGGCATGTCGTTTGCGCGCAGCGCAGTGCGGCCATGAGCGGCACCCGCAGCCTGGCGCTTTTGGCCGATTTGCTGGGCCAGCGTACCGTTACCCGCGAATCCAACCTGGCCTTGATTGCCTATGTGCGCGAGCTGCTGGGGGCGCACGGCATAGCGTCCACTCTGGTGATGGACGACACAGGGACCAAGGCCAATTTGTTCGCCTCTACCGGCCCCGAAGACGTGCCCGGCGTGGTGCTCTCAGGCCACACCGATGTGGTGCCCGTCGAGGGCCAGGCCTGGACGCTGCCGCCTTTTGAACTCACGCAGCGCGATGGCCGCGTGTACGGCCGTGGCAGCGCGGACATGAAAGGTTTTATCGCCTGCGCCCTGCATGCGCTTATTGAGGCGTCCAAGCTGCGCCTCAAGCGGCCCTTGCAATTGGCGCTGTCCTACGACGAAGAAATTGGTTGCGTGGGCGTACGCCGCCTGCTCGATGTGCTGCACGCCGCGCCTGTGCGGCCTTTTTTGTGCATTGTGGGCGAACCTACTTTGATGCGTCTGGCCACCGGGCACAAGGGTAAAACCGCGCTGCACGCCACCTGCCACGGCCGCGAGGGCCATTCGGCCCAGGCGCCGCTCACCGTCAATGCCCTGCACCTGGGCTGTGACTTGGTGAGCGAGGTGCGCCAGTTGCAGGCCCGCGTCACTGCGCAAGGCGCTCGTGATGGCGCCTACGACGTGCCTTACACCACACTGCATGTGGGAAAGTTCAATGGCGGTGTGGCCCTGAACATCGTACCCAACCGCTGCGACCTTGATTTTGAAATTCGCAACATCGCCCAAGACGATCCGCAGGCCCTGGTGGACCTGTTGCAAACCGCCGTCGAGCGCATTTCAGCCCAGGCCCAAGCCGTGGTGCCCGAGGCCCGCATTGAGATGGTCGAAGTCAATAGCTACCCCGGCCTGGACACCTCTGTCACCGAAGACGCGGTGGCATTTGTCCAGTCTTTCCATCCGCAAACCGAGGTGCTGAAGCTGGCCTTTGGCACCGAAGGTGGCTTGTTTAGCGCACGCCTGGGAGTGCCGGT
Source organism: Comamonadaceae bacterium (assembly GCA_947450895.1). Classification (GTDB taxonomy): domain Bacteria; phylum Pseudomonadota; class Gammaproteobacteria; order Burkholderiales; family Burkholderiaceae_C; genus Allorhodoferax. The sequence goes on along the minus strand of CANFWT010000056.1, from coordinate 13,686 downwards.
GGTCGTTTGCGGCCCCGGTTCCATCACGCAGGCGCACAAGCCCGACGAGTATGTTGAGGTCGAGCAGCTCGCCCAGTGCGACGCGTTTTTAGCCCGGCTGATCGGCCAGTTGCAGGCACTTTGATTCTGCGCATCAGCCGGCCGCCGTGCGCTGCGCTGCGTCTTGGTACGCAAAGTACTTGCGCTGTTTGTCAATATGGTCTGCCACATGCTTGGCGTCGTGCCACACGCCCCAGATAAAGGCAGAGCCCCGGCGCGACAGCCACGGCAACCCAACAAAGTACACCCCTGGCTCGCTGGAGACGCCGCGTTGGTGCTGCGGCTTGCCCTGGGCGTCAAAGGCGTCTACCGCCAGCCAGCCGTAGTCCAGCGCGTAGCCGGTAGCCCACAAAATGGTGCTTACGCCGGCGTCAAGCAGCTGGAGGCTTTGCAGCGGGTGGACCAGACAATCGGGGTCCGCTGGCAGCACACGGGCTTGCGGCTCGGGTGGCAGGTCTAGGCCATTGCGCGCCACAAAGGCGTCTGCCGCGTCTAGCAAAGACAGGTAGTTTTCATCGCCGCGTGCAATGTTTTCGGCCAGGTCCGGCGCAAAGCGCACCACGCCGTCGTCAAACGACTGGGTCATGCCTACCAGCGTCACACCGGCATGGGCCAGCGCCCTAAAGTCCACGGTGTGACCGCCCTGCGCCCCGCTGACCGCGATGGTCACGTGCTCCAACCCCGGCTTCATAGCCTGGGCGTCCCACTCGCCTAAGACGCCCAGCCACCAGCAAAAATCGCGGTTGCGGTAGGCCCGTGGCGGCCGGCCGTGTGCCCCGACCGACAAGTACACCTGTTTGCCAGCGCGTTGCAGCTCGGCGGCAATCTGCACCCCCGAGGAGCCTGCGCCCACCACCAGCACCGCACCGTCAGGCAGTTGCGCCGGGTTGCGGTACTGTGCCGAGTGGATTTGCAGAATGCGCGGGTCTATGGGCGCAGTGGAGGGAATGACCGGACGCTGGAAAGGACCGGTGGCCGCCACAACGTTGCGGGCCTCCATACGGCCTTGCGAGGTGTCTACGGTAAAGCCGGGTCGCCCGGCGTTGCGTTGCACGCGGGTCACCTCCACGCCGGTGCGTATGGGCGCGTCAAATTTCTTGGCATAGGCCTGCAAATAATCGGCAACCTGCTCTTTGCTGGCAAAGCCGTCGGGGTCCAGGCCTTCAAACTCCATGCCCGGAAAGCGGTCGTGCCACGCTGGCCCGTTGCACACCAGCGAATCCCAGCGCTGCGAACGCCAGCGCTCTGCCAAGCGCTCGCGCTCTAGCACCAGGTGGGGCACGCCGAGGCGACGCAGGTGCTCGCTCATGGCGATGCCGGCTTGGCCGGCGCCCACGATCAGCGTGTCTATGGTTTCAATGCGCATGTTCAGTGTCCTTGGCGCGCACTTCGCCCCACCCCTGTGGTGGAGACTTGCATGGTGGTGCGCTCGGTGCAAACTATCCTATTCGCTCTGCCGGTGTTCGGGTTCGGCAATTTATGTGGCATCGCCTCGGAAATAGCGAGGCGCCACGGGTCGGAAAAGCGCACCCACCTAAAAGCTGGTAGCCGCCCACCATAATGAGCCCCATGCTGCACTACCAAACCGTCCCCGTCACCGCCTTTCAACAAAACTGTTCCATCGTGTGGTGCGACGAAGAGCGCCGCGCCGCCATCATTGACCCCGGTGGGGATATGGACTTGTTGCTGGACACCGTCAAGCGCCTGGGCGTGACGCTGGAGCAAATCTGGATCACCCATGGCCACCTGGACCACGCTGGCGCTACCGCCGACCTGGCCGAGCTGCTGCACCTGCCTATCATCGGCCCGCACCCGGCGGACCAGTTTTGGATTGACGGCATGCCCATGGCCGCGGCCGCGTATGGATTTCCGACCTCGCGCTCCTTCACTCCCACGCGCTGGTTGCACGATGGTGACACCGTGACGCTGGGCCCCTACACCCTGCAAGTGCGCCACTGCCCCGGCCACACGCCCGGCCACGTGGTGTTTTATTCGCCCGACATCGGTCGCGCCTTTGTGGGCGACGTGCTATTTGCCGGCAGCATTGGCCGCACCGACTTTCCGCAGGGTGACCACGCCACGCTCATCAACAGCATCACCCAGCGCCTGTGGCCCATGGGCAACGCCACGGTGTTCATCCCCGGCCACGGCCCGGAGAGCAGTTTTGGCGCTGAGCGCGTACGCAATCCCTATGTCGGCGGCACCTGAGGCAGTGGCTGCACCATGAGCTTGCACTCGGTACGCGCGTTTTTTTCGCAGCACCAGCTGGACCTGCCTATCTTGGAAACCGAGGCGCTCACGCCCACGGTGGAGTCTGCCGCCTTGGCCCACGGCGTGGAGCCCGGGCGCATTGCCAAAACCCTGGCCTTTCGCTTGGGCGACGGCCGCGTGGTGCTGCTGGTGGCCAGCGGCCATGCGCGCATTGACAACGCCAAGTTCAAAACCACCTTTGGCAAGGGCAAGATGCTGCCCACCCATGAGGTAGAACACCTCACCGGCCACCCGGTGGGTGGCGTCTGCCCCTTTGGCCTGGCCAACCCGCTGCCCGTGTACCTGGACCGGAGTCTGCGCGCGTTTGACGAGGTGCTGCCGGCAGCGGGCTCGGTCAACAGCGCGGTGCGCATCAGCCCTGCGCTGATGGCGCAGGTGACGGGTGGGGTCTGGGTGGATGCGTGCCGCTGGTAAACGCAGCCTACTTCCGCGCCAAATACACCCCACCCACCACCAACGCCATGCCGCCAAGCGCCAGCGGCGAAAACGACTCGCCAAACAATGCCCAGGCCACAATCGCGGTGCAGGGCGGCACCAGGTAAAACAAGCTGGCGATATTGACGGCGCTGCTTTGGCGGATCAGCCAGTTCAGCAGGCTCACCGCGCCCACCGACAGCACCAGTACCAGCCAGACCAGGGCGAACACCATCTCGCCAGTCAGGTCCATGCGCCCGGTCTCGAACAGCCAGGCACACAGGCCGGTGGCCAAGGCCGTGGGCACAAACTGCGCGACTGCGCCGCTGCGCCAGTCAAAGGCCGGGCAAAAGCGCTTTTGGTACAGCGTGCCCGCAGTAATGGCCAGCAGTGCCACCACGCAGGGCAGCAAGGCCTGCACCGGAAAAACCGTGCCAAGCTTGTTGGCCACCACCAGCCCCACGCCGATGAGCCCCAGCAGCAGCCCCAGCCACTGGCGGCGCAGCACGGTCTCGCCCAACAACCAGCCCGCGCCAATGGCGGTTAGCAGCGGCTGCACGCCCACCACCAAGGCGGCCACACCGGCGGGCAGGCCCAGGGAGATGGCGATAAACACGCCGCCCAGGTACACGCCGTGCACCAGCAAGCCCGCTACGCCGATGTGGAACCAGGCGCGTGCGCCTTTGGGCCAGGGCGCGCGGCTGGCCAGCGCGATGGCCAGCATTAACACCACCACGGCCGTGTACCGTGCGAACAAAAAGGTCAGCGGCTCGGTGTGCGGCAGGCCCAGGCGCGCGCCGATAAAACCGGTGGACCACAGGACGACAAAAAGCAGCGGAAAAGCGCTGGAAAACCGGGCAATCATGGGTAAGGAATCTTTCAAAAAGCGATTGCGCGAGACCCAAGGCCGCGCGCCGCAAAAAGCGGCTGGGTACTAGCATCAGCGCACGCCGTAGTGTGCGGTGGTCTTTAAGGCGCTTCGGTCCCGCCGCCCAAAGCCTTGTACAGCGCCACCTGGCTTTGCAAAACCGCCAGTTGCGCGCTAATCAGTCCCTGCTGGCTGGCAAAGGCAGTGCGCTGTGCGTCCAGCCAATCGAGCTGGCTGGCTGCGCCGTTTTCCAAGCGCAAGCGGGTGAGCGCCAGACGTTCGTTGTCGGCTTGCGCCAGCGCGCTTTGCGCTTGCAACTGGCGCTCCCAGCTTGCGCGCGCGGCCAGGGCATCGGCCACTTCGCGAAACGCGCCCTGAATGGCTTTTTCGTACTGCGCCACGGCGATGTCAAAGCCCGCTTTGGCTGCGGCCAGGTTGGCGTCGTTGCGCCCGCCGTCAAACAGCGGCATGAGCAACTGCGGCACCAAGGTGTAGCCCCATGTGCCGTCTTTGAACAGTGAACCCAACTCGCTGCTGGCGCTGCCTGCGCTGGCGGTGAGCGCAATGCGCGGAAAGTAGGCCGCCCGCGCCGCGCCAATATTGGCGTTGGCCGCTGCGAGCTGTTGCTCGGCTTGGCGGATGTCGGCGCGGCGCGTCAGCAGCTCGGACGGCAAACCTGCGGGCAGCGCAGGCAGGCGGATGGCGCTTGCCTCAGCGCCCAAGAGTGCCGCTTGCGCCGGTGCCAGTGGCTGGCCCAGCAGCAGCACCAGCGCGTTTTCGTCATGCGCCCGCTGGCGTTGCAGTTGCGCCAAGCTCACGCGCGCGCCCTGCACCATCGACTGGGCCAGGCGCACATCGAGTTCGGATGAGGCACCGTGCTCCAGGCGCAGCGCCACCAGCTGCAATGACGCCTCGCGGGAATTCAGCGTGTCTTGCGCCAGGCGCAGCAGGCGTTCGTCTGCGGCCAAGCCCATCCAGGCCTGCGCCACGGTGGCAATCAGGCTGATTTGGGCGGTGCGGCGCGCCTCTTCGGTGGCCAGGTACTGGGCCAGTGCCTGCTCTTTGAGGCTGGCCACGCGGCCAAAAAAGTCCAGCTCGTAGCTGCTGACCAACAGGCCGCCAGTCAACGTGGTGGCCATGTTGCCGCTGGTATTGGGCCCGCGGTTCAGCCCTAAGGCTGCGTTAACCGTGGGCAACTGGTCGGCGTTGCGCAGGCCTAGTTGGGCGCGGGCTTGTTCGATGTTCAGCGCCGCCACGCGCAGGTCGCGGTTGTGCTCCAGCGCCAGGGCGATCAGGCTCTGCAGCGCCGGGTCGGTAAAGAAGCTGCGCCAGGGCAGCAAGTCGCCCGCCGGGGCGGTGTCCGCCGCCTGGGCGCTGGCGGGCCACTGCGGCGCCACGGGCGCCGCCGGGCGGCTAAAGCCGACGAGCGTGCTGCAGCCCGCCAGTGCCAGGGCGCTGGCCAACAGGGTTAAAGCAAGGAAGGGGCGCTGGCGTGTCATGGTGGGGTTTGGCTTATTCATCGCTGTGCACTCCCAGGTGGGCGGCTTGGGCGGCGTGGACGTCGTGCTGGCGCTTGCTGCCCTTGAACAGGCCGCGCACCACCACAAAAAAGACAGGAACAAACACCACGGCCAAGGTGGTGCCGGTCAGGATGCCGCCAATCACGCCGGTGCCAATCACCCGCTGGCTGGCCGAGCCCGCGCCGCTGGACAAGGCCAGCGGCAGCACGCCAAGGGTGAACGCCATGGAGGTCATCACAATCGGGCGAAAGCGCAGGTGCGCTGCGGCCAGAGCCGACTCGATCAGCCCCTTGCCCTGGGCTTGCAGGTCTTTGGCAAACTCAATGATCAAAATCGCGTTCTTGGCCGACAGGCCAATGATGGTGATCAGCCCCACCTGAAAGTACACGTCGTTGGCGTAGCCGCGCAGCAGCGTGGCCAGCAGCACGCCAATGACCCCGAGCGGCACCACCAAAATCACTGCCAGCGGGATTGACCAGCTTTCATAGAGCGCCGCCAGGCACAAAAACACCGCCAGGATGGCAAAGCTGTACAAGATGAGCGACTGCGAGCCCGCCAGCTTTTCCTCGCGCGACAGGCCGGTCCATTCATAGCCAAAGCCGGCGGGCAACTGGGCGGCGAGTTTTTCCATCTCGGCCATGGCGTCACCGGTGCTAAAGCCGGGTGCTGCGCTGCCGCCTATGCGCATGGCGGGGTAGCCGTTGTAGCGCACGGTTTGCATGGCGCCCTTGATCCAGCGCGTGCTGGCAAAGGCCGAGAACGGCACCGACTGGCCGCGCGCATTGAGCACGCTCAGGCGCAGCAAATCGTCGGGCTGCATACGCGCCGGTGCGTCGGCCTGCACTACCACCCGTTGCAAACGCCCGGCGCTGGGAAAGTCATTGATATAGGCCGAGCCCAGCGCGGTGGAGATTACTGCGTTGATGGCGTCATAGCCCACGCCCAGGGCCTGGGCTTTGTCGCGGTCAATGTCGAGCTGCAACTGCGGCGCGTCCTCCAGGCCGTCGGGTCGCACCTGGGTGATCACCGTGCTTTTGGCTGCCATGCCCAACAGTTGGTTGCGCGCCGCCAACAGCGCGTCATGGCCCAGACCGGCGCGGTCTTGCAGGCGGAAGGTAAAGCCTGAGGCGGTGCCCAGCTCGGGGATGGGTGGCGGGCTGAGCGGAAAGATGAACGCGTCCCGAATGCCCGAGAGCGCGCCAAAGGCCCGACCGGCCAACGCCTGCGCCGAATTGCCCGGGCCGGGCCGCTCTTTCCAGTCTTTCAGGGTGACAAAGCCCAGGGCGGCGTTTTGCCCCAGGCCGGAGAAACTAAAGCCCAGCACGCCGACGATGCTTTGCACCTCGGGCTGCTTGAGCATGAAGCCTTCCACCTGCTGCATCACCGCACGGGTGCGTTCTTGCGTGGCGCCTGGGGGCAACTGCACATTCACCAGCATGGTGCCCTGGTCTTCGTTGGGCAAAAAGGAGGTCGCCAAGCGCCCGTACACCACGGCCACCGCGCCCACGATGGCGGCATAAATCAGCAGGTAGCGCGCCGCGCGCGGCAGCATGCGCGCCACGCCACGCTCGTAGCCCTTGGCAGTGCGGGCAAAGCCCCGGTTAAACCAACCGAAGAAACCGCCTTTGGCGTGGTGCTGGCCTTTTTCCATGGGCAGCAGCAAGGTGGCGCACAGGGCCGGCGTGAGCGACAGCGCCATCAGCGCCGAGAACGCAATCGAGATGCCCATCACCGCCGCAAACTGGCGGTAAATATTGCCCACCGAGCCGGCAAAAAACGCCAGCGGCACAAACACCGAAATCAGCACGACCGTCACACCAATGATGGCGCCCGAGATCTGGCCCATGGCCTTGCGCGTGGCTTCCAACGGCGAGAGCCCCTCTTCGCTCATGATGCGCTCGACGTTTTCCACCACCACAATCGCGTCGTCTACCACAATGCCGATCACCAGCACCATGCCAAACATGGTCAGCACATTGATGGAAAAGCCCAGGGCCAGCAGCGAGGCAAAGGTACCCAGCAGCGCCACCGGCACCACAATGGTCGGTATCACCGTGTAGCGCCAGTTCTGCAAGAACAGGTACATCACCAAAAACACCAGCGCCACCGCCTCAATCAGCGTCTCGGTGACCTGGCGGATCGAGATGTCCACAAAGCGCGAGCTGTCGTAGGGAATGGTCCAGCCCATGCCCTTGGGGAAAAACTTCTGCAACTCGCCCATGCGCGCACGCACAGCCTTCGCCGTGGCAATCGCGTTGCCCGTGGGCGAGAGTTGGACGCCGATGCCGGTGGACGGCTTGCCGTTGAGGCGCGCCGAGGTGGCGTAGCTCTGGCCGCCTAGCGCAATGCGCGCCACGTCTTTCAGCCGCACGGTGGAGCCGTCGGCATTGGCGCGCAGCACGATGCGGCCAAACTGCTCGGGGCTGCTGAACTGGCCGTTGACGATGACGGTAGCGGCCACGCCCTGGCCTGCAATATTGGGCAGGCTGCCGATTTCGCCGGCGGAGACCTGCACGTTTTGCGCCCGAATGGCGTTGTTCACGTCGTTGGCCGACAGGTTGTAGCCTTGCAGCTTGGCCGGGTCTATCCAGACGCGCATGGCGCGCTCGGTGCCAAACAGCTGGGCCTGGCCCACGCCGGGCACGCGCTGCAGCTCGGGCAGCACGTTGCGCGCGGCGTAGTCCCCCAGGGCTACAGGGTCCCAGGCCGGGTCGTCGGAATTGAGGATGGCGAACAGCAAAAAGTTGCTGCGCGCCTTGTCCACCCGCACGCCTTGCTGCGTCACCGCCTGCGGCAGGCGCGGCGTGGCGCGGCCCAGGCGGTTTTGCACTTCCACCTGCGCCAGGTCGGGGCTGGTGCCGGGCTGAAAACTCAGGGTAATCGTGCCCGAGCCGTCGGCCTGCGCGACAGACTCCATGTAAATCAGGCCGGGCGCGCCGTTCATTTCGCGCTCGATCACCGCAAGCACAGCGTCCTCCAAGGTCTGCGCCGACGCGCCGGGATAGGCCGCGCTGACCACGATGGAGGGCGGCGCCACCGGCGGGTATTGCGCAATCGGCAACTGGGTAATGGACACCGCGCCCATCACCATGATGAAGAGCGCAATCACCCACGCAAAAATGGGGCGGTCGATAAAAAATTTGGCCATGGCGGGGGCGTCCTAGCGGCTGGCAGCTGAGGCGGCAGCAGCAGCGCTGCCTGCGCTCGCAGAACTGGCGGCTGCCGGGGCGCTGGCCGAGGCGGTGGGCTTGCTGCCCGGTGCCACCCACGGAACCGGTTTGACCGGAGCGTCACCGCGCAGCTTTTGAAAGCCGTCCACCATCACCTGCTCGCCGCTTTCCAGGCCGTCCAAAATCACCCACTGGTTGCGCTGCTGGCCACCTACCTTCACCGGGCGCGGTTTGACCTTGCCGTCCGCGCCCACCACCATCACTGTGTCGCCCTGCGCCGAGCGCGTTACCGCCTGCTGTGGCAGCACGACGGCGTTGCTGGCCTGGGCCTGCTCAATGCGCACCCGCACATACAGGCCGGGCAAGAGCGTGCCCTCGGGGTTGGGCACCTCGGCGCGCAGGGTGATCTGGCCCGAGCTGGCGTCCACCGTCAGGTCCGAGAACAGCAGGCGCCCGGCGCGCGGGTATTCGCTGCCGTCCTCCAGCACCAGGCGCACGCTGGCGGCCTGGCTGCCGCTGGCGCGCTTGAGCTTGCCCACGTCCAGCGCCTGGCGCAGCTTCATCACGTCGCCGGCCGACTGGGTGAAGTTGACGTACATCGGATTGATTTGCTGCACCACTGCCAGCGGCGTGGCCTCGCCCTGGCCGACCAAGGCGCCTTCGGTCACCAAGGCGCGGCCAATGCTGCCGGCAATCGGCGCCGTCACAGCGGCGTAGTTCAGGTTAATGCGCGCGGTTTGTGCGGCGGCTTTGGTCACAGCCACGTCGGCCTCGGCCTGCTTTTGCGCGGCCTGGGCGGCCACCAGCTCTTGCTGGCTCACGGCTTTGGCGGCTGCCAGCGGCTCGTAGCGCTTGGCCAGGGCGCTCGCCTGCATCAGGTTGGCCTCCGCCTTGGCCACGCTGGCGGTGGCGCTGTCCAAGGCCGCTTTGTAAGGCGCGTCGTCAATCTCAAACAAGACCTGCCCGGCTTTGACGCTGCTGCCTTCGTCAAACAAGCGCTTCTGCAAGATACCGGCTGCGCGCGCGCGCACCTGGGCTACGCGCGAGGCTTCCAGGCGGCCCGGCAACTCGGTGACCAAGCCCACATCGCCCGTGCTCACGGTCACCACACCCACTTCCGCCGGAGGCGGCGCGCCACCTCCCGCACCGGGGCCGCCTGCCGGCGGCGTGCCGGGCCCGCAAGCGGCCAGCAGGGTGGCCAGTGCCAGCGTGTTTAGGGCAAACAGGGTGCGCGCAGTGCGGCCATGGGGCGTAGGTTTCAGGTGCAAGGGCATGGTGGGGTGTTCAATAAAGGGAAAAAAGAGTGGGCTGGCGCAGGGCAATGTCTGGCTAACGGATCAGTTTAAACGGCAGCGACTGCATGATTGATACGCCGATTCCAAAGGTGCGCCAGCTTTACAGTAGCTCCAGCACTGCAGCCGCGAAGTCGGCGGGCGCCTCTTGCGGCAGGTTGTGTCCCACCACCGGTAGCACCCGGTGCGCGTAGGGGCCGGTGAAATGCTGCCGGTGACTAACCGAGCCACCCAGCGCCATGACGCCGTCTCCTGCGCCGTCTATGGCAATGGTGGGCACGCCAATGGACGGCTGCGCGGCCAGCGCGCGCTCCCAGTCGTCCAGTGTCGGGTCGCCAGCCACCAAGCCAAAGCGGTGGCGGTAGGAGTGGACCACTACTTCTACAAAGTCGGGGTTGGCAAAGGCCGCAGCGCTTGCAGCGTAAGTGGCGTCGTCAAACTGCCAGTGCGGTGACCATAAGCGCCACAAGAGCTTGCAAAACGCTTTGCGGTTTTGCGCCAGGCCGGCCGCGCCGCGCGCGCCGTGCAGGTAGTACTGGTACCACAGGCGCAGCTCGTTGTCGGGCGACTGCGGCTGCATGGCCGCCGCGATGTTCTGGATGTTGTAGCCGTTGCCAGATACCAGGCCGCGCACGCGCTGCGGCTTTAGCGCCGCCACAATGCAGGCCGCGCGCCCACCCCAGTCGTAGCCCGCCAGCACCGCGCTGGGAATCTCCAAGGCGTCGAGCAGCGCCATCAGGTCAAACGCCAGCGCCGCCTGCTGGCCCGAGCGCGGTGTGTCTGCGTGCAAAAAGCGGGAGGGGCCAAAGCCGCGCAAATAGGGCGTGAGCACCCGACAGCCCGCGTCCGCAAGCAGCGCCTCAGTTGCGCCGTACGCATGCACGTCGTAAGGAAAGCCATGCAGCAAGACCACCGCAGGTCCTTGGCGTGGTCCGGCGTCGTGGTAGGCGACTTCAAGTACGCCGGCGGTGATGGTGTGGAGTTGCATGGTGGGATTCTTGGGGTCTTGGAGGGAGTTGGGCGCTGCGCTGCTTGCAATGGCGCTTGCGGCTACGATAACCGAGCCCGCCTGCGCCCTCTGTCGCCTCTTGGCCTTGTGCGGCGCTTGGCGGCTCGCCCAAGCCCGGGCCATAGTCCACCTGCAGCCCTCACCTACCGATACCTTGCCCATGCCCGCCACCACCCATTTGCTTTACCTCCATGGTTTTCGCTCTTCCCCAGCGTCCGCCAAGGCCACGCTGATGGCGCGTGCCGTGGCACAGCGCCATCAGCAGGTGCTGTGGTGCTGTCCGCAATTGCCGCCCTCGCCGCGCCAGGCCATGGACGAGGTGGCTGGCTTGGTGGCTGGCTGGCCGCGCGAACACATGGCCGTGGTCGGCTCATCGCTGGGCGGCTTTTATGCCTCGTGGGTGGCGCGCCAGACCGGATGCAAGTCCGTCATGCTGAACCCGGCGGTGTTCCCCGCGCGCGACCTGGCGCGCCACATCGGCGCGCAAACCCAGTGGCACCAGCCCGAGGCCAGCTTTTATTTTGAAGCCGCTTTTGTGGACGAACTGCAGCAGCTTGCGGACGAGAACACCCACGCGCCCGGACCCGAGCTGGCGCTGATCGCCCAGGGCGACGAGGTGCTGGACTGGCGCGAAATGCGCGACCGCTATTCCCGTGCGCAGCAGATCATCTTGCCCGGCAACGACCACGCCATCAGCGACTTTGCGCTGCACTTGGACACGGTGCTGGGGTTTTTGGATTTGGTGTGAAGTTCGGCCTCGGCGCTTAGAAACCCGGGCTGGTACCGGGCGCACACCTCAACCTGTGCGCCGTTGGGGCGGCGTTGTGAGGCCACGGTTTGACCCCTTGGCCTGCAGTGCCAAATCTGCCTTGCCTTGCGCCGTGAACTTCCACCATGGAAGTGATACTCCGGTAGCCAAAAAATGCTGTACCGACAGCAGCGTGTAATAGACGCACGGGTCATGCCGACGGCCCATGGTCTCTTCTAGTGCATTGAAGATTTTCAGGGGATCATGGCCGCTCAAATCTGCCGATGAGCGGATGCCAATGGCCATCAGGTCGGCAGCAATCGCTTTGCCTATATTTGGCAGTTCGGTGAGTGGTGAGGGCATAGAGTTCTCGGTGTTATCAAGGTGTGGGCCATTTTCCGTAGCAAGCGTCGGCCGCCGCCTGATATTCTCAAACCATGACACACACGCCACTCCCACCCTCCTTGGCGCCCGTACCTTCCGGGCGCGTGGCGCTGGTTACTGGCGCCAATGTGGGCATAGGCCGCGTGACGGCGATAGAGTTGGCACGGGCGGGCTACCAGGTAGTGATTGCGGGCCGGTCGCTGGAGCGCACCCAGCCAGTGCTTGACGAGATCAAGAGGCTGGTACCTGGCAAGCCTGCCGTCTTTGTGCCCTTGAACTTGGCCAGCCTTGCATCGGTTCGCGAGTGCGCACAGCAGTTCATCGGCATGAACTTGCCTTTGCACCTGCTGGTGAACAACGCAGGCATAGCCGGCATGCGCGGCCTGACGACCGACGGCTTTGAGATGATGTTTGGCGTGAACCACATAGGCCACTTTATGCTCACGCAACTGCTCTTGCCGCTCTTGCAAGCCTCGGGTCCGTCACGCGTGGTGACGGTGTCAAGCCGTGCGCACAAGCGCACACCGGGCCTGGACTGGGACGCAGTGCGTCAGCCCACGCGCAGCATCACTGGTGTGCGCGAATACGCGGTGTCCAAGCTCGCTAATTTGCTCTTCAGTGCCGAGTTGGCCCGGCGCCTGCAGGGCACGCAAGTGTCTTGCTATTCGCTGCACCCCGGCGTGGTGGATACTGAAATCTGGCGCGCTCTGCCGAGTTGGACACGCCCGCTGCTGCGCTGGCGCGGTTTGCTGACCCCCGAAGAAGGCGCGCGCACCAGTCTGCACTGCGCTTTGCATGCGCCGCACAGTGAGTCGGGCTTGTATTACTCGGCATGCAAGCCCGTTCGCCCGTCGGCGCTCGGGCAAGACCTCGATTTGGCGCGCGCACTATGGGAACGCAGTGAGGCTTGGATTAGCGGGCGCTGAGAAGCCGCGTTCAAAGGACGGGCGTTGGCGACGCGCACCTCCGGTTTGTTTTGCCTGTGACTGTTTGAATCCGCCTTGATGTGCGGTCACCGGACGAATCTATTCCTCAGCCAGCAACCGGCGCAGAGCGAACCGGAATAAGCCGCGAGGGCAAGAGCTTTCGCAGCCCAGGGGTCGACAAGTCGTCCGCATGGCGAAACGCTGGTGCCGTCTTGTCAACTTCTTCGGCAGACACATTGAATCGCTCGAAGTAGACCTTCCACTCGGACCACATAAGCTGCACCACTGCCCGTCAAGCCTACGCTTCGGCCCTTAGCCGACATTTGGGGTTGTTGTCTCACCGGCAACTCCAGGCTGGGAGCTGACTTAGCCATGGAAGAAACGATTGGCAATTGCCGACCCAAAGCGGTCTTTTGGAGGTCATGCAAGCGAGCATTTACTGCGGAATGTAGGAGTCCACGGCGGCATTCCTTCGCGCAGAGGCGCAAGCTCAACGCATCCGGAACTTTAGAACTGAGAGACTGGGAAAAATTCTAGTAGGCGAGTTGCCTTACAAGCTAGTTGACGGCCCTGTGTTGGTTGTTCATATCGTACCCACCCAAGCAGCACTGGGGCTCATGCAGGTTGACCCAACGCAATACCAAGGGATACGGCGTCTTCCAACCCTAGGAGCGATTGGGAATATCAGCCTCATTAACTTGGATTGTGCTCTGGCAGCGAGAAACCCAGATGCAGCAGGAGCTAGTCACGGGTACACCCAGTTCTTTAGAAATGGGATATTAGAAGCTACTCAGGTTCTGACTAGGACCGAGGAAGCCCAGCGCGCGACGCTTCGCTCTGCGACTTACGAGCACCAGTTGTCCCAGTTCTTGCAGGCCGTAAGGGATGAGATGACATTGTTGGGCGTAACAAATGAATTGGCCGTGATGTTGTCTCTCCTTCGAGCCGATCAAGCGCGTCTCGGCGTCGCGAATCGGGACATTGATGATCCGAAGGGATACTTTGACCGGGAAACGATGGGGGTGTAAGAACTTTTGTGTAAACG
>CANFWT010000055.1 GCA_947450895.1 Comamonadaceae bacterium | reverse complement strand
TGGTAGGTGGTAAAGGCCATGTCCGGCTGACGCCCATCCATCAGTTCTGCCAGTGCCTTGCCCGAGCCCGCGCCGTGCGTCCAGCCCAGGGTGCCGTGTCCGGCGTTGACCCACAGGCCGCGCACCTTGGTTTGGCCGATATACGGAATGTTGGTGGGCGTGGCCGGGCGCAAACCCGCCCAAAAGTGGGGCTGGCCGCCCTGCTCTTCGCTGCGGGTGTCGCACATGCCGGGCCACACTTCTTCCACCCGGCGCGCCAGCATCTGGCAGCGTGCGCGGGCCAGCGGGCTGGTCAGCGTCAGGTCGTAGCCGCCCACTTCAATCGTGCCAGCCACCCGAATTTGGTCGCCCAGGCGGGTGATGGCGATCTTTTTGGCGTCGTCGATGGTGGACACCATGGGCGCGGCGTCGGCATTCAAGACACGGAAAGTGGCGCTGTAGCCCTTGCCGGGGTAGATCGGCAAGTCCACACCCACGCTGCGCAAGAGCGGTGCGCTGAACGACCCGCAGGCCACCACTACTTGGTCGGCGCCCAGCACTTTGGCCGCCGCCGCCAGCGCCTGGTCGTGCGCGGCCACCGGGCGCGCCACCACCGACTGCACCCCACCATTGGCCAAGTTGATGCGCTCCACGCGGTGGCCGTACAAGAACTGCACGCCGCGCTGGGCACACTGGGCAGCCAAGGCCTGGGTAAAAGCGCAGGCGTCGCCAGACTCGTCGCTGGCGGTAAAGGTGCCGCCCACGATGCGCGAACCAAAATGCCTGAGCGAGGGCTCGATGCGCAGCATCTCCTCGCGGCTGACCACCTTGCGGTCCACGCCATAACGCGCCATGAGGGCGGCCGACTGGGCGGCGTTGTCAAACGCGTGTTGGTCGGTGAAGTAGTGCGCAATGCCGCGCTCTAAGCGCTGGTAAGTGATGCCGGTGGCCGCCACCACCTCTTTGAGTGCCGCGTGGCTGTAGGCGCCCAGGGCGACGAGCTGCTGCACATTGCGCGCAAAGGCGGCATCGGTGCACTGGGCGAGAAACTGCAAGCCCCAGGCGTACTGGCGCCAGCCCGGACCCAAGGGGTTTTGCGGGCGAAAAAGCAAGGGAGCCTCTTGGCTGAACATCCATTTCAGTGCCTTGAGTGGCGCGTCGCGGTGGGCCCAGGGCTCGCAGTAGCTCACCGAAATTTGCCCCGCGTTGGCAAAGCTGGTTTCCAGCGCGGCAGCGCTTTGGCGCTCGACCACGGTGACGGTGTGACCGCGCTCGGCCAGGTGCCAAGCGGTGCTGATGCCGATGATGCCGGCGCCCAAAACAATGATTTTCATGGTCCCCGAGTGTGCGCCGCAGCCCGCCCTTAAGTACACCCCTTCGTCAATCATTTTTTATGCGTTTGGCGTACATAACGCGCGCGTTACAACCGCAGAGTCACAACGCATGCAATGTATTTTTCTTTTAACCGCCAGCGGCTAAACTGTGATCATGGCAAGCACTTCACAAATAAAAGGGTCCTTTAAAGCACAAATGCTGCAAGCGCGCGAGGACGCCATCATCCAGACCGCCAGCCGCCTACTGGCCGAAAAAGGCTTTGAGGCCATGACCGTGGACGAGGTGGCCGCGAGCGTGGGCATTGCCAAAGCCAGCCTGTACAAGCACTTCTCCAGCAAAGAAGACTTGGCGGCGGCTGCCATGGTGCGGGTGATGCAACGCGCGCAGACTTATGTGCGCAACTTGCCGCCGGCCCCACCCATGGCGCAGTTGCGCACCGTAGCGCGCTGGACCATGGAACGCAAGCTGCGCGGCGAAATGCCCTCGTTGCCCAGCCAAAACTCCACGCTGCGCGCCAAACTGATGGCTGACAGCACTTACATGGACGGGCTGATCGATGTCAGCGACCGCTTGGGAGCCTGGATCGAAGCCGCCCAGGCCCAGGGCCAAATCAACTCCGCGTTGCCGGCCATTGCGGTGCTCTACACCCTTTACGCCCGGGCCTGTGATCCGGTGCTGGAATTTCTCAAAATGGGCGGCCAGCATGACGAATCGCAGATGATAGACATGGTCATGTCCAGCTGCTTTGAAGGCCTGACAGCCCGCTAAACCAGCCCCTCAAAGCGTAATGGTGGACGCTGGCGCAAAGTGCGCTTGTTCGTTCTTGCGGGCGTAGCCCAGCGGGTTGGCCACAACGCGGCAACCCCGGTGCGCGTAGTCTTGCGGCGCGTGCAGATGGCCATGCAGCCAAAGCTGCGCATGGGGCAGCAAATAGTCCAAGGCGCTGCAAAACCCGGCGGTGCCAGGCACCAATCCGTAGCGCGGATCGGCGCTGCGCAGGCTAGGGGCAAAGTGGGTTACCACCACGGTGCTGCCCTCAAAGGGCGCGGTAAGCGCCTGCTCCAACCACGTTTGGCATCGCAAGGCCTGATCGCGAACCTGCTCGGCCAAAAAAGGCAGGCCGCCGCGGGTCGTGCCGGTTTTCTTGAGGTAGAAGTTGGCCGCGCGAAAGGCCTTTTCTCGCACCTTGAGCTGCTGTGCCAGCAGGTTTTCATCCGCGCCGGGGCCGCCTGTGCGCACCTTCGCGGTGGACGGTAGCGCCGGGGCTAACGCGTCAAAGTCGGTCCACAGCGTGGTGCCCACCAGCCGCACTGGTCGGCCCTGGAGGTCGTGCCAAGGGCCATGAAGTACCTCGCGCTCCAGCCAGGTGATGCCTAAGCGCACGCAAGTGGCGTGCAGGCGGTCGTGGGCGGCGTCAAAGTCCAGCGCGTCGTACTCGTGGTTGCCCGGTACAAACACCACGGGCGTGGGCCAGCCGTGCAAAGGAGAAAACTGCGCCAGCCCGAAGTCTGCGTCGCCGAGCCTGGAGCCCGTTTGGTAGGAGCCGATATCACCGGCCAACACCAGCAGGTCAGCGTCCGGGGCCAGGCGTGGCGCCTGTGGGGGTAAAAAGTCGGGCTGACTTTCCAAGTGCAGGTCGGACAGGAGCTGGATTTTCATGGGGGGTCTGGCGCGTCCTGCGCCTCGAAAGCGTGTGCTTCATCCTGCACCTGGGCGCGAAGCCAGCCGTGGGCACCGTCTTGGTCGTAGCGGCGGTGCCACAGTGCGTCGACTTGAATGGGCGGCACCTCAAAGGGCAGTTCGCGCACCAGCAGTTGCGCCTCAAATCCAGTGGAGTTCAAAAAATGCCGAGGCAGCACCGCCAGCAAATCCGAGTGCGCCACCACCTTACCCGTGGTGAAAAACTGGTTGACGGTCAGCACCACGCGCCGGCTGCGGTTCAGCGCCGCCAAGGCCTCGTCGATCAGACCAAAAGCGCGCCCCGAAAAACTCACCAGCATGTGTTGTGCGGCGCAATAGCGCTCCAAAGTGAGAGGGCCATCGGCCAGCGGATGCCCATGGCGCATCACGCAAACATAGTCGCTTTCAAACAAGCGTTGGTGAAAAAAACTGGCAGCGTCACCAGCCTGGGCGCGGGCCGAGAGCTCTTGCAACACGGCGGGAAAGTGGCCGATTGCCAGGTCCACAAGGCCGTCGTCGAGCAATTGGCGTGGGTCTCGTGTGGTCAGGGGCACCGTGCGCAGGGACACGCCTGGGGCCTGCCGCGTTACCGCCCGGACCATTGCGACCATCAGCTCCGCGGCGGTGGCGTCGGCCATGGTGAGCACAAAACTGCGCTGCGCGCTGGCCGGGTCGAACACGCGTGGCGCCAGCGAGGCTTGCAGCCGCTCCAGCGTCTGGCGAATTTCGGGCCAGAGCTCCAGCGCTTTGGGCGTGGCCTGCAAACCGCGCCCCTGGCGCACCAGCAGCTCGTCACCCAGCGCCTGGCGCAGGCGACGCAAAGCGTTACTCACCGCAGGCTGGGTGAGTGAGAGCACCTGCGCTGCCTTGGTCAGGTTGCGCTCGGCCATCACCACATCAAAGACTTTGAGCAGATTGAGGTCGAAGGTGCGCAACTGCAGGGTCTGGGCGGTCATATATAAATATTATGAATGTCAATCATCACAAATCAAAAGTAGACCGATATTAGTGTTAACCCTAGTATTACACCCATTGCGAAGGAATGTCCTTCTTTAACCTGCAACTTTAAGGAGTTCACCATGCCCCGTTTTGCTGATTTTGAATTTTCCACCCCGGCCTCGCAGCCCACCGCAGCGCAAGCAGAAGCGAGCAAGACGCTCGCCGGTGTGCTACTGGCTGCAGTGATGGCGTCCCTCTTGGTTGTGGCCGACCAGGTAATAGAAAACTGGGCCGACGGTCACTTGCTGCTGGGATGGGTGGCGCTGTGGAGTTTGGTTTTTGCCGGGCTGGCGTTTTGCGCCCGTCCACTGCGCCGTGCCAGCACAGCCCTGGCACGCTTGGCCGAAGGCTGGTTCACCGCCGCAGCCCATGCGCGGGCCGAAGAGCGCATGTGGGACTACGCCCGGATGGATCCCCGCGTCATGGATGAACTGCGCGCCGCAGCCAAGCGCGACTACTGATCACGGGGCGCGGCGGCTGCCACTTGCTGTTGCATCTGGCCCTCGTTTGAGTGGTCTGCCTCGATATCCCCGAGGCGGCGCATGTCCGCCACAGCATGGTCATCGCCCAGCGTGGTCACGGCGTCGGCGTAGCGCATGCCTAGCGCAATGTCCGAAGGTCCGTAGGTGGCAGAGGCGTAGACCTGCGCGCTGAGCGAGGGATCACGCGCGGTCACGCTGAGCATTATCCGAAGTCCGGAGTTCGCCAGTCCCTGGAGGTCTGCGGTTCGAAGGAGCGCCAAGGGGCTATCCTCTGTCACTTCGTGGATCACGGTCCAAGTCAGCGGAAAAGACGACAGCTCATCGCGCAGCAGTTTGAGATCGACGAGGTAGCGAAACCGTTGGCCTTCAGGCTCCACCTCAATCACCAGCGTGGTCAGCCGAACGACCGCGTCCTGCAGCGCATACATGCGCCCATTGCCGATACGCACCATCAAGCGGGTGCGCCCGCCGCTGCGGCTCACCACCGCCTTGGGTGCAAAAATAATTTTGGCCCGCGGTTTGGAAAAACGCACAAACACCAAACCGGTCATGGTGGCGGTAAGCAGCATACCGACAAAAATTTCGACCGTTGAAACCACGTGGCTGTACAGGGTGACTGGCGCCATATTGCCGTAGCCCACCGTGGCCAGCGTTTCGATGCTGAAGAAAAAAGCACCCAGCAAGGAGCCTGGCGGGAGGTTGGTGACGGTGCCCGGGGCTGCGTAGTACAGCAGCGCAAATACCAGATTGATGCCCAGATACACCAGCAACAGGCCCACAAAAAACTGCGGCCAGGTCAGCGTCAACGCCAGGTGGTAGGGGTCGCTGAGGTCAAACTCGGAGACTCCCACCTTTTCGATCTTGAACGCGGTGCTGCCCCCCGCATAGTGGGGCATTCGCCGCAAAATTCTGGCCCGGTCGTTGCGCACAGTGGTCTCCTCTGGTCACGCGCCCAGGCTGGCGGTCAGCCGAAAGGCCACCCACATGGCCAGCGCACCAAACACGGCGGTACCCACCGCTTGGCCTGCAAGCACGTGAACCGGCCCATAGTGCGCCCCCCACCACGCCAGGGGAATGGTGCCCAGCGTGGCACGCGCCCAGTTAAATGCGGTGGACCACAGGGGGTGGCCAAGGTTGTTGAAGGCAGCGTTGGCCACAAACAAAGCCCCGGCAAAAAAGAAGCCCGCCGCTAACCAGCTGCAAAACGCCTGCAGCAGCAGAGCAGCCTGCCCTTCCAGCGAAAAAGCGCGGGTCAGAGGCCCCTGCAAGACGGCCAGCAACAGCCAGGCTGCCGCCACTGCCACGAGCATAAAGCCCAGGCTGGCGCGCAGGGTCTGGCGCACCCGGTCAAAGCGCTTGGCACCGAGGTTTTGCGCCAGGATCGGCCCCACGGCGCCGCTGAGCGCGTAAATCAAGCCAAAGGCGACTGGCGTCAAGCGATCCACGGTCGCTTGACCAGCCACCGCAGAGGCGCCAAACTGCGCCACACTGTGGGTGACAAAGGCCGCTCCGACGGGCGTAGCCACATTGGTCAGCACCGCCGGACCCGCGACCTTGAACAGCGCCAGCGCGTCAGACCTGAATAGCGCGCGCTGCACCGGCGCCAGCAAATGGTGCACCCGCGCCACCCCCTGAAGACCAATGGCAATCAGCACCGAGCGCGAAATCACCGACACCACGGCCGCGCCATCCAGGCCCATTCGAAAGTAAAAAATAAACAGCGGGTCCAGTACCGCAGTTACCGCCGCAGCGCCCAGGGTGACCACCATTGCGCGGCGCGCATCTCCCACCGAACGCAGCAAGGCAGAACTGGCCATGCCCACACCCAACAGTGGCACCGAGGGCATGGTCACCGTCAGATAACGCTGCGCAAGCACGGCCACCTCACCCCGCGCACCCAGGGCCGCCAGCAGTGGCGCCAAAAACACCAAGGTCGCCAAGGCCAACAAGGCCGCGATTGCGGCCATCAGCAGCAGGCTATGGCTTGCCAGGCGCCGGGCGTCAGCGCCGTGGCCTGCGCCGATCTTGCGCGATACGGTGGCAGTGATACCGATCATCAGTCCGATGCATACCGAGGTATGGAAAAAGCCCACCACACCGGCAAAACCCACCGCCGCCGCAATCGCTGGCTCACCCAGCAAAGAGATATAGAACAGGTTGATCAGGTCTACGACAAACACCGCCACCAAGCCGACAGCCCCCGTGCTGGCCATGACGATCACATGGCGCAGCGGCGAGCCAGTGACAAAGCGGGGTGGGACGGAAAGCGTCATGGGTGGGAAAGAGACATGCGAAGCTGCCTTTGCGAACGGCAAAACCACGGCCAGCAGCACAAAAAGGCCCTGTTCGGTTGGCGGCCATTATCCCTCTTGCCCTGACCAAACCGGCGCCCATGGACTGCGTGAACGCACGGGTTTACACAAGCTGCATAAAAATGCGGACCCGCGGCACTACAGTCGGTGCCTGCTGCAACTCGGGAGACTCCAACCATGCAATCCACCACCCTGATCCGCCGCGCCACCCGCTGGGTCGGCGCCGCCATGCTGTTGGGCGCCTGCGCCCTGGCCCTGGCGCTTCCCTCCCCCAAGGACATCGAGGCTGCAGTCAACGCCGGACACTTGGCCCAGGCCGAAGCGATGCTGCGCGAAGTTCTGCAAGAAAAACCCAATAGCGCACGCGCACACTACGAGCTCGGGCAGGTGCTGGCGCGCGAAGCCCAATACGAGAGCGCGCTGGCCGAACTGCAAAGCGCAAAAACCATCGACAGCTCGCTCAAATTCGCAACCAGCCCAGAAAAGTACCAGCAAACGCTGGACAAGATCAAGGCCGCCGCCAGTGCGGGCAAACTGCGCGCCCCTTCGGTGGCAACACCAGTGGCCCCGGTGACGGCGCCGGCGGCAGCACCCGCGCCCGCCAGCCCGGGCCTGAACCTGAACTACGTTTTGCTGGGCGTTGGCGTTCTGGTGCTGGTGGCCTTGCTGATTCGCCGTAACAGCGCCCAGGTAGCGCGTTCAGCCACGCCCTACCCAGCGCCCATGCCCAATCCTGCGGGCCCGGTCGGTTTTGGCGCTCAGTACGCGCCCAACGGTCCCGCTTATTCCACAGGCTACGGTCCAGGCTACGGCGCACCCCAGGGCGGCTCGGGCCTGGGCGGCGCGGTGCTCGGTGGCGTAGCGGGCCTGGCAGCAGGTTACGCGCTCACCAAAGCGTTTGAAGGTGAACACCCAGCTGGCCACAACAGCGCACCAAGCGCACCTGCGGCCACGGGCGGCTACGTGCCCTTTGACACCCCGGCACAGCCCGACCTGGGCAGCTTTGACTCTGGTACGGGCGACAGTTGGGACGCTGGCGATTCGTCTGGCGGCGACGAGAACTGGTAGGCCGAAAATGACCGCGGTGCATTTAAGGGTGATCAGTTAAGCTCTGGCAGCAGTGATTGACTGCCCACACGGAGACCGACATGAGCACTTCTGACACCTCGGGTTTTGGCAAGTTTGTACCCGGTTTTGAATTTCTTCAAAACCTGGCCAAGAATGCCAGTGGCGGACTCTCCGCAGGCGCCAGCCCGGCCAGCATGCCCAACCTGTCGCAATGGCTGGTGCCCAGTCTGAATGTGGAAGACCTCGAAAAACGCATCGAAGAGCTCAAGCATGTGCAATTCTGGCTGGAGCAAAATTCGCGCGCGCTGACCGCCACCATCCAGGCCCTGGAAGTCCAAAAGCTCACCATGGCCACGCTCAAGGGCATGAACTTCACCATGGGCATGCCCGCAGCCGCCTCGGACAAGGCCACTGCGGCGCCAGCCTCCAGTTGGCCAACGCCAGCGGGCGCAGCACCCAAAGCAGCACCTGAACAATCGCCGCCAGCGGCGCCAGAAAAAGCCTCCGCTTCAGCGGCCAGCGCCCCGGCTGACAAGCCTGCGGCCGGCGTGGTCGACCCGTTGCAGCTGTGGGGCTCGCTCACCCAGCAGTTCCAGGCGATAGCTGCCAACGCGTTCAAAGAGGTCAGCGACAAAGTTGCTCCGGCTGTGGCACCAAAAGCCACCAAACCCCCTGTGGCCCGCAAGGCGGCTGCTAAAAAGCCCGCTGCCAAAAAAACACCGGCCAAAAAGGCAAAGCCCCAAACCGCTGCGCCTGCGCGTCGGCGCAGCACCTAGGCGTGCCCCCGCGGCATGAAGGTGTTTTCCTACGCACACGCCACGCACCCACAGTGGCACATGGCCGCCAGCCTGGTGCTGGCGCAATTACGCGCCCAGCTGGCCAGCCCCTTGCACCACGCGGCGCCTACCTTAGCGCTGCTCTACATCACCGATCACTACGCCGGCAACGCCCGTGCGCTGCTCGACTACCTGAGCGCCGAACTGCCCACAGTGACGGACTGGTCAGGCACCGTGGGCGTGGGCATTGCCGCCAATAATGTGGAATATTTTGACGAACCCGCATTGGCCGTCATGCTGCTGGACTTGCCCAGCGATCAGTACCGGGTTTTTTCCGGCGTTTCGCCGCTGGGCATGGGCTTTGAGGCCCACACCGCTTTGGTGCACGCCGACGGCGACACAGCCGACCTGGGTGAACTGATCAAAGAAATGTCGTCCCGCACCGACAGCGGCTATCTGTTCGGCGGACTGGCCAGCAGCCGGGGCGACAGCGTGCAATTTGCGCTGGCGGCCGACGGCAATGTGCAGGGACAGGGCCATGCAGGCGGCGTATTCAGCGGGGGGCTGAGCGGCGTCGCCTTTGGTCCGCAGGTGGCCTTGGTATCGCGCGTGACCCAGGGATGCAAGCCTATTGCGCGCGCCCGGGTGGTAACCGACTGCCAGGACAACGTCGTACTCACTCTGGACGGCGAGCCGGCACTCGATGTGCTGCTGCAAGAGCTGGGCGTGTCGCTGGACCGGCCCCAGGAAGCGCTGCAAGCGGTGCGCGCCACCTTGGCCGGCCTGGCCCAACCACCTACGGGAGGCGACAGCGCCGCCGTGCGCAAGACCGGCAACTTTGGCAGCGACGTGCTGGTGCGCCACATCGTCGGTCTGGACCCGGGGCGCCGCGCTGTGGCCTTGAGTGACCAGGTGCGTGCCGGTGCGCAACTGGCGTTTTGCCAGCGCAATGTGCAGGCCGCGCGCGCTGACCTGACGCGCATCTGTGCCGAAATCCGCGAAGAACTCGAACCAGATGAAATGCCAGAGCCCCTGGCGGTGGGCGCTGGCGCAACCGCACCAGCCGCCCTGCCTGCACGCCACATCACCGGCGCGGTCTACATCAGTTGCACCGGGCGCGGTGGTCCCCACTTTGGCGGCCCCAACGCCGAACTACAGCGCGTTCGCCACGCACTGGGGGATGTGCCTTTGGTGGGATTTTTTGCCGCTGGAGAGGTGGCGCACCACCATTTGTATGCCTATACCGGCGTCTTGACCGTTTTTACCGCCGAAAGCTAGCAGGGCTAGCAGGGCTATCAGGGCTATCAGGGCACCTTCAGGCACTGGCACGTTGCAGGCGGTCGGCCACCCCGGCCCAGTCAGGCGTGGCGGGCACGTGCTCCACCCAAATCTCCTGCACCCCGGCATCGTCCAAGGCGCGCAAGACTGCAAACAGCTCATGCGCCGTCTGGGCAGCGGTATTTGGCATGTGCTGCACCACCAGTCCGGGCGCCACCTCGGGCGCGAAACTGCGGGCGTAGACGCCGAGTTGCGCAGATGAGCTTGTCAGTACGGATGTGGGCGCGGCAGAAGTTGCCGTTGCCTCTGATTTTGCGGACGCGGTCGCAGTTGCAGTTGCAGTTGCAGTTGCAGTTGCAGTTGCAGTTGCAGTTGCAGTTTCCAACGCCACGGCAAACGCGACTGCATCTGCCTCTGCCTCTGCATCTGCCTCTGCCCACGGCCAAACATGCGCTGCGCGCCAGGTTTGCAAGGCCGCCTGCAAGGCTTGCGCTTCCAACAAGCGCACCCGCGCGCGCGGCGCATAGTGCGATTCCAGGGTGCCCGAGGCGCGCGGTGCGGCGGGCAATAGCGCGCTCGCGTCTTTTGTGTCGTTTACGTCCGGCTGGGTCTCTGTACCGGTGGCATGTCTGGCGACCCGGGCGAGGTCCGCGGCACTGCGCACCGGCTGGCCGCAGGCCTGGGCCAGCGCTTCGGCGCCAATAGAGCCTGGACGCAAGAGCACAGGCACCCCGCGCGTGCAATCCACGATGGTGGATTCAATGCCCAAACTGCAAGGGCCGCCGTCCAGAATCAGCAAGTCCTCGCCCAATTCGCTTTGCACATGGGCGGCGGTGGTGGGGCTGACACGGCCAAAGCGGTTGGCGCTGGGCGCGGCCACGCCCCAGATAGCGCCCTGGGGCGTGGCCGCGCCCCAGTCCAATCCGTCGGGCGTTGCCACACCCCAGTCCAATCCATCGGGCCCCTGGCGCAACGCGCGCAGCAGCGCCTGCGCGCCGGGGTGCGATGGGCAGCGCAAGCCCACCGAGTCTTGTCCCCCGGCCGCCGCTGCGGCCACGCCCGGGCGGCGCGGCAAGATCAGCGTGAGCGCGCCAGGCCAAAACGCGGCCATCAGCGCCTGCGCAAAGTCGGGCACCTGTTGCGCAAAATGCGCCACGCCCGAGGCGCCGCCGTCCAAGTCGGCCACGTGGACGATCAGCGGGTGGTCCGCTGGGCGGCCCTTGGCAGCGAAGATTTTGGCCACTGCAGCGTCGTTGCTGGCATCGGCGCCTAAGCCATAGACGGTTTCGGTCGGCAGACCGACCAGGCCACCGTCGGCCAGGGTTTGCACCGCGCGCGGCAACGCCGTGGGGTCAGCCAGGGACAGAATCATGGGCTTTTGTGGCTCATTCAGTGCGTAAAAATAGCGAATGGCGCAAACGCCGCTCAAAACGCGGCGATGCCCAATATTTCGGCCGCGCGCAAAGCAGTGGCGCGCACCTGCTCGGGCGTGGCGCCGGTTACGTTCAGGTGGCCCATCTTGCGCCCAGGGCGCGCCTGCTGCTTGCCATACAAATGCAAATGCGTGCCGGGAAGCGCCAGCACCGCCGCCCAGTCGGGCACCGAATCTGCACCGTGCAGACCCCACAGGTCCCCCAGCAGATTGAGCATGGTGGCCGGGCTGTGCTGGCGCGGCGGGGTCAGCGGCAAACCGGCCAGGGTGCGCACTTGCAAGTCGAACTGCGACACATCGCAGGCGTTTTGCGTGTAATGGCCGCTGTTATGGGGCCGGGGTGCAATCTCGTTGACCACCAGGTGACCGTCAGCCAGCACAAAAAACTCCACGCACAGCACGCCCACATAGTCCAGCTCCTGGGCCACGGCGCGCGCACCGGCTACCGCCTGCGCCGCCAGTGCGGCGGGCAGATTGCCTTCAAACACCTCGGTCACCGCCAAAATGCCCTCGCGGTGCAGATTGCGCTGCACCGGGAAATTCACCATGCTGCCGTCCGCGCCGCGCGCCACGATGACCGAGCATTCCAGCGCCAGCGGCAGCATTTTTTCCAGCACGCAGGGCACGTGCCCCAGAGAGGTCCAAGCGGCGGCGAGTGCGGCGCGGTCTTGCACGCGCACCTGGCCCTTGCCGTCGTAGCCCATGCGCGCGGTTTTCAGAATGCCGGGCAGCAAGTCGTCGGTCACCTGCGCCAGCGCGGAAGCGGTGTCGATGACAGCGTAGGGCGCGCAGGCCACGCCGCAGCGCACAAAGTGGGCCTTCTCCAGCGCGCGGTCTTGCGCAATGGCCACGGCGGCGGCGGCCGGCGCCACGCGGCGCTGGGCGGCCAGGGTGCGCAGCGCGTCGGCGGGCACGTTCTCGAATTCGGTGGTGATGGCGGCGCAGCACGCCGCCAGTTGCGCCAAACCCGCAGCGTCGGTGTAGCCGGTTTGGATGTGGTGGTGGCTGACCAGACCAGCCGGGCTGGCCGGGTCCGGGTCGAGCACGGCAGTGGCATAGCCCATGGCCTGCGCGGCGTGCACAAACATGCGCCCGAGCTGGCCGCCGCCCATCACGCCCAGGGTCATGGCCCGGCCATCGGGCGCGGTGCCGGGCAAGAGCGGCGCGTTGAACTGCTTAGACGCGCTCATAGCCCCACCACGCCTGCGCCCAGACCGGGAATCGGTAACTCCATGGCGCGCGCGGCTTGCGTCTGCGCTGCGCGAAAGACTTCTAGCTGCGCACGCAAGGCGGCGTCGCCACTGGCCAGCATAGCCACGGCAAACAAAGCGGCATTGGCCGCGCCTGCTGCCCCAATGGCAAAGGTAGCCACCGGCACGCCCTTAGGCATTTGCACGATGCTGTAGAGCGAATCCACGCCCTGCAAATGCTTGCTCGCCACCGGCACTCCCAGCACCGGCACCGTGGTTTTGGCCGCCAGCATGCCAGGCAAATGCGCTGCACCCCCCGCGCCGGCGATGATGGCGCGCAGGCCCCGGCCCGCAGCGGCGTCGGCATAGGTGTACATATCGTCGGGCATGCGGTGGGCGGAAAGGACCTGCGCCTCAAAACCGACGCCAAACTGTTGGAGAATCTGTACCGCGTGTTGCATGGTGTCCCAGTCAGAGCTGGAGCCCATGACGACGCCGATGTGGATGGTGGTCATAGTATTGGATGCGCCGGTGCGTGCCGTCGCCTTGGATAGAGCGGCCCTCCGGGCCACGAAGCTAGACCCGCAATTTTACTTTTTACACCCCGAGGCCCCGCAGATGATCGACGTCACCCTAGAAAACTTTGAAACCGAGGTCATCGCCGCCTCGCACCAGGTGCCGGTTTTGCTGGACTTTTGGGCGCCTTGGTGCGGCCCATGCAAGGTGATAGGCCCTTTGCTGGAAAAGGTGGAGACCGATTACGCGGGCCGCTTCAAGTTGGTCAAAATTGACTCGGACCAGGAGCAGCAGCTCTCCAAGGCCTTTGGCATTCGCAGCATTCCCACTTGCGTGCTGATGATTGGCGGCAAGCCCGTGGACGGCTTCATGGGCGCGGTGCCCGAGGGCCAGCTCAAAACCTTTTTGGACAAGCACCTGCCCAGCGCGGACGATTTAGCCGCCCAAGACAGCGCCGAAGACGCCCAGGCCCTGCTGGCCGCCGGTGACCCGCAAGCCGCGCTCAACAAATTGCTGGAGACCCTGAGCCACGACCCGGGCAACGACGACGCCCGCTTTGACTACGTCAAACTGCTGATCGAGACCAACGCCCTGGAAGACGCCGCCGCCGCGCTGGCCCCGGCGCTGGCCGCCATTCCGCGCCAGCTGCGCTTTGAAGCGCTGGGCAACTTCTTGGACGCCATCAACTTTGTCATGAGCGATGAGCGCGGCACCTGGGGGCCCGAACAGTTTGACGCCCTGATTGCCGCCAACAAACGCGACTTTGACACCCGCCTGGCCAAGGCCCGGGTGCTGATGGTGGGCGGCCTGTGGACCGAGGCCATGGACGAACTGCTCGAAATCATCATGCGCGACAAGACCTGGAACAAGGAAATAGCGCGCAAAACCTTTGTCGCCATTCTGGAACTGCTCACGCCGCCCAAACCCAAAGCCTCTCAGGACGCGGGCAAGGCGGCCGGTGGCATTGAGCTGCTGGGCAAAGCGGTGGTCAACGAAGATCCGCAGGCGCAACTGGTGTCAAGCTACCGGCGCAAGCTCAGCATGGCGCTGAACTGAGCCTTTCGGGGCGTCCGGCACAGGGGGCGCACCGCCGCCACGTGGTGTGCCCTGGGCGACCCCAGTAAACCGGGGTCGCGGTGCCAAAGCAGCTCAGGCCATGCGCATTGGAATCGTCACCGGCCCATCGTTGACAAGCTCTACCTGCATGTCGGCGGCAAAGATACCGGTTTCCACATCGGAGTGCAGGATGCGGGCCTGCTGCACAAAGTAGTCATACAAAGCGCGGCCCAGCTCCGGGGCGGCGGCGTTTTTGAAGCTGGGGCGGTTGCCGCCCGATGTATCAGCCGCCAGGGTGAACTGGCTCACCACCAACAGACCGCCCCGTGCGCCCGCGCCATCCAGGTCTTGTACGCAGCGGTTCATCTTGCCCTGGTCGTCGCCAAAAATACGCAGCTTGAGTATTTTGACCAGCAACTTGTCAGCCTGGGCAGAGGTGTCCCCCTGTTCGGCACAAAGCAGCACCAGAAGCCCCACGCCAATTTGCCCGACGATGGCGCCATCCACGGTGACACTGGCGCGGCGCACCCGCTGAATCAGCGCCTGCATGGCGACTTAGGCCAGCGTCACGCGGACAAACTTGCGCTTGCCGACCTGCAACACGTAAGTACCCGCGCCCAGTTTCAGACCTTTGTCGCTGACCACCACGCTGTCCACCCGCACGCCGCCGCCGTCAATGAGGCGGTTGCCCGCGCCACTGGAGTCAGCCAGTCCGGCCATTTTGAGCAAGGCGCCGATGCCCAGCGCCATGCCGCCTTCGCCCAAACCCAGCTGCATTTCGTCAATTTGGTCCGGAATGCCACCCTGGCTGCGGTTGATGAAGTCTTGCTCTGCCGCGTCCGCCGCCGCCGCAGAGTGAAAGCGCGCCGTGATTTCTTTGGCCAGCGCCACTTTGGCGTCTTTGGGGTTGCGCCCAGCGGCCACTTCGGCCTGCAAGGCGGCAATGGCGGCCTCGCTTTGGAAGCTCAAAAGCGTGTACCACTTCCACATCAGCACGTCGGAGATGCTCAATACCTTGGCAAACATGGTGTTGGGCTCTTCCGAGATACCGATGTAGTTGTTCTTGCTCTTGGACATCTTCTCCACGCCGTCCAGGCCCTCGAGCAAGGGCATGGTCAAGATGCATTGCGGCTCCTGGCCGTACTCGGACTGCAGCTGGCGCCCCACCAGCAGGTTGAACTTCTGGTCGGTGCCACCCAATTCCAGGTCGCTCTCCAGCGCCACGCTGTCGTAGCCCTGCATCAGCGGGTACAAAAACTCGTGCACGCTGATCGACTGGCCGGCCTTGAAGCGGTCATGAAAGTCATTGCGCTCCATCATGCGTGCCACCGTGTAGCGACTGGCGAGCTGAATCATGCCGCGCGCGCCCAACGGGTCGCTCCACTCGCTGTTGTAGCGAATCTCGGTCTTGCCCGGATCCAGCACCAGGCTGGCTTGTTTGTAATAGGTCTGGGCGTTTTGCTTGATTTGCTCGGCGGTCAGCGGCGGGCGGGTGGTGTTGCGCCCGGACGGGTCGCCAATCATGCTGGTGAAGTCGCCAATCAAAAAAATCACCGTGTGGCCCAGGTCCTGCAGCTGGCGCATTTTGTTCAGCACCACGGTGTGGCCCAGGTGGATATCGGGCGCGGTCGGGTCCAGCCCAAGTTTGATGCGCAGCGGCTTGCCGGTGGCCTCGGAACGCGCCAGCTTCTTCACCCATTCCTCCTGGGGAATCAGTTCGTCGCAGCCACGCAGGGACACAGCGAGCGCCTCGCGCACGCGGTCGGTCACGGGGTAGGCGGGATGGCTTGCTTGGGTCATAAAGATGTGGTGAGGCGTGGTGGGCTACCCGCGTTTCCGGCAGGTTTTACGGCCCGATATACTGGGGCCTGATTTTCATGTGCTTTTTCGCGCAGGCAGACGATTTTAGACGCCGCCGAAACACAGCCCGGAGCGGTGGCCTTGACGGCTTCCCGACCTGCGAGGAGCCCCAATTTGAGTTTTCAGCCCACATCCATAGTCCGAGCCGCCGCATACGGTGTAGTGCGGGCGTTACACCAACACCCCAAGCGCGTGCTGTCGGGTGTGGCTGCGCTGCTGTTGGGCGGCGCAGGCGCCAGCTTTGCCGTCGCCAACCTCGGCCCTGATGCCGCCGACCTGCCCCAGCGCACGGTGGTGGAGACCGTTGAGTCGCTGCCTCTGGCGCCGCAATTGGACGCTTTGGCCACCCAAGCCATGCGTTTGTACCGGACCGACCTCACCCGCAGCACCGACACCGCCGATACGCTGCTCAAGCGCCTGGGGGTAATGGATGCCAGCGCCGCAGCCTTTTTGCGCAGCGACCGGCTGGTGCAACAAAGCTTGATGGGGCGCGCCGGACGCAATGTGAGTGCAGAGGTCGACGAGCACAGTGCTCTGGTGAGCTTGAGCGCACGCTGGAGCCCCGAGGACGACGGCAACTTCAAGCGTCTGACCATCAGCAAGTCCGCACAGGGCTACACCTCCAAATTAGAGACCTTGCCTCTGAGCGTGAGCTCGCGCATGGCCAGCGGCACCATCCAGTCGTCGCTTTTCGCAGCCACTGACGACGCGCGCATCCCGGACGCCATCGCAGTGCAGATGGCCGAAATTTTCTCCGGCGACATTGACTTCCACCGCGCGCTGCGCAAGGGCGATCGCTTTTCGGTGGTCTATCAAACACTCGAAGGCGACGGCGAACCCCTGCGTCCCGGGCGTGTGCTCAGCACCGAATTCGTCAACGCTGGCAAAACCTTCCAAGCCATGTGGTTCCAAGACCCCGTGAGCGCTGGCCAGCCCGGGGCCGCCGCACAGAACAAAGGCAGTTATTACACCTTGGGGGGCGAGAGCTTGCGTCGTGCGTTCCTGGCCTCGCCCATGGCGTTCTCACGCGTCACCAGCGGTTTTTCTATGCGCTTCCACCCTATTTTGCAAACCTGGCGTGCGCACCTGGGCGTGGACTATGGCGCTGCCACGGGCACGCCGGTGCGCACCGTGGGCGATGGTGTGGTGGATTTTGCAGGAGTACAAAACGGCTTTGGCAATGTGGTGATGGTCAAACACAATGGCAGCAACACCACCGTGTACGCGCACCTGAGCAAAATCAATGTGCGGGCCGGCCAGCGGGTACAGCAAGGCGAAAACATCGGCTTGGTAGGCGCTACGGGCTGGGCGACTGGCCCGCATCTGCATTTTGAATTCCGGGTTAACGGCGTCCACAAAGACCCACTTACCCTGGCCCGGTCCAACGCGTCCGTGCCCTTGGCGGCGTCAGTCAAACCCTTGTTTGACCGGGCTGCGCAATCGGTGCGCGCGCAACTCAGCGCTGCCGCGCAGGTGCAAGTCGGCAACGTACAGTAAGGGGCTGGCGTCTGTGCAAAAGCAGGCGCTGTTCATCGGCCTGATGTCGGGCACCTCCTTGGACGGTGTTGATGGCGTTCTGGTTCAGTTTTCTCAAGAAAGCAGCGCCATCCACGTACGGGCCAACGCCAATCGCCCCTTTGCGCCCGCCTTGCGCGCCGAACTCCTGGCCCTCAATACCGCAGGCAACGACGAACTGCACCGCGCCGCCTTGGCGGCCAATGCGATCGCAGGGGTGTATGCCGAGGTCGTAGCCGCGCTATTAGCCAGCAGCCAGGTGCAAGCCTGCGACGTGACCGCCATAGGCGCGCACGGACAGACGGTACGCCACCGTCCACAAGAATTTGACGGAACCGGCTACACCCTGCAACTGAACCAGCCCGCCTTGTTGGCAGAACGGTGCGGGATCGACGTAGTAGCCGACTTTCGCAGCCGCGATGTGGCGGCCGGCGGCCAGGGCGCGCCGCTGGTCCCGCCCTTTCACCGCGCGGTGTTTGGCCACCCCAGCCAAGCGCGGGCGGTGCTCAACATCGGTGGCATCTCGAACATCACGCTATTGCCCGGGGCGCAAACCTCACATGATGCGCCGCTGATTGGCTTCGATTGCGGCCCAGGCAACGCCTTGATGGACGCCTGGTGCCAGCTGCATACCGGCGCAGCATTTGACGACCGGGGCCAATGGGGCGCCAGTGGCGTGGTGCATGCGGAACTCTTGGCGGCCTTGCAGGATGAGAACTTCTTTACCAAGCGCCCCCCCAAAAGCACTGGACGCGACCTGTTCAACATGCCCTGGCTGCGCCAGCGCCTGCGGGGGTTTGAGGAACTTGCAGCCCAGGACGTGCAAGCCACGCTGACGGAGCTAACCGCCTGGGCCTGCGCGCGCGCCTTGCAGTGGGCGCCTCCGGCGTGCGAAATGCTGGTGGTGTGCGGCGGTGGTGCGCACAACGACGGCCTGATGCAAAGGCTGCAAGCCGCCGTGGGAGCAAGTCCCGTGTGCAGCTCTGAGGCGCTGGGCGTGGCGCCCACCGACGTGGAGGCATTGGCCTTTGCCTGGCTGGCCCAGCAGACCGTGCTGCGTAAAACAGCGAGTCTGCCAAGCGTTACGGGCGCACAAGGCGCCCGTATCTTAGGAGCCGTTTACCCGGCTTAGGTGTTTTAAGGCTTCAGGCCTCAGGTCGAGAATGACGATCCGCAACCACATGTCGTGGTGGCATTGGGGTTTTTGATGACAAATTGCGCACCCTGAAGGTCTTCCTTGTAGTCAATTTCCGCACCTACCAAATACTGGTAGCTCATGGCGTCAATCAGCAGGGACACGCCATTCTTGGTCATGGTGGTGTCGTCTTCGTTGGTGATTTCGTCAAAGGTAAAGCCGTACTGAAAACCGGAACATCCGCCGCCTTGCACAAAAACGCGCAATTTGAGCTCGTTATTGCCCTCTTCGGCAATCAGATCGGCCACCTTGGCGGCAGCGCTGTCAGTGAAAAGAATGGGGGCGGGCATTTCCGTGGGCATGGATTCAGCAAGGGCGCTCATAGGTAACTCCGAGAAATTGGCGATGTCGAATAGTAAAGTAGTTTACTCGGGATTGAACTTATGCAGAGATTGCCTCTGTTGGCAGTGCGGGCATTGGGTCGGAGCCAAGAATCGGGGTCAGACGGCCCGAGATCAACGCGCCCTGGTGCATTTCGAGCGCCCCGTACTCCACATCGCCCTCAATGCGGGCATTCGGCTGCAACTCCAACATCATGCGGGCCGAAACCGCGCCCTTGATGGTGCCGTTAATGATGATATGGTCCGCAATAACTGCGCCAGTAATGACCGCCGACTCGGCAATCACCAGAATGCTGGGGTTGTTGTCCACTGGACGGATATTTCCCTCAATGGCGCACTCCACGCGCATGCCTTCGACGAAAAAAATATCACCCACCACGCGCGCGCCCTGGGCAACGAGACTCTTCAGGGGGGGCTGTTTTTTCTTGTTAAACATAAATTCCTCAGTTGAGCCCGATAGTAACCGGCGACCTACCGACTAAAACTTGACCGTCTGGCTTACCCGGACCGCCGTACCATCGACCACTTTGGCCGTCATGGCCTTGACGCTCACTTGTGCTGGCACGTCAAAAACGCCCTCAAGCCGCCCATACTGGGCCACTTTGAGTGGCACACTGGTCGCAGGAACGGCACTGGTCCAGGCCTTGCCCGCCACCATGCCGGTGAAACTGATCTCCAGGCGTCCCACCAACTCGGGCGCGTTCTTTTTGCTCTGGATCACAAGTACCTGCCAACGGATCTTGTTGCCGTCGAGCGGCTCCACTTGCATGCCACGAATCACCACCGCTTCCGAGGAAGATGCGGGAATGAGCTTTTCAAAAAATCCCAAATCGTCACGCAAGCGGCGGTTGTCGTCATCGAGTTGTTTGACCTGGGCGGCCAGACGCTCGCTGGACGCTTTTTCCGCCGCGACCAAAGCTCCTGCGGTATTGGCGATCGATTGCGCCTGGTCGCGTTGCTCACGCGCCGCATCCATCTCCACTTGCAGGGATTTCACCTTGTCGCGCAATTGCAGCAGTTCGGACTGGCTGCCGTTTTCCAAGCCAGCAATGTCACGGCCAAATTCAAACGCCCACAGGCCTATGGCAGCGCAAAAACCGAACACCAACGCCACAATCGCCCAGCGCACCGGCCAAGGCAAGGCGCTGCGCACCGCCATGCGCGGGGCGCTGATGGTCAGGCGACGGCGTAGGAGTCGAAATCGCACGGATGAGGGTCCCTATAAAGACAAAAAACCGCCCAAGCAATGCCCAGGCGGCCTTTTTGCGTCTCCAGTGCGGGATTAGCGCTTGGAGAACTGCTTGCGACGGCGAGCGCCGTGGAAGCCGACCTTCTTACGCTCGACTTCACGCGCGTCACGCGTCACGAAGCCGGCTTGGCTCAGCATGGGCTTGAGCGTTGCATCGTAGTCGATCAGGGCGCGGGTAATGCCGTGGCGCGTAGCACCGGCTTGACCCGACTCGCCGCCACCCGCCACATTGACCATGATGTCGAAAGTTTCCGCATGGTTGGTCAAAAACAGGGGTTGCTTGCAAATCATGATCGAAGTGGCGCGACCAAAAAAGTTCTCAATGGCTTTGCCATTGACCACGATTTGGCCGGAGCCCTTCTTCAGGAAAACGCGGGCGACGCTGGATTTGCGACGGCCGGTTCCGTTGTTCCAATCACCGATCATTTGCCTGCTCCTGGAATTTCCAGCACTTTGGGCTGCTGGGCGGTATGGGGATGCTCAGCACCGCCGTAGACCTTGAGTTTTTTGATCATCGCGTAGCCCAGAGGGCCTTTTGGCAGCATGCCCTTGACGGCTTTTTCCAAAGCGCGGCCGGGGAACTTGGCTTGCATGTCGCGAAAGTTGATGGCGGAAATGCCACCGGGGTAACCGGAGTGGCTGTAGTACACCTTGTCAATGGACTTGGCGCCCGTGACGCGCAGCTGGGCTGCGTTGATGACGACAATGTAGTCGCCGGTATCGACGTGAGGCGTGTAAATGGCCTTGTGTTTGCCGCGCAAACGGAGAGCAACTTCG
>CANFWT010000054.1 GCA_947450895.1 Comamonadaceae bacterium | reverse complement strand
GGGCGCGCCGGTGTCCAGGCCGTCGGTAATGACCAGCACCATGGTGCGCCGCCCCACCAGCTTGCGCGCGTGCTGCGCGCGCAACTGCGCCAGCGACACGCCCAGTTGCGTGCCCCCGGCAAAGTCTTCAATCGCAAAGCTGGCGTGGGCCAGCATGGCGTCGGTGTCGGCCAGTTTGAAGGCGGGGCTCAGGTCGGTAAGCTGGGTGCCAAAGGCAAACACATCGCGCCGGGGGTGGCGCCGGGTGGCGGCATGCAAAAACGCCAGCAGCAGGCGGGCGTAGCGCTCCATCGACCCCGACACATCCACCAGCACCAAGAGCGGCAGCGGCTGGCGCTTGCGCTGCAAGCGGGGCAGCACCATGGGCTCGCCGCCGGTGCGCACACCTTCACACAACACGCCGGCCCAGTGCAAGGCTGCGCCGCGCGCGCCCTGTTGGCTGCGGCGCGAGGCAAAAGTGGGCAGCGGCATGCGAATATCGCGCGCCAGCCGCTCGACCAGGCGGTATTCGGTGGCCGAGAGGGCGTTGAAGTCGGCGTGTTTGAGCCGCTGCGCGTCGCTGGCGGTCATGGCGGCGTCAAAGTCGACTTTTTGGTCTTCTTGCTTCGGGCCGGCTTGTTTGCCAAAGGCCTGCTGGGGCGACAAGGCCTCACGCACACGCGGGCGGCGTTTGCTGGGTTCGGCCTTGCCCTCGGCGCTGGGCAGCAGCTGCGACAGCAGCTTGTGCGCCATATTGGGATTGCGAAAAAAGGCTTCGAACAACTCGCGAAACACCATGCGGTCTTGCTCGCGGCTGACCAGCACCGCCTCCAGCGCGGCGCTCAAGTCGTCTTTGTCGGCCAAGCCCACGGCCAGTGCGGCGTGGGCGGACAGGGCGATGCGCGCGCTGTCTACGCGCACCCCAGCGCGGCGAAGGCTGCGGCCAAAGGCGGCCAGGTTGTCGGCCAGCTTGCCGCTGCGGGAGTCGCCGAGTTGCATGGATAGCTCTGGGGGCTGACTCAGTCTTGCGAGTCGGGCGGCGCCAGCAGGTCGGTGGCCAGGGCGTGGGTGAGCGCGGCCACGTCTTCGCGCTGCTTGAACAAAATGCCGGCCGTGTCCGCCATGACCTCAGGGTCTAGCGCCAGCGTGTCCAGCGCAATCAGGGCCTTGGCCCATTCCACGCTCTCGGCGATGCCCGGCGCGCGCTGGAAGGCGCTGGCAAAGGGCTGGCTGCGCAAGCGGTTGACCACCGTGGCCACTGCTTCGGCGAGGGCCTCACTGGCGCCCGGCGCCTGGGCGCGGATGATGGCAAGCTCGCGTTCGCGATCTGGATAGTCCAACCAGTGGTACAGGCAGCGGCGCTTGACCGCGTCGTTGAGTTCGCGCGTGCGGTTGCTGGTCAGTATGGTCACAGGTTTGAACTGCGCGCTGATGGTGCCAATCTCGGGCACGCTGACCTGGTATTCACCCAGGTATTCCAGCAAAAAGGCCTCGAAAGGCTCGTCGGCGCGGTCTACCTCGTCAATCAAGAGCACCGCGCCGGGCGCGGGCGCCTGCAAGGCCTTGAGCAAGGGGCGGCGAATCAGGTAGCGCTCCTGGTAGACCTCGCGCTCCACGCGTTGCGCCTCAAGCTCACCACCGGCGCCGCTTTGCGCAGCACGCATGTGCAGCAGCTGCGCGGCGTAGTTCCACTCGTACAGGGCTTCGCGCTGCTCCAAGCCGTCATAGCACTGCAGGCGAATCAGGGCGCGGCCCAAAGCGGTGGCCAAGGCCTTGGCCAGCTCGGTCTTGCCGACGCCGGGCTCGCCTTCGAGCAGCAAGGGACGCCCTAATTTCAGCGCCAAAAACACGGCCGTGGCCAGGCGGCGCTCGGCGAAATACCCGGCCTCGCGCAGGGCGGCGATGAGCGCATCAACAGACGAAAAAGTAAGCATATTCTTCCCACAAAAAAGGCTCCGCGCCCACCGGCACGGAGCCTCTAGCTCGCGCGGCAGGCGCCGCGCTGCGCGCCGGGCCTAGCCCAAGAGCTTAGCAACCGCCCGCTGCGCTTGCACGCTGATCAGGTTGGCGCGGTAGGCGCTTGACGCATGGATGTCGTGGTTCAGCTCCGAGGCGTCAATCGCCACCGAAGCCGCAGACGCCACGGTAAAGCTCTGGTTGAGCGCCGCCTCCAGGCCAGCGTGGCGGTGCACGCACTGGCCTGCGCCGGTAATGGCCACGCGCACGCCCGCGTCGGTTTGCGCCACATACACGCCCACCAGCGCAAAGCGCGAGGCCGGTTGCACAAACTTCATGTACACCGAGCGCTTGGGGATAGGAAAGCTGATCGCAGTGATCAGCTCACCGTCTTGCAAGGCGGTGCCAAACATGCCGGTGAAAAAGTCGTCTGCGGCAATCTGGCGGTGGTTGGTGCGCACCGTGGCGCCCAGGGCCAGCACCGCGCTGGGGTAGCAGGCGGACGGGTCGTTATTGGCCACCGAGCCGCCCAGCGTGCCCATGGTGCGCACCTGGCGGTCGCCAATGTGCGCGGCCAGGTCGGCCAAACCGGGGATGGTGGACTGCACTTCGGCGCTGCCCGCCACGTCCATGTGGCGCGTCATGGCGCCAATGACGATGGCGTTGCCCTCGCGGCAAATGCCCACGAGTTCGGGAATGCCGGCCAAGTCGGCCAACTGGCCGGGTTGGGACAGGCGCAGCTTCATGGAAGCCAGCAGGGTTTGCCCGCCCGCCAAGGGCTTGGCGCCAGCGCCTGCCAGTTGTGCGGCATCCGCAATGGTGGCGGGGCGGTCTAGGGTGAATGCGTACATGGTGTGTGTCTCCTTAACGTGGAAGAACTTTCATGATGGGGGGTGCTGCGCACCCTCATGAAAGCTAGTGCTTCAGGCCTTTGCGGCCTGGATGGCTTCCCACACGCGGTGGGGCGAAGCGGGCATGTCAAAGTCTTTGACGCCCACGCCGTGCAGGGCGTCAAGCACCGCGTTGATCACGGCTGGGGGCGAGCCAATGGCGCCCGCCTCGCCGCAGCCTTTGGTGCCCAGCGGGTTGTGGGTGCAAGGGGTGCAGATATTGCCGATCTGGAAATCCGGGAAGTCGTCAGCGCGCGGCATGGTGTAGTCCATGAAGGAGCCTGTGAGCAGCTGTCCGGTTTCGCGGTCGTAGACGCAGTTTTCCAGCAAGGCCTGGCCAATGCCCTGGACCAGCCCGCCGTGCACCTGGCCTTCGACGATCATCGGGTTGATGATGGTGCCGAAGTCGTCCACCGCAGTGAACTTGTCCACGCGGGTCACGCCAGTGGCAGGATCAATTTCCACTTCGCAGATGTAAGTCCCCGAGGGGAAGGTGAAGTTGGTCGGGTCGTAAAACGCGGTCTCGTTCAGGCCGGGTTCGAGCTTGTCGAGCGGGTAGTTGTGTGGCACATAGGCGGTGAGTGCCACTTGGCCAAAGGTGACCTTTTTGTCGGTGCCCTTGACGGTAAACTCGCCGTTGGCGAACTCCACGTCGGCGTCGCTGGACTCCATCAAGTGGGCGGCGATCTTTTTGGCCTTGGTCTCGATCTTGTCGAGCGCCTTCATGATGGCCGCACCACCCACCGAGATGGAGCGCGAACCATAGGTGCCCATGCCAAAGGGCACGCGGCCGGTATCGCCGTGGACGATGTCCACTGCTTCCACTGCAATGCCCAGGCGCGCCGCCACCACTTGCGCAAACGTGGTCTCGTGGCCCTGGCCGTGGCTATGCGAGCCGGTGAACACGGTGACGCTGCCGGTGGGGTGCACCCGCACTTCGCCGCACTCAAACAAGCCCGCGCGGGCACCCAGGGCACCCGCGATGTTGCTGGGCGCCAGACCGCAGGCCTCGATGTAGCTGGAATACCCAATGCCGCGCAGCAATCCTTTGGCAGCACTGGCGGTTTTGCGCGCCTCAAAGCCGGCGGTATCGCCCAAGGCTTGGGCGGAAGTCAGGCAACCCAGGTAGTCGCCCGCGTCGTACTGCAAGGCCACGGGCGTTTGGTAAGGCCAGGTATTGATGAAGTTGCGCTTGCGGATTTCGTCTTGCGCCAAGCCCAACTCCCAGCCGCAACGGCTGACCAAGCGCTCCAGCAGGTAGGTGGCTTCAGGCCGACCGGCCCCGCGGTAGGCATCCACCGGCGCAGTGTTGGTGAACCAAGCGTCCACTTCCACATGGATGAGCGGGCAGGTGTACTGGCCGGCCAGCAGCGTGGCGTACAAAATCGTGGGCACCGCCGTGGAGAAGGTGGACAGGTAGGCGCCCAGATTGGCGTCGGTGTGCACCCGCATGGCCAGGAACTTGCCGTCCTTGTCCATCGCCATTTCAGCGTGGCTGACGTGGTCGCGGCCATGGGCGTCGGTCAGGAAGGACTCGGAGCGCTCGCAAGTCCATTTGATGCTGCGGTTGATTTGCTTGGAGGCCCAGGTCAGCGCCACATCTTCGG
Source organism: Comamonadaceae bacterium (assembly GCA_947450895.1). Lineage (GTDB taxonomy): Bacteria > Pseudomonadota > Gammaproteobacteria > Burkholderiales > Burkholderiaceae_C > Allorhodoferax. The sequence goes on along the minus strand of CANFWT010000054.1, from coordinate 16,941 downwards.
CGTAGAGGTAAATCTTGGAGCCAAAACCGCCGCCCACATCGGGGGCAATCACGCGCACTTTGTGCTCGGGCAGGCCCAGCACAAAGGCCGTCATCAGCAGGCGCTCGACGTGCGGGTTTTGGTTGGACACATAGAGTACGTACTCCTCGGTGGCCCGGCTGTAGCTGCCAATGGCGGCGCGCGGCTCCATGGCGTTGGGCACCAGGCGGTTGTTGATGAGATCGAGTTGGGTGACGTGGGCCGCATTGGCAAATGCAGCGTCCACCTGGCCCTTGTCGCCCAGGGCCCATTTGTAGCAGTGGTTGTTGGGGGCGGCGTCGTGCAGTTGCGCGCCGGTGGCGGCGTCGCGCACATCGACCACAGCAGGTAGGGGTTCGTAGTCCACCACCACGGCTTCGGCGGCGTTTTTGGCTTGCTCTACCGTCTCGGCAATCACCATGGCCACCTGGTCGCCCACGTGGCGGGCTTTGCCCAGGGCCAGCACCGGGTGGGGTGGCTCGTTCATGGGCTTGCCGTCGGTGCCGGTGATCAGCCAGCCGCAGGGCAGTCCGCCCATCTTGCCTTCCAGGTCGGTGCCCACAAAAATGTGGACTACGCCGGGCATGGCCATGGCGGCGCTGGTGTCTATGCTTTTGATGATGGCGTGGGCATGCGGGCTGCGCACAAACACCGCATGGGTTTGTGCTTGCAGGTTGATGTCGTCGGTGTATTGACCGGCACCGGTCAAGAAACGGTAGTCTTCCTTGCGGCGGATGGATTCGCCGATAAAGGGCAGTTTGGAGAAGTCTGAGGCACCCATGTTGTTAACTCCTTAAGCGCCAGCCATGGCCGCTTGGCCTTGCTGCACGGATTTGACGATGTTCTGGTAACCAGTGCAGCGGCAGATATTGCCTTCGAGCAGGGCGCGAATCTCAGCTGCGTCTGCCTTGGGGTGGTGGGTGCACAGGTCGATGGAACTCAGCACCATGCCCGGGGTGCAAAAACCGCACTGCAGCCCATGGCACTCTTTGAAGGCGGCCTGCATGGGGTGCATGGTGCCGTCGGCCTGGGCCAGACCTTCAATGGTGGTGATCTGGCTGCCGTGGGCCTGCGCGGCCAGCACGTTGCAGGATTTGACAGCATGGCCGTCCTTCATGACGGTGCATGCGCCGCACTGGGCCGTATCGCAGCCCACATGGGTGCCGGTAAGTTGGAGGTGCTCCCGCAGCACCTGCACCAGCAGGGTGTGTGGCGGCACATCGACCGACTTGTCGTGCCCATTGACCTTGAGATGAACTTGCATGCAGCGTCTCCGATTAAGTTGCGATAAAAGAACAGAAGATATTCCTTGGAATCTGGACCTGCAAGCTAGGACAAACCCCTGTAACAAAGTGTTACATGTTCCACATCAACGGCGGTAGCTGAGCATGCGCCCTTTGTAAGGAGCCACGCCGGGCAAGGCAGCGCGGTCTATGGTTTGCTCTTGCAAGGCAAATCCTAGTAGCTTCATGTGACGGTGAAAGTGCGCGCGGTTGCCCCGATTGGGATCGACGACCCAGATTTCGGCTTGCGGCGCAGCGTGGCCGTCGATGAAGTGGGCCAAAGCACCGGCCTCGTCGCGCTCGTAAAGAATATCGCTGCCAATAATCAGCTCAAAACGACCACTGACCGCCAACTCGGGCGCCGCCTGCGGCAGGGCTGACAGGGGCGCGGGCATGGCAAATTCGGTCGCCAGCGGCACGCGGCCCCACTGCCCATGCCGGTATTTGAGCGGCAACAAGCCGTTGAGCCGCACGTTCTCAGCCAAAAAGGCCCCGGCCAGCGGGTGGCAGTCGCTGGCCGTCATGTCCGCCCCACGCCGGTGGCCCACCAGGCTAGAAAGCGCCAGACCGCAGCCCAGCTCCAAAATCCGCTCGCCCGCGCGCACCGGGCGCCGGGCCAAGCGCTCCGCCAGGCGCGCGCCCGAGGGCCATAGCAAGCCAAACAGCGGCCAGGTAGCCGACGAAATGCCCAAGCGCAGCGCCGCCTCCAGCGGGTCGTAAAACTGCTGCTTGTCCAGCAGCGAGCGAATCACCATGTCCGCCACGCCAGCAACAGCAATGTTTTCTTGCTTGGTGAAGTAACCGACGGGGGAATGGGGCATGGGGCCTTGGGTAGTGCGCGCCCCTGCTTGGGGAACGGGCTATTAGGCGCTATTTGCGCAGCAGATATGGGTGCGTGCGCCTGTGGGTTCGGCCTGTAGAGAAGTTTCGGCGCTTGTTGTTACGCTTGTCGTTTTATTTGTTGGGGGTACACTAAATGCGATGCAAATTGAGTTTGACGGCATAAAAAGAGACCGAACCTTGCTGGAAAGAGGTTTGGATTTCGCGCATGCCGACCAGTTATTTGCAGGCGACCATTTCACCAAGCAAGACCTGCGCGTGGACTACGCCGAGGACCGTTTCATTACCGTTGGATTTCTGCAAGCCGACCTGGTAGTGATGGTTTGGACACCGCGCGGCGCGCTTCGCCGCATCATCAGCATGAGGAAAGCCAATGAACGCGAAAAAGCCTTCTACACCCAGTACTTGGACTGACCCGGACGATGCGCCCGCGCTCACACAGGACTTCTTTGCGCGCGCCGATCTGTTTCAAGGCGAAACGCTCAAGCGCCGTGGCAGACCAAAGGCCGCGTCGACCAAAGAACCGGTAAAAATTCGGCTTGATGCCGATGTGCTTGCGGCCCTGCGCGACACCGGTGATGGATGGCAAACCCGTATCAACGACACGCTGCGGGCGTCTTTGCAACTGGCGGGGCGCTTGCGGGCCTAGTGATTTGACAAGCGGACTGTAGAAATAGCGGCAGTTGAGCCGTTTTCCAGACTACAAGCCAGGGCGTTTCGATACCGCACCGTTATCGCCGGCGCGTCTTTTGTTTCCGGCGATTCAGGTTTGGCACAGCAAGGCAGTTAAGTCTCAGGCCCGCACTCAAGCCCGCACAAAGGCCGCCAAATGCTGCGCCACTTCCGCGCCCTTGTCTTCCTGCAAAAAGTGTCCGGCGCCGCGAATTTTGGTGTGGGGCTGCCCCTGGGCGCCGGGCACCAGTTGCTGCCACATCACTTCGCCGCCTTTCGTCACCGGGTCGCGGGTGCTGAACAGGGTGAGAAAAGGTTTGTCCCAGCGCTTGAACACTTCCCAGGCGGCTTCGTTGCGCGCGCGCTCGGGGTCTTGGGGGGTGGTGGGCACGAAGCCAGGGAACACGCGCGCCGCCACGCGGAATTTGCGGCTGGGAAACGGGGCGTCATAGGCGGCCACTTCTTGCAGCGTCAGTCCCTTGGCACAGCCAGTTTTGACGATACGGCCAATGGGAAACCACGGACTAAAGCGCGCAAAGGCACGCCAGATTTTGAACGCCATCGGCACCTCCATGGTGCCCGTGGGCAAGGCGCCATTGCCCAGCACCACCCGGTCAAAGCGCCCCGGCATTTCAGCCACCACCCGCAAGCCGACCAGCGAACCCCAGTCCTGGCCAAAAAACGTCATGTGCTGAAAGTCGTTGGCCTGCACCCAGGCTTTCATCCACTCGACATGGTTGAAGTAGGAGTAGTCACTCGCACGCGAGGGCTTGTCGGACCGGCCAAAACCCACCAGATCGGGCACGATCACCCGCAGACCCTTTGCCACCAGCACCGGAATCATTTTGCGGTACAGAAACGACCAGGTCGGCTCGCCGTGCATGAGCAGCACGATGGGCCCGTCGCGCGGACCTTCGTCCAGGTGGGCGATACGCAGCCCGCCGACCTCGGTGTAATGCGGCGTGTAGGGAAAATCGGGCAGATTGGCAAAGCACGCCTCAGGCGTGCGCAAGACCTGCGAGATGGTGGGGAGCGGGGACGTCATGGGTTCTTCCTTCCAATTCACAAAACCAGGTAGCCGATCTTTACCGGTGGCAGTGCAGCATACATAAGTGTATGTTTTTAAGCCAGCGGTTTCGCTGCACCCAAAGACCAGGGCTTGGCCGCCAAGTGATCCCTACAATGTTGGCAACCGTCGGCAGCGCGCCGGCCCCATCCACCGACCCGGAGCACCCATGACACAAGCGTCCGCAGCGCGGGCTGACAACACGCAGTGGTGGCGCGGCGGCATCATCTACCAGATCTACCCGCGCTCCTTTCAAGACAGCAATGGCGACGGTGTGGGCGACCTGCCGGGCATCACCCGGCGGCTGGCGCATGTGGCCGCGCTCGGGGCCGAAGCGGTGTGGCTGTCGCCAGTGTTCAAAAGCCCGATGAAGGACTTTGGCTATGACGTGAGCGACTACCGCGACATAGACCCGCTGTTTGGCACGCTGGAGGACTTTCGCGCCCTGGTGCGCCATGCGCACCACTTGGGCCTGAAGGTAATGATTGACCAGGTGCTGTCGCACACCTCGGACCAGCATCCTTGGTTTATAGAAAGCCGCGCCAGCCAGCACAACCCGCGCGCCGACTGGTACGTCTGGGCCGATGCCTGTGACGACGGCACGCCGCCCAACAACTGGTTGTCGATATTTGGCGGCAGCGCCTGGCAGTGGGACACCCGGCGCTTGCAGTACTACCTGCACAACTTCTTGGTCTCGCAGCCGGACCTGAATTTTCACAACCCCCAGGTGCGCGCGGCGGTGCTTGACGATGTGCGCTTTTGGCTGGAGCTGGGCGTGGACGGCTACCGGCTGGACACGGCCAACTTCTACTTTCACGACAAAGAGCTGCGCAACAACCCAGGGCGCGGCCAGCCAGACCCCAGCGACGCGTCGGTAGACCCGGTCAACCCCTACAGCCGACAGCACCATGTGTACGACAAAAGCCGCCCAGAGAACCTGGAGTTTTTGAAAGAACTGCGCACCCTGCTCAATGCCTACCCCGGCAGCACCATGGTGGGCGAGATCGGCGACGACGACGGGCTGGCCCGCATGGCCGAATACACGCGCGGTGCGGACAAGCTGCACATGGCCTATTCCTTTGACTTGCTGGGGCCGAACAACAGCGCGGCTTTTTTGCACGGGTTGCTGGAAAAATTTACCGCCACCGTGGGCGACGGCTGGCCGTGCTGGGCGCTGTCCAACCACGACGTGGTGCGCCTGGCCACGCGCTGGGGCGGCGCCACGCCCGACCCGCGCTTGCTGCGCCTGGCGGCGGCTTTTCAGATGAGTTTGCGCGGCAGCCCTTGTATTTACCAGGGCGACGAGCTGGGCCTCACGCAGGCCGATATTGCGTTTGAGCAATTGCAAGACCCGTTTGGCAAGGCCCTGTGGCCCGAGTTCAAGGGCCGCGACGGCTGCCGCACGCCCATGCCCTGGGAGGCCGCGCACGCCAACGGCGGCTTCAGCCCAGCGGCGCCCTGGCTGCCGCTGGCGCCGGAGCACCTGGCGCTGGCGGTCGATGCGCAGCGCAGCGACCCCGACAGCTTGCTCCATTTTTATACCGGCCTGATCCACTGGCGCGCAAACCACCCGGTGCTGGTCCACGGCGACATGCAATTGCTTGCGGCGCACCCGCAGGTGCTGGCCTATGTGCGGCGCATGGACGGGCAGTGCGTGCTGTGCGTGTTCAACTTCAGCGACACCCCGGTGGATTGGCCCCTGCCTGCCGACTACGCCGGTACATGCGAACTCAGCGGCAGCGGTCTGGCCGGGGCCAAGCTGACCCAAACCTCGGTGGCATTGCAGCCCTGGGGCGGCTTCTTTGGTCTGGCGACCTGATTCCCCGTATCCACAAGGCAAGCCCACGTGCTCAGCACCCACGATGTTTCCGCCCTGATGGCGGCAAGGCACGCCGACCCTTTCGGCGTTTTGGGCCTGCATGTCCACGCCGGGCACGTATGGGTGAACGCCATGCTGCCCAACGCCTGCACGGTAGACGTGGTGGAACGCCACACTCAGCGTTGGGTCGGCAGCTTAGAGCGACTGGCTGACAGCTGCGTGTTTAGCGGCATGCCGGGCCAGCGCAGCGTGCCCTTTGACTACCAGCTGCGGGTGCAGTGGGAGCAAGGCGAGGGCAGCACGGCCCGCAGCGCGGTGCTGGACGACCCCTACGCATTTCACATGCTCATGCCCGACACCGACGCCTGGCTGCTGGCCGAGGGTTCGCACCAAAGGCCCTACGAATGCCTGGGTGCGCACCCCGAGACACACCGGGGCGTGCAAGGCACGCGCTTTGCGGTCTGGGCGCCCAATGCCAAGCGCGTGTCGGTGGTCGGCAGCTTTAACCAGTGGGATGGGCGGCGCCACCCCATGCGGCTGCGCCATGGCTGCGGCGTGTGGGAGATTTTTCTGCCCGAAGTGGCGCGCGGTGACCTCTACCAGTTCGAGGTGTTGGGCGCCACGGACCAGGTCCGCCTAAAAGCCGATCCTTATGCTTTCCAATCGCAACTGCGGCCCAATACCGCCAGCGTGGTCTGCGGGCTGCCCGCCGCCCGCGCCATGCTGCCAGAGCGCGCAGCAGCCAACGCGCTGAACGCGCCGCTGTCCATTTACGAGGTACACCTGGGCTCTTGGCGCAAGGCCGAGGGCTGGCGCTGGCTGAACTACCGCGAGCTGGCCGACACACTGGTGCCCTACGCCCGCGACATGGGCTTCACCCACCTGGAGCTGCTGCCGGTGAGCGAGCATCCGCTGGACGCGTCGTGGGGCTACCAGCCGCTGGGGATGTTCTCGCCGACCGCGCGCTTTGGCAGCCCCGCAGACTTTCAGTATTTTGTGGACGCTGCCCACGCGGCCGGGCTGGGCGTGATTTTGGACTGGGTGCCCGCGCACTTTCCCAGCGACGCGCACGGGCTGGCCACGTTTGACGGAACCCATCTGTACGAATACGCCGACCCCAAAGAAGGCTTTCATCAGGACTGGAACACGCTGATTTACAACTTCGGGCGCTCTGAAGTGCGCAACTTTTTGATCGGCAACGCCTTTTACTGGCTGGAGCGCTTCGGCATTGACGGCCTGCGGGTGGATGCGGTGGCTTCCATGCTGTACCGCGACTACAGCCGCGCCCACGGCCAGTGGATACCCAACCGCCTGGGCGGGCGCGAAAACCTGGAGGCGATGGAGTTTTTGCGCCGCCTCAACCACCTGATTGGCGTGGAGCGCCCCGGCACGCTGATGATTGCCGAAGAGTCCACCGCCTTCCCCGGCGTGAGCCGGCCACCGGGCGACGACCTGGCCAGCGGCGGCCTGGGCTTTCACTTCAAGTGGAATATGGGCTGGATGCACGACGCGCTGGACTATATGCAGCTCGATCCGGTCTACCGCCGCCACCACCAAAAGCTGCTCACCTTTGGGCTGATGTACGCCTTTAGCGAAAACTTTGTGCTGCCTTTGTCGCACGACGAAGTGGTGCACGGCAAGCGCTCGCTGCTGGGCAAAATGCCCGGCGACCCTTGGCAGCAGCGGGCCAACTTGCGCACGCTTTACGGCTTGATGTGGGCCTATCCCGGCAAAAAGCTGCTCTTTATGGGCGGCGAGCTGGCGCAGCCCACCGAATGGGCCGATGGCGACAGCCTGCCCTGGCACTTGCAAGAGCTGCCCGCCCACGCCGGCGTGCAGCGCCTGGTGCGGGACCTCAACCGCGTGTACCGCGCCTTCCCGGCCCTGCACGCGCAAGATGTGCAGCCCGGCGGCTTTGGCTGGATTTCGCACGAAGACCACGCGCAATCGGTGCTGGCCTTTGTGCGCTGGTCCCGCACCGGCGAATGTGCGGTGGTGGTGTGCAACTTCACACCGCTGCCACGGGACGGCTACCGCGTGGGCGTGCCCGTCGCAGGCCACTGGCGCGTGCTGATTAACACCGATGATGCGGCGTACGGCGGCAGCGGCATTGGCAATGGCGCGCTGGCAACGCAAGCGCAGGCCTCCCACGGGCACGCGCAGTCGCTGCTGCTGCATTTGCCGCCTTTGTCCTGCCTGGTTCTGGCACCGCAATAGCCAGTTGGGCACGATGCAAGCAGCGCTGCAGCCCCTGTTAAGTGCGTCCATGCTGGGCGCAACCGTGGTGGCCGGGGGCGTGGAATTCGCCCTGGCGGCGCCCCACGCCCAATCGGTGGAACTGTGCCTTTTTGACGCAACCGGCCAGCACGAGCTGCAGCGCCTCGCCATGCCTGCGGCCGTGGGCGGTGTCTGGCAGGCCTTGCTGCCCGGCGCTGGCGCGGGCCTGGTCTACGGATGGCGTGTGCATGGCCCCTGGGACCCGGCCCAGGGCCAGCGCTTTAACCCGCACAAGCTCTTGCTCGACCCCTGCGCCGGTGCGGTGCTGGGCGAATACGCGGGGCAAGACATTCACCTAGGCCACCAGAAAGACGCGCGCCAACAGCAAGACACCCGCGACAACGCGCAAGACGCTTTAAAGGCTGTGGTGCTCGCGCCCCTGTGCCCCGCAGCACGCGGCCCGCTGCCAGACCCGGCGCAGCGCCTGGTCTGCGAACTGCATGTCAAAGGCTTTACCGCGCTGCACCCGGATGTGCCGCCCGCGCTGCGGGGCACTTATGCGGGGCTGGCCCACCCGGCGGCGATTGCCCATTTGAAAACCATGGGTGTGACCACGGTGAGCCTGATGCCGCTGGCCTGCTGCGCCGATGAGCTGCGCCTGCTGCAATTGGGGCTGCGCAATTACTGGGGCTACAGCCCGATTGCCTGGAGTGCGCCGACCGCTCGGTACTGGAGCGGACAGGCGGGCAGCAGCCCGCGCAGCGAGTTGCGCGCCATGGTCAGCGCCCTGCACGCGGCGGGCCTGGAGGTATGGCTGGACGTGGTCTACAACCACAGCGGCGAGACCGACGAACACGGCCCAACCTTGGGCCTGCGTGGCATCGACAACGCCACCTACTACCACCTGGACCCGCAAAACCCCGCGCACTACCTGAACTGGACCGGCTGCGGCAACTGCCTGCGCCTGGACCACCCGCTGGTCATGCGCATGGTTTTGCAAAGCCTGCGCAGCTGGGTGCTGGACTTTGGCATAGACGGTTTTCGCTTTGACCTGGCGCCGGTGCTGGGGCGCAGCGCGGCGACACCAGGACACGATTTTTCGCCGCGCGCGCCCTTGTTGGAGGCCATGGCCCAGGACCCGCTGTTATCAAGCTGCACGCTGGTGGCCGAGCCCTGGGACATAGGCCATGGTGGCTACCAGCTGGGCCGCTTTCCCAGCGGCTGGCTGGAGTGGAACGACCGTTTTCGCGACGCGCAGCGGGGCTTTTGGCTGCACCACACGCCGGTGCTGGGCGAATGGGCCACGCGCCTGGCGGGCTCAAGCGACGTGTTTGACACCCGCAGCCGGGCGGCGCACAGCAGCGTGAACTTTGTCGCGGCGCACGACGGCTTCACCCTGGCCGATGTGCTGCGCTACACCCACCGGCACAACCTGGCCAATGGGGAAAACAACCGCGACGGCCACGGGCATAACCTAAGCACCAACTGCGGCACCGAAGGCGACACGCGGGACCTGCAGATTCATGCGCGGCGGCGCCAGCGCCAGCGCGTACTGCTGGCCGTGACGCTGCTGTCACTGGGCACGCCGATGGTGCAGGCAGGCGACAGCATCGGCCACAGCCAGGGCGGCAACAACAACGCCTACTGCCAGGACAACGCCACCAGTTGGCTGGACTGGGACCGGGCCGACACACGCTATGCGACCTTCATCGGGGCCTTGCAGGCGCTGCGCCGCGCGCGGGCCCTGCTGCGCAGCACGCACTGGTGGCAAGCCCCCGGTGCGCCCAGTGGCACGGTGGCCCACTGGTTTTTGCCCGAAGGCAGCAGCCCCCGCCCCGAAGACTGGAACGACCCGGCGCGCCAGGCCCTGGCATTGGTCCTGGAGCCTGCACAGCACCTGCACAGCACCCGCGCTACAGATCCCCTAAACGCCCGCTGCTTGTTGCTTTTCAACAGCGCGGCCCATGCGGTGCGCTTTGTACTGCCGCCCGGTGCGTGGTTTCTCCATATTGACACCGGTGGCGGCGACTGCCTTAATCAAAGCCTCAACGATGCAGAAACGCTGCAACCCAGGACGCTGTGGCTCGCCAGCGCAGCGACGCTCTAGATCCAAAAAAACCAAATCAGGAGACACCCCATGCCCATCGCAGACCCCACGCCCAAAACGTCGACGCAGCCGCACATGCTGGTGCGCCGCACGATTGCCCTGGTACTGGCCGGAGGGCGCGGCTCCCGCCTGAAACAGCTCACCGACCGGCGGGCCAAACCGGCGGTCTACTTTGGCGGCAAGTTCCGCATTGTCGACTTCGCGCTGTCTAACTGCGTCAACTCCGGCATCCGGCGCATCGGCGTGATTACCCAGTACAAGTCGCACTCGCTGCTGCGCCACTTGCAGCGCGGCTGGAGTTTTTTGCGTGCCGAACTCAATGAAATGGTCGACCTGCTGCCGGCCCAGCAGCGGCTCAACGACGAACACTGGTACCGTGGCACCGCCGACGCGATTTACCAAAATCTGGACATCATCCAAAGCAGCAAGCCGGAATACGTGGTCATCCTGGCCGGCGACCATGTGTACAAAATGGACTACTCGCTGATGCTCAAAGACCACGTCGACAGCGGCATGGATTGCACGGTGGGCTGTATTGAAGTACCGCTGCGCGAGGCCCGGGCCTTCGGGGTGATGGCGGTGGATACGGCGCGCACCATCATCGACTTTGCCGAAAAGCCCGCGCAGCCCCAGGCTATGCCGGACAACCCCCATATGGCACTTGCCAGCATGGGAATTTACATCTTCAACGCCCAGTACTTGTACCGACTGTTGCACGAAGACCTGGCCAACCCCGATTCCAGCCACGACTTTGGCAAAGACGTGATTCCGCGTGTGGTGCAAGAAGGGCGTGCCATCGCCCACCCCTTTTCCATGTCCTGCGTATCTTCGAGCCAAGAGGCTGCGCCCTACTGGCGCGATGTGGGCACGATTGACGCGTTTTGGGAGGCCAACCTGGACCTGGCTTCGGTCACCCCGGCCCTGGACATTTACGACACGAGCTGGCCGATCTGGACCAACCAGCGCCAGCTTCCCCCCGCCAAGTTTGTGCAGGATGCGCAAGGCATGCACGGGCAGGCGATCAATACCATGGTCTCGGGCGGCTGCATTGTGTCTGGCTCGGTGGTCAGCAACTCGGTGCTTTTTTCCGGCGTACGGGTGCATTCGTTTTGTGAAATTGACCAGGCCGTGTTTTTGCCCGAAGTGACCGTCGGTCGGGGCTGCCGCCTGCGCAAAGTGGTGGTGGACCGGGGTTGTACCTTGCCCGAAGGATTGGTCGTCGGCAAGGACGCGGCCCTGGATGCGGCACGCTTTGAGCGCACCGATAACGGCGTGGTACTCATTACTAAGACGATGCTGGATGCATTAAAAGCGGCTTCATAAGCCCCAGCCCTATTTTTTACCCATGCGCATTCTTCAAGTCAGCTCCGAATTGTTCCCCGTGTTGAAGACCGGCGGTCTGGCCGATGTGGCCGGCGCCCTTCCGGCAGCTTTGGGGCCGCAGGGCTGCGATGTGCGGGCGCTATTGCCGGGCTTCCCCGCCGTTTGCGCGAACCTGCGCCATCCGCAAAAAATAGGCGGCTTCACCACACCCTGGGGTGAGGGCGTAGACGTGGTCGTCGGCGATTTGCCAGGCATTGGTCCGGGAGGCCAGCCACTGAAGACCTACGTCCTGATGGCGCCAGGCTTGTACGACCGGCCGGGCAACCCCTACCACGACGGCCAGCACCAGCCTTATGGCGACAACCACCGCCGTTTTGCAGCACTGGCTTGGGGCGCAGCGCACCTGGCCTATGGCCTGGATGCAGTTTGGGGACCCGACTTGGTGCACTGCCACGACTGGCACGCTGGGCTGGCGCCCGCATGCATGGCATTTTGGCAAGGCCCGCGCAGGGTTCCCACCCTGTTTACCATCCACAACCTGGCCTACCAGGGCTGCTTTGACGCGGCTTGTTTTGCCGACCTGGGCCTGCCGGCGGCGGCCTTTGGCGTGGACGGCCTGGAGTTTTATGGCCAGGTGTCTTTCATGAAAGCCGCCCTGGTCTACGCCGACCACATCAGTACGGTCAGCCCGACCTACGCTCGCGAAATTCAAACCCCCGAGCAGGGTTTCGGCCTGGACGGCCTGCTGCGCCGGCGTGCGGCGCAACTCAGCGGCATCTTGAACGGGGTGGACGCCAGTGTCTGGGACCCTGCACGCGACGCGCTTTTGCCCCACACCTTCGATGCGCGCCGCCTTGCAGGCAAGGCGCTGAACAAAGCCGCCTTGCAAGCGGAAACCGGATTGGATCCGCGGCCCGACGCGCCTTTGTTTACCTTGGTGGGCCGCCTGACCGAGCAAAAAGGCCTGCCCCTGGTTCTGGAGGGCATTGACGAATTGGTGCGTGGCGGCGGGCAGTTGCTGGTGCTGGGCAGCGGAGATGCGGCCCTGGAACACGCGCTGGCGGCACAGGCACAGGCGTATCCGGGACGCATGGCGGTGCGGCTGGACTACGACGAGGCGCTAGCGCACCGCATTTTTGGCGGCAGTGACATCACCTTGGTGCCATCGCGCTTTGAACCCTGCGGTCTGACCCAGCTCTACGGCTTGAAATACGGCAGTTTGCCCCTGGTGCGCCGGGTTGGCGGACTGGCCGATACCGTGGTCGACACCGACTTGGAAACGCTCGACAACCACACCGCCACCGGCTTTGTCTTCGAAGCGTTTGACTCCGCGCCCTACCAGCGCGCACTGCGCCATGCCTTTGCGCTCTACCGCCGCCGGGCCGACTGGAATCGCGTGCGCCAAAACGGCATGCGAATTGCATCAGGATGGGAGCAGTCCGCGATGCAATACCGCGATCTGTACGCATCGCTCATTTCCCGATCCTGATGGCGCCAGCCCAACGACCATGAACTCTCTTGATGTGACCGCTTCCACGACCGCCCCCATGACCACATTTCCCTTTGACAGCCCCAAGCGTGACCTCGAGTCGCTCAAGCGTGTGATTGCCAACAAGCTGATGTTCACCGTGGGCAAGGACCCCCAGTCTGCCAGCCCGCAGGACTGGCTTAACGCGGCGGCCTATGCAGTGCGTGACCAGCTGGTGGAGCGCTGGATGAAAACCACCCGGGCCCAGTACGCGCAAGATTCCAAACGGGTGTACTACCTGTCGATGGAATTTTTGGTGGGGCGCACCTTTGGCAACGCCCTGCTGGCGCTGGGCTTGCGCGCACGGGTAGAGCAGGCGTTGCTGGATTTTGGCGTGGACATGGCCGCCATCAGCGAACTCGAGCCCGATGCCGCCTTGGGCAATGGCGGGCTCGGGCGGCTGGCGGCCTGTTTTCTGGACGCCATGGCCACGCTCGGCCTTCCGGGCTATGGCTACGGCATTCGCTACGACTACGGCATGTTCCGCCAAACCATTGTGGACGGGCGCCAGGTGGAGGTGCCGGACTACTGGCTGGCGCAAGGCAATCCCTGGGAATTTCCCCGGCCCGAGGTGCTGTACCGGGTGCAGTTTGGCGGCCATGTGGAGCAGCTTGACGGCGCAAGCCATTGGGTCAGCGCGCACGAGGTGCAGGCCATGGCCTACGACACCATCATTCCGGGCTACGACACCCAGGCCACCAACACCTTGCGCCTGTGGTCGGCCAAAGCCACGCATGAAATCGACATGGGCGCGTTCAACCGTGGCAATTATTTAGAAGCGGTAGAAAGCAAAAACCACTCGGAAAACGTCAGCCGCGTGCTCTACCCCGACGACTCCACCCTCGCCGGGCGCGAACTGCGGCTGCACCAAGAGTATTTTTTTGTGAGTGCCAGCGTGCAAGACCTGCTGCGCCGATTCTGCCAAACCCATGCGGATTTCAGCCTCTTGCCCGACAAGGTGAGCATCCACCTGAACGACACGCACCCCATATTGGCAATTCCTGAACTCATGCGTTTGCTGCTTGACGAGCACGCGCTGCCCTGGGACCAGGCCTGGGCGCTGTGCCAGCGTGTCTTCTCGTACACCAACCACACCCTGATGCACGAGGCACTGGAGACCTGGCCTGTAGAAATGATAGGCCGCATCCTGCCGCGCCACTTGCAAATCATCTTCGACATCAACGCGCGCTTTCTGGGCGACCTGAGCGCCCAGGGCGCCGAGCCCGAAATGCTGCGGCAGATGTCGCTGGTCGATGAACAAGGCGAGCGCCGCGTGCGCATGGCCTACCTGGCGGTGGTGGCCAGCCATTCCATCAACGGCGTCTCGGCCCTGCACTCCGAGCTGATGCAGCAATCGATATTTGCCGAATTTGCCCGCATTTGGCCCCAGCGCTTCAACAACAAAACCAACGGCATCACGCCCCGGCGCTGGCTGGCCCAGGCCAACCCGGCGCTCGCTGCCGTACTGGACAAGTACATAGGCACCGGCTGGCGGCGCGACCTGACCCAGCTCAGCGGTCTGGAGGCGCTGGCTGGCAACGCCAAGGTGATCAAGGCCCTGCAAGACGCCAAACGTGCCAACAAGCAGCGCCTGGCAGACTGGGTGCAAGCGCACATGGGTCTGCAGTTGCCGGTGAACGCCATGTTTGACGTGCAGGTCAAGCGCATCCACGAATACAAGCGCCAACTGCTCAACGTGCTGCATGTGATTGCCCGCTACCAGCGCATCCTGCGCGAGCCCGAGGCCGACATCCTCCCGCGCGTGGTGGTGTTTGCGGGCAAAGCGGCGTCGGCCTACCACATGGCCAAGCTCATCATCCAGCTCATCAATGACGTGGCCCACACCGTCAACCACGACCCGCGCGTGGGCGACAAGCTCAAGGTCGTTTTCATCCCCAACTACAGCGTGAGCCTGGCCGAGCGCATCATTCCGGCTGCCGACCTCTCGGAGCAAATCTCCACGGCGGGCACCGAGGCTTCGGGCACCGGCAATATGAAGCTCGCCCTCAATGGCGCCCTGACCATTGGCACGCTGGACGGCGCCAATGTAGAAATTTTGGACGGCGTGGGCGAAGAAAACATCTTCATCTTTGGCCTCACCACACCCGAAGTCATCGCCACCCGCGCTGCTGGCTACCAGCCACGCCAGGCGCTAGAAGCCTGCCCGGAGCTAGAGAAGGTGTTGCAGGCCATCCGCGACGGAGATTTCAGTCCCGCGCAGCCGCAGCGCTACCAGAACATTTACGACGCGCTGGTGAATTGGGGCGACCACTACCTGCTGCTGGCCGATTACCCGTCCTACGCCGCAGCCCAAGACGCCGCCGATACGGCCTACCGCAACCCCGACGCATGGACCCTGAAAACCCTGCACAACATTGCGGCCATGGGGCCTTTCTCCGCTGACCGCACGATTGCCCAGTACGCCAGCGAGATCTGGAAAACCAAGCCGGTGCAGTTTTAAGGACCCTGGGGCGGCGTGTTCAAGTACGCACCCATTGCGGTACCGGATGGGGGGCGGTCATCAGGGTGTTTTTTCGCTTGGCGATTCGGTGGTCTTGGCTTGGCGGGCGCGCTCGTACAAAGGAATCACTTTGGGTAAATTGGCCTCAATCTCGCCGATGCGGGTATCGCTGGAGGGATGGGTGGAGAGCCATTGCGGTGGCGCGCCTTTGTTGTTAGCCGCCATTTTTTGCCACAGGCTGACACCCGCGCGCGGGTCATAGCCGGCACGGGCGGCCAGTTCCATGCCCACCAGATCGGCCTCAGACTCGTCCTCGCGACCAAACTTCAGGGTGAGCAAGTTGGCACCGGTCTGGGCCACAGTGTCAGTGATGCGCGAGTCAATGCCCAGCCAGCCCGACAACAAGGCGCCGCCGAGTCGCGCTGCACCGCTGGTGACGGTGGACTTGCCCATGCGTTCGCGCGCATGTTCGCGCAGGGCGTGGGCAATTTCGTGGCCCATCACCATGGCCACTTCATCGTCGCTGAGTTCCAAGGTTTTGAGAATACCGGTGTAGAACACGATTTTTCCGCCGGGCATGCAAAACGCGTTGATTTGGTTGGAGCCCACCAGGTTGACCTCCCACTTCCATTGGCGCGCGCGCTCGTTCCACTCGAAGGTGTGCGGGACGATTTTTTGCGCAATAGCGCGCAAGCGGCGCACCTGGGCGTTATCAGCCGGCCCCAGCGCGCGGTGCTCGGCCGCGGCATTGAGAATCTGCAGGTACTGCGCCTTGGCCTGTTGCTCAATCTGTTCGGCAGGAAATACGTCGACAAATGCCGAGCGAGGCCCGACCTCCACACCCTCTCGCGCCCAAGCGGGGGCTTCATAGGCCAGCCCGCCCAGCGCAAGCGCCAGGGCAAGGCAGCGCCCCGCCGCATTCCAATTCCAACTCCTATTCCCCGTCACCATGCTTGCCGCCCCTTTGTATTCCACCGCAAGGGCTATTATTCCCCGATGCCCGATTCCTCGCCTCCCCACGCTGCCACCCACTCCGGTTTGGCGACCCAACCCACCTGGCTGCAAACCCTCCAGGTCTACCGCGAGCCGGCTTCCTTGCGCATGTTGTCGCTGGGATTTTCGGCCGGGCTGCCACTGCTCTTGGTGTTTGGAACTCTGAGTTTTTGGTTGCGCGAGGCCGGCATTGACCGCACCACGATTGGTTTTTTAAGCTGGGTGGGGTTGGCCTATGGCTTTAAATGGGTCTGGTCGCCGCTGGTAGACCGCATGCCGATTCCGCTGCTCACCCGCGCCTTGGGACGCCGACGCAGCTGGCTGCTGGCGTCGCAGGCGATGATCATGCTTGCGCTGGTCTGTATGGCGCTGACCGACCCCCAGCAGGCACTCGCACCCATGGTGTGGTGCGCGGTGGCCGTGGCCGTGGGTTCGGCCACGCAAGACATTGCGCTGGACGCTTTTCGCATTGAGTCGGCAGATGCGCAGCACCAGGCGGCCTTGTCGGCCACCTACCAAACCGGCTACCGCTTGGCCATGATCTGGGCCGGCGCGGGCGCACTGTGGATTGCCGCACGCGCCGAGGCTCCCTCAGCCCTCTCAGGCGCTAACGC
>CANFWT010000053.1 GCA_947450895.1 Comamonadaceae bacterium | reverse complement strand
AGCGGTCACGCTGCATGGCCGCTCGCTGATGTTTGTGCGCAACGTGGGCCACCTGATGACCAACCCGGCCATCACCTACACCGCAGCCGATGGCAGCACACACGAAATCCCTGAGGGTATTTTGGACGCCGTGGTCACCACCACCATCGCTCTGCATGACCTCAAGCGCACCAAAAAAGATGCCGCCGCTGGCCTGGTGCGCAACTCGCGCAAGGGCTCGGTCTACATCGTCAAACCCAAGATGCATGGCCCCGCTGAAGTGGCGTTTGCCGACGAACTGTTTGGCCGCGTGGAACAAATGTTGGGCTTGTCCGAGAGCACTGTGAAGCTCGGCATCATGGACGAAGAGCGCCGCACCAGCGTCAACCTGCAGGCCTGCATTGCCGCCGCCAGCAGCCGCGTGGCCTTTATCAACACCGGTTTCCTGGACCGCACCGGCGACGAAATGCACACCGCCATGCATGCGGGCCCGATGGTGCGCAAGGGCGACATGAAAACCAGCGCCTGGATACAAGCCTACGAGCGCAACAACGTGCTGGTGGGCCTGGCCTGCGGCCTGCGCGGCAAGGCGCAAATCGGCAAAGGCATGTGGGCCATGCCCGACCTGATGAAGGCCATGCTGGAACAAAAGATCGGCCACCCCAAAGCCGGCGCCAACACCGCCTGGGTGCCCAGCCCCACCGGCGCCACGCTGCACGCTCTGCACTACCACCAGGTGCTGGTCAGCGACGTGCAAAAGGGGCTGGAGACCATCGACGTCAAGAAAGAGCGCGCCGCACTTTTGACCGGCTTGTTGACCATTCCCGTGACCACCACGCCCAACTGGAGCGACGCTGAGAAGCAGCAAGAGCTGGACAACAACGCCCAGGGCATCTTGGGCTATGTGGTGCGCTGGATTGACCAGGGCGTGGGCTGCTCCAAAGTGCCAGACATCCACAACGTGGGCCTGATGGAAGACCGCGCCACCCTGCGCATTTCCAGCCAACACATCGCCAACTGGCTGCTGCACCGCGTGGTGACCAAAAAGCAGGTGCAAGAAACCTTTGAGCGCATGGCCGGTGTGGTGGACCAGCAAAACGCCGGTGACGCTGCTTACCAGCCCATGGCAGGTCACTTCAAAACCTCTATGGCCTACAAGGCAGCATGCGACCTGGTGTTCAAAGGCCTGGCGCAGCCCAGTGGCTACACCGAGCCGCTGCTGCATGCTTGGCGGCTGAAGGTGAAAGCCAAGGCTTGAGTCTGCAAACTGCGTTTGGGGCGTTGAATAAAAAGGCATCTTAGGATGCCTTTTTTCTTATGCGTACCGTCGCCAGCCCTTGGCGCGCACAACCGCATGCATTGCGCAGGCCACTGCAATTTGCGTGTACGACGCCGTGATGCGCGCTATTTGCGCGCACCGCCCTGAAAAAATGCGATACGTTCGGCGTCCCCAGGATGGGACGAGAAAGCAATAGCCAGCCAATGGTCGGCGCCGCCTTCTTTATCTCTGGTGCCGTTTTCTTTGTCCTTGGCGCGGCCCTTTTTTGACTCGGCCTCGCGCTTGGCTTTGAGCTTGTCAAACAGGGTCACCATGGCGCTTGGAGGGATACCTGCCGCGTTCAACACATCCAAGGCATAGGCGTCTGCCTCTCGCTCTGCATTGCGGGAATAGTCTGCTTTAGCCAGCCACGTTGGCACAGTTGCCAGCGCCCAACTGAAGTCGCCCCAAAGCACACTGGTAACCACGCCTATGGCGGACACTGTCACTAACACGCGCATACCATGGCGGTGGTGCAAATGCCCCAACTCATGCCCAAGGACGGCTACCAGCACCCGGGTATCCCCTTCAACCAGGTCCACCATGTCGTCGGTGAGCACCACGGTGCCGCCAGGCAGCGCAAACGCGTTGGGGCCCAGCTTCCACTTGCGAAACTCTAGGCGCCATGGCGTCAGCTCAGTAGGCTTTTGGACCGCCAGCGCTTGCTCAAAAGCAAGGCGTATCGCATCTTGCTTTGCGGATGGGATTTCACTGGGTTGCACCAACTCTTCATCGATCCGAGCGAGGACAAGATTGCCAAATTTGTCATCCATGGAGTAGGGCGTAATCGCGACCATACCCTTTGCAAGCGCTGGCAAGCCCCATTGGTACGCAGCCGCAAGCAGCAGCACCAGACCGATCGCAAAGCCAATTGCCCACGCCCAGCTTTGCTGTATTGCAACGATGGCTGGGTCAGTAATCCCGTGGGCTTGTCGCCAAGCGTCCCAAGCCACCGGGTCATCACACTGCAGCACGGCCTGGTCGGGTAAGTGTGCGCTACGGCGACCATAGCGGGTCCTCTCAGACCACTTTACCCGTGACAGTGGCACCTCAAGGGTTGCCGCACCAAGGAGCACCTGCAAGCTTGACTGATGCACGCGCAGCATAGCGGCCTGCGCTTGGGCAGAACGCCCATCAAAGTAAACGGTTGCCAACTCGGAAAGTGGCGGCGAAGGTGTTACATCAGAGTCCGACATCGATGCCCCAAAAATCACCAGATGCGACACCGACCGCGTTGCTTTGCACTTTTGACGAACCTACTGTCCATTGCGACGGATCAACGCTGCACTCTATTTGCACAGATTCAAGGCGAAGGCGTGCCATTGCAATGACCGCGAATGGACGGTACAAGCCCAAGGTGAGTAGCGTCAACAGCCAATTTCTGGTGCTCAAGGTCATCATCTGCTTGAGCCGTAATGTGCTGCTGAATCGAAGGTGCTCGCTGTGGGTATGTCCCCATACCAAATTATGAACTGAGCCAATAATAGAACTCGGGAGTAATACAAATAAACTCAATACGATCATCAAAAAACATATAGAACTAAATGGCCACATGAAAAATGACTTATACCAAAATGGCACCCTGTCAAGTAACGATAACCAAAAGAAAGGTAGCCACGTCATAAAACTTGCAATTGAAATTACTAAAAATATGCCTATCCACTCCAGTTGAATAAAGTAGTAATCTCCCGCCTTAGCGGTAAAAACCGCAGCCTCTGAACTAAAACAGTAATTTTGGTGCTGATAATTCTTCAATCGGCAAAAGAACCAAGGCAGCACCGCAATATGGTAAAGAATAAATAAGGCGATAATGAGCCAAACGATTATCTTAAAGTCTTGGTCAATAACATCTGACGAGTCCGCAGAGTCGTTAAAAAAGACGTATATGAGCCCGAAAAGGATGCTGGGTGTTAATAACGGCATACAAACACCGTACGCGTCTTTTACAGTGCCGCCAAATGCAAAGCGTAAACCGCGCCAACTTGTGTTTGAAAGACGATAACGCAAGGTTAATCTAAACAGCGCAGGCCACAACGCAGCAATAACTAGAATATATATTAAATTAGCCTCGCTCCATAATATTCCGAGCAAAGAGAATACCATAGACAGGACAAGCACAATCAAAATACCTTTGAACATCTGCAATGGCTCTCCATGAAAATGAAGAGGATCGGAATCGATCAACGTGTTCGAATAAAAGTAACGGAAACGCCGCACTTTGGCCCAAGGGAGGTAAAAGCCTAGCGTCACCAATATCAATAATAGATTCACGATCCAGATGCGGAAATATTCGCTTCCTGAGCCTGTAAATTCAATCAGCAATTGCCGGGGTACAGGTGCCTGCACGGTCGAATTGATCTGCATTGCTTCTACAGATGTTAAGGAGGGTGAAGCGGATTCTGCCGCTTTGTATGTATCCGACATCCAAAAATCCTTGCGCTCAGCCAGCATTACCGGAGCACGACTAACGCGCAAAATGCCCGCTTATCGATTTAGAAAAAAATATACAAACCTGCGATGACAATCTTAAATTAATTTAAATTTAAGATTGCTATAATTTTATTATATATTCGTTATTTTATTGCTATGTTTCTTTATTTAGAGACTGTTTTAAACAGTTTTAAATTTCAAGCGCCAACCAAACCAACTCCAACCGATGTTCAAAGGCCTGAAGCAGCCCAGCGGCTACACCGAGCCGCTGCTGCATGCTTGGCGGCTGAAGGTCAAAGCCAAGGCTTCAGTCTGAAAACCGCGCCCCTTGGGCGCTTGCGAAAAACGGCACCTGCGGGTGCCGCTTTTCATGGGGGAATTGCGGGTAACTTTGGGCAAAGCCGAAATAGGCTGGGTTTTGCGAAGCTACTGGCCGCGCCCCGCCTTCCACCGCGCATATTCCGAAGGC
Organism: Comamonadaceae bacterium; assembly: GCA_947450895.1. Classification (GTDB taxonomy): domain Bacteria; phylum Pseudomonadota; class Gammaproteobacteria; order Burkholderiales; family Burkholderiaceae_C; genus Allorhodoferax. Next base: position 17,199 of record CANFWT010000053.1, on the reverse strand, counting down.
CGCAGGCCATAGCGCGCCAGCACGCCCTCGTGCAGGCGGCGCAGCTCTTGCACCACGAGCACCTGAACTTGCAGCTGTTCGGACGCTGGCACCTGGGTTTTGACGGCTTGCTCAATAGTGGGTAGCGGGTCCAGCGCGGGCTGGGTGATCAGCGCCCGGATGGTTTGTTTGATGAAGTCGCGCCAGGCCAGGCGCAGGGGGTCGGGCTCGGCCAGGTCTTGCTTGATGGCCAGGTATTCCTGGGTGGAGCGCTCGTAGGCCCACACATACAGGTCGCGCAGCAGTTCTACCCGCGTCATCTCATACACGCCCAACATGGCGCGGCTGTAGGCTTGCTCCGGCACGTCTAGGAACGTCAGCGGGCACAAATTGGCGCGAAACAGTGGCAAATTGGCCGCCAGTCGGGATGTACGTTTATTGATGTCCGCAAACGGCTGCAAATAGGGCAGGTGGACCATCATGAAGAAAGACTGCTCAAACGGGTCGCTAATTTGCCAGGCCTTGGCGAGCATTGCGTCCAGCGCGTCTTCAATTTGCTGATGTGTTGACAGGGGTCGGTAGACACTGGCGCCTATGTTCACCGCATGCTGGCGAACACGGCCTTCGTCGGCGGGATTGGGCAGCAGGTTTTCTGCCAGGGCGCTGTGCAAATTCATCACCGTGAAGCGATTGAATTCAGCGCTGTCAATGTTTTCAACCAAAAATTCGACCGCAGTCTTGTGGTTCAAAATCATCTGCGTCTCCATGGCGGCTTTGCCGTGCGCGGCCCTACCGTGTTCTATGAGTTCGCGCGTGTCGAGCCGGGAATAGGTGTTGCCCTCCAGGTGGCTTGATGCCCAGGACAGGTCAATGAGCAGCCGGTTCAAAATAGCGCGGCTGTAGGTGCCCGCGGCTTGACCAGCGTCTGCCGTGGTGCCCATCTTGCGCAACTGGCTGCGCAGAGACGCGGGCAAATACCAGCTTGTGTTAGGCACGTAGGCGTCCAAAAAATCCCGCTGGTAGGCCACCGGTTTGCGCGCCTGGACGGGCTGATTGACGTAGGCCAGAATATCCTGGCTGTCGGCTGACAAAGGGATGTAGCTGGGGAAAACTTCGTCGGTGGCGGCCACTGTGACCACCTTGGCTGCGCCAAAGTAGCGGCGGGCTCTGGCCTCACCTTGGGCGGTGATCTGCCCGCGCTCTATCCCCTTGGCTAGCAGGCGCTGCGCTGTGCGCCGGGCAAGGCCCGGGTGCTGCGCCACGATCTCGCCCAAGGTCAATCCCTTGTCGGACGCCAGGATGCTTTGCAGTAAATCGGTGGTGAATGGCATGGTGGTTTGGGCGCCGTTGTCAGCAAATTGGCGCAGTTCTGGCGCGATTGTGGCACTATTTGGCGCGGTTTTGGCGCGATTCTCCTGAATCGCGCCAGTTGCGACGTATGACGGCGTGGCTAATCGCCAGCGGCCCCCAAGCCGCCCCATTCCAACGCGCACCGCGCCGCCGCCAGGTCCCAGCCCGCCCAGCCGCAGCTTTTAAAGAACACCGGGCCGGTGCCGCGGCTTGCGGCATAAGTCGTCCAAGCCGACGTTTGGGTAACGACATCGCCCAAGGCAGGCAAGGCTGTGACATCGATATCCGCCTGCAGCAAATCGCCCGCCTCGTGGTCCGCGTCGCGGGTGTCTACCACCAGCGTGCCCTCGGCGCCCAAGCGGCGGCAGATGGCGGCGTCCCACTCCACCATGCGCCGGGTGAAGGCGCCCACGGCGGCCACGAAGGCTTCAGGCCGGGGCATGGCGCGCAGGGCTACGGCCTGGGCCGAGGTGGTGCTGACCACCAGCGGGCAATCGGGCAACGCGGCGTTGGCGTCTTCCACGCGCCGGGCGCGCAGGCCCAGGCTGTGGCAGTGGCGCACCAGGGCGTCGGCTGAAGCCGCGCTGCGCGAGGCCACCCGCACCTCGCGTACGCCCAAACCCGCTGCAAAGGCCTCCACATGCGAATGCCCCTGCACGCCCGCGCCCACCACCAGCAGCGGGCCGTCGGTGTTGCGCGAGAGCTTTTGCGCCGCCAGCAGGGACACAGCAGCCGTGCGCCGCGCCGTGACCGTGGGGCCGTCCAGGATGCACAGGCGCTGGCCGGTAATGGCGTCAAACACCACCACATCGCCCTGGATGCTGGGCAAGCCGCGCGTGGCGTTGTCGGGGATAAAGGTGATGAGCTTGCTGATCGCCAGCCGCGCGTCGGTGGCGGGCATCACAAAAAAGCTGCCGCCGCCGGCCAGCGGCTGCACCAGGCGTGCGGGCACCGTGACCGTGGGGTCGCGCAGCAAGGCTTCCAGCTGCCGCGCCAGGCTGGGGTATGGCAGAGCGCGGGCGGTTTGGGTGGGGCTAAGGTGCTTTGTAGGTTGCGTGGTCATGCACGCATGGTGCCAGAAAACGCTCGGTCAGTTGCACCCAGAAGGCCGCGCCTATGGGGATGTTGCGGTCCTCGAAGTCGTAGTTTGGGTTGTGCACCATGCAAGCGCCGTGGCCGCCATTGGCTGCGTCGCCATTGCCAATGAACAGGTAGCTGCCGGGTACGGCTTCGAGCATGTAGGCGAAGTCTTCGCTGCCGGTCAGCGGCTCGGTTTGCAAGACCACATTGTCGGCGCCGACCAGGTCCAGCGCCACTTCGCGGGCTAGCGCGGTCTCGGCCGGCGTGTTCACCAGCACCGGATAGCCCGGCAAAAACTCGACCCGCGCCCGCACGCCATAGCTTTGAGCCTGTGCCTCGACCAGCTCCACGATGCGCCTGCGCAGCAACTCGCGCACCCCTCGGTCCAGGGCACGCACGCTGAGCTTGAGGGTGGCGTTTTGCGGGATGACGTTGTTGGCTACACCCGCCTGAAATGCGCCTACGGTGATGACTGCCATCTGCAGTGGCGCCACGTTGCGCGACACAATCGTTTGCAGCCCCAAGACGATGGATGCACCAGCCACTACCGGATCGGCGCCCAAGTGCGGCATGGCGCCGTGGCCACCGGTGCCCTCGATGTGCACCAGAATGTTTTCGCTCGAGGCCATGGTGGCGCCTTCGCGCAGCAGCAGCTGGCCCTGGCGAAAGCCCGGCATGTTGTGCATCGCAAAAATGGCGTCGCACGGAAAGCGCTCAAACAGACCTTCCTCCATCATCTTGCGCGCGCCGCCCAAGCTCTCTTCGGCGGGCTGGAAAATCAGGTTCAAGGTGCCGTCAAACTGCCCGTGCGCGGCCAGGTGTTCGGCAGCCGCCAGCAGCATGGCGGTGTGGCCGTCGTGGCCGCAGGCGTGCATCAGACCGGTGTGGCAGCTGGCATAGGGCAAGCCGGTGGCCTCAACAATGGGTAGCGCGTCCATGTCGGCGCGCAAGCCCAGGCGGCGCGCGCCCGTGCCCCGCGTGAGCTGCCCCACGACCCCGGTGCCGCCCAGGCCACGGGTGACGGTGTAGCCCCAATCTTGCAGGCGCTGCGCCACCAGTGCGCTGGTGCGAAACTCCTCAAACCCGATTTCCGGATGTTGGTGAATGTCGCGTCTGAGCGCGGTGTAGTGCGCCGCGCGGTCCTGCAGGGCGGTTAATGAGGTCGGTGCGGCATTCATGGCGCTTATTGCGCTTGCAGGTTGATGGACTTGGCAATCGCGCGGAACTGCGCGGTGCCGTCGGCATACGCTTTGCCGACTGCTGCCAAAGGCAGCGGCGCCGCGGTCAATTGGCTGTTGGTTTCCAGACCCGCGTGGACCACCGGATCCGCCAAGGTTTCGGTAATGGCTTTGTGCAGGGCCACAACCACGGGCTCCGGGGTGTCCTTCTTCACAAAGTAGCCGGTCCAGATGTTGAAGGTGAAGTCTTTGAGCGTCTTGCTCTCGCTGATGGCGGGGAACTCTTTCACGCCGTCGAGCCGCGTGGGGTTCAACATGGCCAGCACTTTGAGCTTGCCCGACTTGTGGAAATCCAGGTACTTTTTGCCATAAGGTGCCAGGAAGAAATCCACCTGACCGGCCATCAAGTCTTGCTCAGCCGGTGCCGCGCCCCGGTAGGGCACGTGGACCATGGGAATGTCCGTCACTTTGGCGAGGTGCTCACCCAACAAATGGTAGAACGATCCGGGTCCAACGCTGGCAAAGGTGACGGGTTTGCCTTGTTTGGCTGCCTTGCGGGCGTACTCGACAAACTCGTCGACCGTGTTCACCGGCAATTCGGGGCGCACCAAAAAGGCAATCTGCGCGGTCGCAATCATCTGGACCAGGCGAAAGTCTTCACTCTTGAACTTGATGGCTGAAATGGCCATAGGTGCCAAAATCAACTCATTGGGGGAGCCCTGAAAAATGGTGTAGCCATCGGACGCGCCGTTAAGCACTTTTTGCGCGGCCACCGAACCGCTGGCTCCGCCCAGGTTTTCCACCAAGACGGGCTGGCCCAGGTTTTTCGAGAGCGAATTGTTTACGGTGCGTGCAATGATGTCAGACAGTCCGCCCGCGGGGTAGGGCACCATCAGTGAGACGGGCTTGTTGGGAAAAGTCTGTGCGGCCACGGAAGCGGCGAAGGCAAAACCGGCCAAAAGGGTGCTGCAGATCCGCAGTGGGTGAACGAGGCGCAATTGCATGGTTGACTCCTGAATAGTAGGGGTGGGAAGGGGCTGGCTTCTATCGTAGGCACCTCACACCAATGCGTCCAATGTATTATTTTTCTAGTTACCATTCATTTTTCTCATTGATAAAGAGGGCGCCCCGCCATGAACATCAAGCATCTGGAGCACCTGCTGGCCCTGGCTGACACAGGCTCGTTCAGCCGGGCGGCGGACAAGCTCTTTATCACGCAGTCGGCATTGAGCCGCAGCATTCAAAGCCTGGAAGAAGACCTGGGTGCGCGGGTGCTGGACCGTATCGGCAAGCGCAATGAACTCACCCCCCTGGGGCAAGACGTGGTGGCCCGGGCGCGGCACATTGTTCGCGACGCGGCTGAGTTGCGCCACAGCGCCCAACTGCTGCAAGGCGGTGGTCGGGGCGCGGTCAGTGTAGGACTGGGTTCTGGCCCGGCTGCGCTGCTGATGCTGCCGCTGCTGTGCGCGGCAAGCGCGCAGGCAGGTATGCGCGTGTCTGTTACGCAGGGGCCGGTGGAGCTGCAAATGTTGCAACTGCGCAGCCGCCAGCTCGACGCCATGGTAGTGGACATGCGCCGTGTGATACCGGCCACCGACCTCAATATCGAATCCATGGCGGAACTGCGGGCGGGCTTTGTGGTGCGGGCCCAGCATCCGCTGGCGGCCCAGAAAAAGGCCACGCTGGCCGACGTGCTGCGCTACCCGGTGGCGTCCACGCCTTTGTCGGACGAAGTGGCCCGCCTGCTGGTGGACCAATTTGGACCGCAGGCCAACCCCGCAGAGATGGTCACCCTGCGCTGCGACGATGCGGCCAGTCTGGTCCAGACCGCAGCCCGCACCGATGCCATTTTTTTGGGCGCACTTGCCATGGCACGCAGTGGCTTGAACGACGGCAGCCTGGTGGAGCTGCAGCTCGCGCCGCCCTTGGCGGCCACCGCGCGGTTTGCCTGTGTCACCTTGGCAGGGCGAACCGAGGCACCGGCCATGGCGTATTTCCGGGAGTTTGTGCGCACGCATTTGCGCGACTGAGCCAGGGACTGCGCTACCCGTGTGCGATTTCACCCGCGCGCGCAGACTTTCTCAGGTACTTGGTTAAACCCCTAAATAAGTCGCCAGCGCCGGGTCGCCCAAGAGCGCCGCGCCGCTGCCTTGCAGCACCACCTGGCCTTTTTGCAGCACCAGCGCCGTGTCCGCCCGCTCCAGCACCTTGTGGTAGTCGCGGTCCACGATCAGGGTGGCGATGCCGCTGGCGCGGATCTCGCCAATCACACGCCAGATCTCGGCCACGATCAGCGGGGCCAAGCCTTCGGTGGCTTCGTCCAGCACCATCAGCTCGGGGTGCGTCATCAGCGCGCGGCCAATGGAGAGCATTTGCTGCTCGCCGCCCGAGAGTTGGGCGCCCAGGTTTTTCAGCCGCTCGGTCAAGCGCGGAAAGGTGGCCAGCACGCGGTCCAAGGGCCAGTCGCAGCGGCCATCACTGCCAGCGCGGGCGGCCATTTGCAGGTTTTCCAGCACCGACAGGTTGGGAAACACGCCCCGCCCTTCGGGCACGTAGGCCACGCCCAGGCGCGCCACCTCATGTGGTTTGCTGCGCGACGCGTCCACGCCAAAAAAGTGGATTTCGCCGCTGCGCTGCGCCACATGGCCCAGCAGCGCGCGGATCAGCGTGGACTTGCCCATGCCGTTGCGCCCGAGCAGGCCCACGGTCTGGCCGCGCGCAATGTGCAGGTCGATGCCATGCAGGATGTGGCTGGAGCCGTACCAGGCGTGCACGCCCTTGGCGTCCAAAATCAGTTCTTCGCGCATCTCAGTGCTCCCCCAGATAGGCCACCCGCACTTCGGCACTGTTGCGCACAAAGTCCGGGCTGCCCGAGGCGATCACGCCGCCGTTGACCATCACGGTAATGCAGTCCGCCACGCGGAACACGGCGTCCATGTCGTGCTCAATGAGCAGAATCGCGTGCGTGGCCTTGAGCGACTCCAGCAGCGCCAGCATGCGCTCGGTTTCTTCGGCGCCCATGCCGGCCAGCGGCTCGTCGAGCAACAGCACCTGCGGCGCGGTGGCCAGGCACATGGCGATTTCTAGCTGGCGCTTTTGGCCGTGCGACAGCAAGCCGGCCTCGCGTTCTTGCACCTGCGCCAGACCGGCGCGCTCCAGCGCCTGGTGCGCAGCCGCCAGGCTGACCGGACAGCGGCTCGCGTCTTGCCAAAAAGTCCAGGGCTTTTGCACGCTGGCCTGGGCGGCCAGGCGGCAGTTTTCCAGCACGCTAAAGCTGGGGTAGACGGTGTTGCGCTGGTAGCTGCGCCCCAGGCCCACACGCGCGCGCCGGGGTTGCGTCCACTGCGTCACGTCCTGGCCCAGCAGTTCCACGCTGCCGCCCGACGGCGGAATTTCGCCCGACAAAATATTCACCAGGGTGGACTTGCCCGCCCCGTTGGTGCCAATGACGGCGTGCACCGTGCCACGCGCCACGTCGATCGACACGTCGTTGAGCGCCAGCAGCCCGCCCCAGCGGCGGCTGATGTGTTTGCCGCGCAACAAAATATCAGTGTCCGCCATGGTTGCCTCCTGCATTTGCGGCATCCGCTTGTTCGCCCAGCGCTGCGCCGCGCAGCCGTGCCGCAAGCTGCCCCGGCACGCCCACCAGGCCGCGCGGCAGCAGCGCCACGCTGGCAATGATGGTCAGGCCCAGGCCCAAATGCCAGTGCTTGGCAAATTCGCCAAACACCGCCTCGGATTTGAAAAACTCTTGCAACAGGGCAAACGCAAAAGCGCCGATCAGCGCACCGCGCAAATGCCCCATGCCGCCCAAAATCACAATGATCAGCACCTCGCCCGACACATGCCAGCCCATCAGCTCGGGGTTGACGTAACCGTCTTTCACGGCAAACAGAAAACCAGCCAGTCCGGCCAGCGCGCCCGAGACCACAAAGGCCGCCAGCTTGTAGGGGTAGGTCGAAAAACCGGTGGCGCGCATGCGCTGCTCGTTAACGCGAATACCTGCCAAAGCCCGGCCAAAACGCGAGCGCCCCAGCAGTGCCAAAAACGCAAAGGTGGCCAGCAGGCAGCCCAGGGTGAACTGGTACAACACCAGCGGCTTGTCCAAGTCCAGCCAGGCGCCCACGCCGGGTTTGAGTAGCAGGTAAATGCCGTCGGTGCCGCCGCCCAGCGGCGTGTCGTGCGCCACGTAATAGGCCATTTGCGCAAACGCCAGCGTGACCATGATGAAGTAGACGCCTTTGGTGCGCAGCGAGAGCGCACCCACCGCCAGCGCGTAAGCACCGGCCAGCAACATCGCTGCGGGCATAAGCCAAAGCACGCTGCCCGCCTGGTCGGGCGGTGACAGCAGGACGGTGGAATACGCCCCTATGCCCAAAAACGCCGCCTGGCCAAAACACACCAGGCCGGTGGTGCCCACCAGCAGCTCCAGGCTGAGGGCAAAAATGGCAAACACCATGATCTTGGTCGCCAGGTCCAGCCCGTACTGGCCCGCCACCAGGGGAAAGGCCCCCAGCGCCAGAAACACCAGGGCCACAAAAATCGCTTTAGAGTATTTCATCAATCAGCCCGCCTTGAACAATCCGTCGGGCTTCCACAGCAGGATCAGCGCCATCAACACATACACCAGCACGCCGGCAGCCTGCGGCAGCAGGACCTTGCCAAAGGTGTCCACAAAGCCAATCAGCAGGGAAGCAAACAACGCGCCCCGGATCGAGCCAATGCCCCCAATCACCACCACCACAAAGCAGATGATCAACACCGTGCTGCCCATGCCCGGGTAGACCGAGGACACGGGTGCGGCCACCATGCCCGCCAGCACCGCAATCGCCACCCCGGCGGCAAACACCACGCGGTACAAAAATTTGATGTCAATCCCCAGCGACTGCACCATCTCGCGGTTGGTGCTGCCCGCGCGGATCATCATGCCAAGGCGGGTGCGGGTGAACACAAAGTACATGCCCAGCGCCAGCGCCAGGCACACGCCCGAGATAAACAGGCGGTACACCGGATACGTCATCATGTCGCCCAGGGCAATACTGCCGTTCAAGAGGTCGGGCGGGGCCACGCCGTGCACGTCGTCGCCCACCAGCAGGCTGCGCAGCTCTTCAAACACCAAGATCAGGCCGTAGGTCATCAGCACCTGTTGCAAGTGCTCGCGCTCGTACAAAAAGCTGAAAAACGCCCACTCCAAAAAGTAGCCAAACAGCACCGCCAGCACCACGCCCACCAGCAGGGTGGCGAAAAAGCCGCCGCCAATGGTGGCGCCCACCACCGGCGCCAGGCTGAACGCCAGGTAGGCGCCCACCATATAGAAGCTGCCGTGCGCCAGGTTGATCACGCCCATGATGCCGAAAATCAGCGTCAGGCCCGAGGCCACCAAAAAAAGCAGCAGCCCGTACTGCAGCGAGTTCAGGCACTGAATCAAAAAAGTCGTCAAGTCCATGGCGTTTGCAGCGCAAAGCTGTTTGGCACCGGGCGCAGCGCGAAGGCCGCACCCGGCGGGGGTTTACATCGTTAACGCAGGCTCAGAGCTTGCAGCCGCGCGCCGGGTCTTCCAGCTTGGCGCTGGCAATGCCGACCTTTTTATTTTCCTTGGCACCCACTTGGCGCAGGTAAAAGTCTTGCACTGGGTTGTGCGCCTTGGACAGGGTGAACGGACCGCGCGGGCTATCAATCGTGGCCTTGCCCAGCGCCGCTGAGATATCGGCTGTCTTGCTGGCGTCGCCTTTGGTGGCGTTCAGCCCAATGGCGAGTATTTGCGCGGCGTCGTAGCCCTGCACCGCATAGACGTCGGGCTGCAGCTTGTAGGTCTTGGCGTAGGTCAGGCGAAAGGCGTTGTCACGCTTGGTGTCCAGGCTGTCGGCGTAATGCAGTGCGGTGAACAAGCCATCCGCATCGGCACCCTGGGCGTCCAGCGTACCGTCGGTCAAAAAACCCGAGCCATACAAAGGAATCGTTTTCTTCAGGCCGGCCGCCGCGTAGTCTTTCACAAATTTGACCGCGCCGCCCCCGGCAAAGAAGGTGAACACCGCGTCGGGCTTGGCGGCAGCAATTTCGGTCAACAGACCCTGGAACTCCACCCCGGGGAAAGGCAGGTTGAGTTCTTTAACGACGGTGCCGCCGCCCTTCTCAAAGCTTTCCTTGAAGCCGCGCACCGACTCGTCGCCGGCCGCGTACTTCCAGGTGATGGTGACCACCTTCTTGATGCCCTTCTTGGCCATTACCTCGCCCATGGCGTAGCCGGGTTGCCAATTGGAAAAGGAACTGCGGAAGATGTTGGGGGCGCACATGGCGCCGGTCACTGCGTCAGCACCGGCGTTGGGCACGATCAGCAAGGTGCCGCTTTCCTTGGCGGCCTTGGCCATGGCCATGGCCACGCCGGAGTGCACGCTACCTACCAGCACATCCACCTGGTCGCGCTTGATGAGCTTATTGACGTTGTCGGTGGCCTTGGACGGGTCGGACTCGTCGTCCACCTTGAAGTACTCCACCTCGCGCCCGGCAATCTTGCCGCCGAGCTCGGTGACGTGCTGGCGAAAGCCGTTTTCAATGGCGGTACCCAGGGCGGCAAAGGTGCCGGTGTAAGGCAGCATCAGGCCAACCTTGAGCTTGCCCGGGGTTTGGGCTGATGCCATGGACGCGGCAAGCGCTGTAAGAGCCAGCACCTGGGCGCCGCGCTGGGCCAGGGAGTTCAGGGAAAATGTCATGGGGTGTCTCCTTCGTTGTGGTTCATCAAACTGCAAATGGCCGCCGTCAGCGCCTGGGGCTGATCGCGGTGGGGGGAATGGCCGCAGTCAGCAAGTTCCAGCAAGCGCGTGCTGCTGCAAACGCGCGCAATGCCGTGAATCTGCTCTAACGATCCATATTCGTCGTCCAGCCCTTGCACCGCAAGCAGTGGGCAGCCGATCCGGCGCATTCTGTCAGCAATAGACCAGCGCCGAAACGCCGGGTCGAGCCAGATATGGCTCCAGGCCTCGAACATAGGTTCGACCGCCTGGTGGAAGCGCGCCAGACGCGCCAGCAGCGGCGCACGCACCGCAGGCTGCTGCAGCGCTGCGATGCTGGCCACGGTCTGTTCTTCGACAAACCAGTGTGGCGCCAGAGCCACCACGCCGGCCGCCTGGGCCGGATAGGCAGCGGCAAACAGCAGCGCAATCGAGGCGCCGTCGCTGTGGCCTAGCAGCCACAGGGGCTGCGCGTGCGCATCCACGCCCAGGGCGGCGAGCGCGGCGGGCATTACTTCGGTTGCCTGGCGCTCCAGGAAGTCGGCTTCCCAGCGCGTGCCTGCTGCCAAAGGGGTCGAATGGCCGTAGCCAGGGCGCGAAACCACCAGGCCACGGCAGCGCGCCGCTGCGCACAGCTGCTGCGGAAAGTCCTTCCACATCGCCAACGAACCCAGGCCTTCGTGCAAAAACACGACCAGCGGACTTGCAGCATCCGCGGCAGGCGCGCGCAGCCACTGGTACTCCAGCGCAACGCGCTGGCCCTGCCAGTCGATCGGAACCAGCGCCGCAGCATGGAAGGCGAGGGCCGCTTGGCCGGCTGGGATCATGGGTTTTGCAACGCGCGTTCGCGCAGCTTAAAGCGCTGGATTTTGCCGGTGGCCGTCTTGGGCAGCTCGTCCAAAAATTCGATCACACGCGGGTATTTGTAGGGCGCCAGGCGGTCTTTGACAAAAGCCTTCAGCTCATCCGCTTGGAGCGTCACACCGGGCTTGCACACCACGTAGGCACGGGTCTTGATCAGGCCCTCCCCGTCAGGCGCACCAATGACGGCCGCCTCCAGCACACCCGGGTGCTGCACCAGTGTGGCCTCCACTTCAAAGGGCGATACGTAAATGCCGCTGACCTTGAGCATGTCGTCACTGCGCCCGCTGTAGGTGTAGCTGCCGTCCGCGTTGCGCACGTATTTGTCGCCACTGCGCGTCCACACGCCCTGGAAGGTTTCGCAGGTCTTTTCGCGGTTGCCCCAGTACATCAGTGCGGAACTGGGCCCCTGGATGAACAGGTCACCCACCTCGCCGTCGGCCACAGGCTGGCCATCGTCACCGCGCAGCGAGAGCTCGTAGCCCGGCACCGGCCAGCCCGTGGTGCCATAACGTACGCGGTGTGGCAGGTTGGACAGGTAAATGTGCAGCATCTCGGTTGAACCAATGCCGTCCACAATGTCCACGCCGAAATGCGCCTTGAAGCGCTGACCGAGTTCGCTGGGCAGCGCTTCGCCCGCCGAAGACACCAGGCGCAACACGGTATCGGCTTTGGCCGGCAGACCGGGGGACGCCAGCATGCCCGCAAATCCAGTGGGCGCGCCAAAAAACACCGTGGGCTGCAGCGCGCCCACCTGGCCACGCCAGCGCTTGAACACCGCGTCTGGCGTGGGCCGCTCGGCCATCAGCAGCGTGGTGGCACCCACGCTGAGCGGAAAGCTCAGGCCGTTGCCCAGTCCATAGGCAAAAAACAACTTGGCGGCGGAAAAGCAAACGTCTTGGGCGTTGAGTTCCAACACCTTTTGGCCGTACAGGACCGCCGTCCAGTAGGGGTTGATCTGGCTGTGCACCGTGGCTTTGGGCCGACCGGTGGAGCCGGAAGAAAACAACCAAAACCCAGGATCGTCCGCGCCGGTAGGGGCGCATTCGGCCAAGGGCGCGTGGGCCGCCAAAAAGTCGTCCAGCGCCAGCACGCCTTCGGGCAGCGGCTCGTTCGGTGCGGACACCACGATGTGCTTCACCTCATGCCCGCCACTTTGTGCAGCCAAGGCCATCGCTTGCTGCAGCACTGGCAGCAAAGCCTGCGACACCAGGGCCACTCGGGCGCGGCTTTTTTGCAGCATATAGGCGTAGTCCTCGGCAGTCAGCAAGGTGTTCACTGCCACCGGCACGATGCCCGCGTACATAGCGCCCAAAAAGGTGGTGGGCCAGTCCTTGCAGTCGTGCATCAGCAGCAGCACGCGTTCTTCGCGGTGCACGCCGCAGCAACGCAGGGCGCCGGCCATGGCGCGAATGCGCTCGGCCAAGGCGCCAAAACTTAGACTTCCCGCGTCATCCACAAAGGCCAGTTTGTCGGGTCGCTGCGCGTTGCAGTCCAGCAGGTACTGCGCAAAGTTGAAGTAAGGGCTGTTGGGGCCCAGGGCGGTGGTGCTCGTCATGGCGATCTCTCTTAGGCGGTGGTGGCTGCGTCGCTGGGGCGCAACAAGTTCAATACACTGGTACTGGCCTGCACCGCGCTGCGGCGGTGGTAGAAGCCCAGGGCGCGCAGGCCGCCGAGTTCTTCGCCGCCGCCCGCGCGGCCCGGGCCGCCGTGCAAAGACTGGGGCATCACGTTGCCATGACCGGTTTGCGAGGCGGCCACGTCAGGCGAAATGCTGTGCACGCGGCCGTGGCTGTCGGCCAGCGCCAGCGCGGCGTCGGCCAAAGCCTGTGGGTCGCTGCCATAAATGGACGACACCAAGGAGCCCTGGCCCCGGCGGATCAGCTCCAGCGCGTGGGCGCTGCTGCGGTAGGGCAGCAAGGTGGCCACCGGGCCAAACACTTCCATGGCGTGCACCACATCGGCGGCATCGGCATTGCGCGCGCCCAAGAGCGTGGGGCCGACGCAGCAGGCAATCGCCGGGTCGGCGTCCACCAGCGGGGTGTTGGCGCCGTCATACAAGGTGTCGGCCTGGGTTTGCAGCTGCTGTAAACCTTGGCGCACCGAGCTCATCTGCGCCCGGTTGACCAGCGCGCCCATGCGCACCGTCTCATTGCGCGGGTTGCCCACGGTGGTGGCAGCCAGGCGCGCGCCTAGGGCCTGGGCGGCGGCGTCATACAAATCTTCGGGCACAAAAACGCGGCGAATGGCGGTGCACTTCTGGCCCGACTTGACCGTCATCTCGCGCGCCACTTCTTTGACCAGCAGGCCAAAGGCGGCGCTGCTGGCGTCTTCCCCAGGCAGCAGATAGGCTGAGTTCAGGCTGTCGGCCTCTATATTGACGCGCACCGAGCGCTGGGCCACGGCGGCGTGGGCCCGCACCTGGTGGGCGGTTTCGGCCGAGCCGGTGAACGACAGCACGTCCAGCGGCTGCAGCGCGTCCAACAGTCCGGCCGAGCTACCGCACACGATAGACAGGGCGCCGGGCGGAAAAATACCCGCATGGACCACGTCTTGCACCATGCGCTGGGTCAGCCACGCGGTTGCGGTGCCGGGCTTGACGATGACCGGCACCCCGGAAAGCAGCGCAGGCGCCGCTTTCTCCCACAGGCCCCAGGACGGAAAGTTGAACGCATTGATCAACAGCGCCACGCCGCGCGTGGGCACCAGCACATGCTGCGACTGGAACAGCGGGTCTTTGCCCAGACGCACCATGTCGGCGTCCACCAGGTGGTGGCGCTCGCCCAGCGATTCGCCCAATTTGGCGTAGGTGCCCAGGGTAAAAATGCCGCCGTCAATGTCCACCGCTGAGTCATTTTTTACCGTGCCGCTGTTGGCGGTGGCGATCTCGTAATAGGCGTCACGGTTGGCTTGCAAGACTTTGACAGCCGCCGCCAGCATGGCGGCGCGTTCGCGGTAGCTCAGCGCGCGCAGCGCGGCGCCGCCGGTGTCGCGGGCAAAGGCAAAGCCTGCGGCCAAGTCCAGCCCGGTGGCGTCCACCCGCACCAGAGGCGTGCCCAGCACGGGATCCACCAAGGTGCTGCCCGCACCGGTGCCATGCGACCACTGGCCGCCAAAGTAATTAGGAAGTAGTTCGGTCATGGGGAAATGTCTGGGTTGGGTCACTAAAGAAAAATGGGGCTCAGCGGGTGAAAACAATGTCGCCCTCGGGCAGCAAATACAGCACCAGGGCGCGGCCCTGGGTGACGGTGGGGCTGTGGGCCGAGCCGGGCGGGCAGACCATCCAACCGGCAGGGTGGCCGTCAAACAATGCGTCGCCTGCGAGGGGCATGACCAGGTCAATCTCGCCCTGCGGGTGGGTGTGGTGCGGGCCGGCCACGTTTTCCATGTCCACCACGTCCACCGAGAAACGCTGCAAATCGTCAGCCACCTTGAAAATGCGGCCGTAGCGGATGCCGCCGCCTTCTCGGTTGCACAACCAGCCTTCGGCCACGCCGCGCTGGCAGTCGGCTTGCAGGGTGGCAAAGCTGCTGCTGCCCACGCCGTGCGTGGCGTTGAGCCAGTCGGCCAGATCTGTATCGAGGGGCTTGCCCGCCAGTGATGCGCACAATGGGGCCAAATGGCTGCGGAATTCAGCGATAGAGGAAGAAAAAGGCATGCTGCGTTGTCCTGATGGCTTGTGATTTTCGGAGGAATGAATTATTCTGCATGCGAAAGATAAATCGGAAGCAGGAACATGTCAAGCACTATATTGCAGGTATCAGGGTTAACACCGAGAGACGGGGCGGATACAGAGGACTTGTCGCCCCCGACCAAGCACCCGTTTTTGGTGGCCTTGGGCGCGCGAGTGGGCGCCTTGCGCGCGCGCCGGGGCATGACGCGCAAGGCACTGGCCCTGGCGGCAGAGGTGTCCGAACGCCATCTGGCCAATATGGAGTACGGCGTAGGTAACGCCTCGGTGCTGGTGCTGTTGCAAGTGGCCAGTGCCCTGCAATGCACGGTGAGCGAGCTGATTGGCGACGTGACCACCTCCTCGCCCGAGTGGCTGATGATTCGCGAAATGCTGGACCAGCGCGACGACGCCACCTTGCAAAAAGTGCGCGTGGCCATTGGCGAGCTGCTGGGCACGGGCGGCGGCAACGCCGTCTTGAGCCCGCGTGTGGCGCTCATTGGCCTGCGCGGCGCGGGCAAGTCCACGCTGGGGCACATGCTGGCGCAAGACCTGGATTTCCCATTTGTCGAGCTCAGTCAGGAGATTGAGAAGTTTGCCGGTTGCAGCGTGGCCGAAATCCAGGCTTTGTATGGCGTCAACGCCTACCGCCGCTACGAGCGCCGGGCCTTGGAAGAGACCATTCAGATCTACCCCGAGGCAGTGATTGCTACGCCCGGCGGCTTGGTGTCCGACCCGGCCAGCTTTAACTTGTTGCTGGCGCACTGCACCACGGTATGGCTGCAGGCCGAGCCCGAAGACCATATGCGCCGCGTCATCGCCCAAGGGGATATGCGCCCCATGGCGGCAAGCAAAGAGGCGATGGAAGACCTCAAAGGCATCCTGACAGGCCGCGCGCCCTTTTATTCCAAGGCGCAGCTTCGTGTGAACACCAGCGCGCAGCCGCTGGACGCGACCTTTGAGTTGCTGCGCCACACGGTGCGCCAAGGCCTGCAATTGCAGGCCTGAAAAATAAATGCAAAAAACTGCTTGACGGTGATTTAAAGCATGCACTATCATGCGTCATCATTCAAAAGTGCAGTTTTGTGCATATTCTTCAGGAGCATCCATCCATGTCATCCAACACCGTCAGTTACGAAACCAACCCGGCCCAGTACAAGCACTGGAAACTCAGCTTTGACGGTGCAGTGGCCACCCTCAAAGCCGACTTTGACGAAAACGCCGGTCTGCGCCCCGGCTACAAGCTCAAGCTCAACAGCTACGACCTGGGTGTGGACATCGAGCTCAACGACGCCATCCAGCGCATTCGCTTTGAACACCCCGAAGTGCGCACCGTGGTGGTGACCAGCGCCAAAGACAAAGTGTTCTGCTCAGGCGCCAACATCTTTATGTTGGGCGTGAGCAGCCACGCTTGGAAGGTGAACTTTTGCAAGTTCACCAACGAGACCCGCAACGGCCTGGAAGACTCTTCCGCCCACAGCGGCCTCAAATTCTTGGCTGCCGTGAACGGCGCCTGCGCCGGTGGCGGCTACGAGCTGGCCCTGGCGTGTGACGAAATCATCTTGGTGGACGACCGTTCCAGCGCGGTGAGCCTGCCTGAAGTGCCTTTGTTGGGCGTGTTGCCCGGCACCGGCGGCCTGACCCGCGTGACCGACAAGCGCAAAGTGCGCCACGACCTGGCCGACCTGTTTTGCACCAGCGTCGAAGGCGTGCGTGGCAAGAAGGCCGTGGAATGGCGCCTGGTGGACGAAACCGTGCGCCCCGCCGACTTTGCCGCCCGCGTGCAAGCCCGCGCCCTGGAACTCGCAGCCCTGAGCGACCGCCCCGCCAACGGCAAAGGCGTGGCGCTCACGCCCCTGCAACGCAGCCACAGCGCCGACGCCCTGCATTACAGCCACGTCAAGGTGGACATCGACCGCGCCAAGCGCACCGCCGTGTTTACCGTGCACGCTCCCAGCGGCGCGCAGCCCGTCACCGCGGCCGAGATCGAGGCCGCAGGTTCAAACTGGTACCCGCTAGTGATGGCGCGCGAAGTCGAAGACGCGATTTTGCTGATGCGCACCAACGAGAACGAGATCGGTACCTGGCTCATCAAAACCCAGGGCGACGCCGCTGCGGTGCTGGCCATGGACGCCGCGCTGTTGGCGAACCAAAACCACTGGCTGGTGCGCGAAACCATCGGACTGCTGCGCCGCACCTTCAGTCGCCTGGACGTTTCATCGCGCAGCCTGTTTGCGCTGATTGAGGCGGGTTCTTGCTTTGCGGGCAGTTTCTTGGAGCTGGCCCTGGCCTGCGACCGCAGCTACCAGCTCATGCTGCCCGACGACGAGGCCACCTCCCCCCGCATTACCGT
>CANFWT010000052.1 GCA_947450895.1 Comamonadaceae bacterium | reverse complement strand
CCAAACAGCCGACGCTGACACAAGGAGAACCGATGCCAACAGAGTGAAACTAAGACTTATCCACAGGCTAATGGCAGGGCCTTAAACTGCAAAGAGTGGGGTCAGGTTTGAATGGAAAACTGGGGTCAAGATTGGATGGAAATCAACAGTCTACCGAAGTAGAGCGCTGGTAACGCCGCATCGCGGGCCTGCGGCGGTAGCTGCCTGAAACTCGCGATTAGTCCATTTCTGTTTTCGATTGTTTCGCCGAGTGACGAAAGCGCACCGGTGAGAGTAGCTACTAGCGCAAGTGGACGCGCTGAAACAGCCAGCTTTTCGTAGACGAGCGAACGCAACGCATCTATTGGAACAGCGGGAAAGGGAACGCTTCTAAGGTCTGCTTGGAACTCGAACGGAACGTCATGGGAAATCTCTCCGACCTTGCGTTTTTGTAGGAAGCCCTCCAACTCGGTTTTCTTCTTGAAATAGCTTTCGCACAACCCTTTGGTCTGCTGCTTCTTCAACGAGATCGCTGCGTTGCAAACCATGAATGAAAGAGTAATTGCGGCATTCGTATTCCGAATTTGCGCTTGAAACTCCACCCGCTCTTTGCTGCGCTCAGCAATCCTCTGCGCGGCATAGGCACCAGCGTAGGCTCCGGCAAGCGCACCAACGAGCGATGTCATAAACGCCGAGTTGGAGATTGCCGCCAAGTTCTCCCAAGTCATGAAGTCAGCCAAGCAGGTCATCGCAATATCCGTATGCTGATCCGAGACGCCGATGTGACGCCCAGCGCAACGTAGCCAAGCGCATATCTCGGAATTCCCAATTTAGACGACAAAATAAGCTGGGCATGCCGGTTTGATCGAAACAGCGAAAAGTTGCGCAATACCCCTTGTTATTTCGCCTTGGCATGCACGCACTGAATGTAATTGCAGCATTCATGATCCCTTCAAACCCGTCACCTATATTCCCCAACCGCCCCGCTTGCTGAATCAGCTTCGGGAAGTTCTACGGTACAAACACTATAACTTCAAAAACAATAACTCTAGTCTTTATTGAAATGGTTATTTTGTGCGATGGTGAGCCCAAACGGAGGCATTGCGACATCGCGTTAGCTAGGTTTGGATGTAGCGCTTCCCAAGGTCGCTGCCAGCGGCGCGACATGGTCTCTGGATGCACTAAGCACTCGGAGGCGATAAGGTAGGGCGCGAGCTCCCGCGCAGCGCCCTAAAGCCCCCGCTGAATAATGATCTTCTGCACGTCGCTCGTGCCTTCATAAATCTGGCACACGCGCACATCGCGGTAAATGCGCTCCACCGGAAAGTCGCTCACATAGCCGTAGCCGCCCAGGGTTTGGATGGCAACGCTGCAAACCTGCTCGGCCATTTCGCTGGCAAACAGCTTGGCCATGGCGGCTTCTTTCAGGCAGGGTCGCCCGGCGTCGCGCAGGGCGGCAGCGTGCCAGATGAGCTGGCGGGCGGCCTCAATCTGCGTGGCGCAATCGGCCAGCCGGAAGCCCACCGCCTGGTGGTTGAAGATGGGCTGGCCGAAGCTTTGGCGATCTTTGGAATAGGCCAGCGCCACCTCAAAGGCGCTGCGCGCCATGCCCACGCTTTGCGCGGCAATGCCGATGCGCCCGCCTTCTAGCCCGCCCAAGGCGATGCCATAGCCCTCGCCCTCTTTGCCGATCAGGTTCTCAGCCGGGATACGGCAGTTGTCAAAGTTGATTTGCGCCGTGTCGCTGCTGTGCTGGCCCAGCTTGTCCTCCAGCCGTGCCACCACGTAGCCCGGCGTGTTGGTGGGCACCAAGAATGCGCTCATGCCGCGCTTGCCCGCGCCCTTGTCGGTGACGGCAATCACGATGGCCACGTCGCCGTTTTTGCCGCTGGTGATGAATTGCTTGACGCCGTTGATCACGTATTCATCACCGTCCTTCACCGCCGTGGTCCGCAGGCTCGACGCGTCCGAGCCCACGTGCGGCTCGGTCAGGCAAAACGCACCCAGCATTTCGCCCTGGGCCAGGGGCGTGAGCCACTGCTTCTTTTGCGCCGCGTTACCGTAGCGCAGCAATATGGCGTTGACCGGGCAATTGGTCACGCTGATCACCGTGCTGGTGCCGCCGTCGCCTGCGGCAATTTCTTCCAGCACCACGGCCAGCGTCAGGTAGTCCATCTGCGCGCCACCAAATTCTTCAGGCACGCAAATGCCATAGGCGCCCAGCGCGGCCAGGCCTTGGTGCGCCGCTTTGGGAAAGGTGTGTTCCTTGTCCCAGCGCGCGGCATGCGGCCACAGCTCGGCTTGGGCAAAAGCGCGCACGGCGTCGCGCACGGATTCTTGGTCGGGGGTCAACAGCATGGGGGCCTAGCGGTGAAACGGAAAAAAAAGAAAACGTCGGGGCCGGAGTGGCTTACAGCATTTCAAGCGCAACGGCAGTACCTTCACCGCCACCAATGCACAAAGTAGCCACGCCTTTTGTCAGGCCACGCGCCTTGAGCGCATGGATCAGCGTGACCATGATGCGGGCGCCCGACGCGCCAATCGGGTGGCCCAGGGCGCAGGCGCCGCCGTTGACGTTGACGATGTCGTGGCTGATCTGCAAGTCGTGCATCAGCGCCATGGGCACCACGGCAAAGGCTTCGTTCACTTCCCACAAGTCCACGTCTTTCACCGTCCAGCCGGCCTTGGCCAGGGCCTTGTTCACCGCGCCCACGGGGGCGGTGGCAAACCAGTTGGGTTCTTGCGCGTGCACCGCGTGGCTGACGATTTTGGCCAGGGGCTTGCAGCCTAATTTGGCAGCGGTGGATGCGCGCATCATCACCAGTGCGGCGGCGCCGTCGTTGATGCTGGAGCTGCTGGCGGCTGTGATGGTGCCGTCCTTTTTGAACGCAGCTTTGAGCGTGGGAATCTTGTCGAGCTTGACTTTGCCCGGGCCTTCGTCAATCGAGATCACGCTCTCGCCCGCGCGGGTTTTGACGGTGACCGGGGTGATCTCGGCGGCAAACGCGCCCGACTGCGTGGCGGCCTGGGCGCGCTGCACGCTGGCGGTGGCAAACGCGTCTTGCTGGGCGCGGGTGAAGCCGTATTTGGCGGCGCAGTCTTCGCCAAAAGTGCCCATGGAGCGGCCGGCCTCGTACGCGTCTTCCAGGCCGTCGAGCATCATGTGGTCAAAAATGCGGTCGTGGCCGATGCGGTAGCCGCCGCGCGCCTTTTGCAGCAAATAGGGGGCGTTGGTCATGCTTTCCATGCCGCCGGCCACCAGCACGTCGGCGCTGCCTGCGGCCAGCATGTCGTGCGCAAACATGACCGCGCGCATGCCCGAGCCACACATCTTGGACAGCGTGACCGCGCCCGCGCTGATGGGCAAGCCGCCCTTGAAAGCCGCCTGGCGCGCCGGGGCCTGGCCCTGACCAGCCATCAGGCAGTTGCCAAACAGCACTTCGTCGACCAGCGCGGGCGCCACACCAGCGCGCTCCATGGCAGCCTTGATGGCCGCACCACCCAAGTCATGGGCGGCGAGGCTGGAAAAATCGCCTTGGAACGCGCCCATGGGCGTGCGGGCGGCGCTGACGATAACGATGGGGTCTTGCATGGCAAATTACTCCTGGAAAAAGGGCGCCTTCAGGCGCGGGGGAACCGCTTGTCGCGGTCATAGGGAAACACGTCGTGCACATAGCCAGCGGCAATGCGGTCTTTGTGGGCCTGCCAGAAGCTGGCGTCCAGCAGGTCGGCGTGGTGCTTCATGAACACGCTGCGCACTGCCGGGTTACCGAGCAAGAACGGGGCAAAGGTTTCGGGAAACACATCGTTAGGCCCCACCGAATACCAGATCTCCCCTGACATTTCGTCTTCCTCGTTGCGCGGCGCGGGCACCTGGCGGAAGTTGCAGTCGGTGATGTATTCGATCTCGTCGTAGTCGTAAAACACTACCTTGCCGTGGCGGGTAATGCCAAAGTTCTTCCACAGCATGTCGCCCGGAAAGATGTTGGCGGCCACCAGGTCTTTGATGGCGTTGCCGTACTCGACCACACCGCGTTCGATCTGCTCGCGCGCCCGTGCCGCCTCGGGCGAGGTGTCGGCCGGGTTGGCGCCACCGGCGTCAAAGGCTTCTTGAAGGTAAATGTTCAAAGGAATCATGCGCCGCTCGATATAGACGTGCTTGATGATCACCTCTTGCGTGCCATCGCCATCGCGGTCGCTGATTTCCAGCTGGCTGGGGGCGAACTTTTCGATCTCGGCAATCAGGGCGTCGTCAAAGCGCGCGCGTGGGAAACCCACCTCGCTGTACTCCAGCGTGTCGGCCATGCGGCCCACGCGGTCGTGCTGTTTGACCAGCAGGTACTTGCCTTTGATCTGTTCGCGCGAGGTGTCTTTGGGCGGCGGATAAAAGTCCTTGATGACCTTGAACACATACGGAAAACTCGGCAGGTCAAACACCAGCATCACCATGCCCTTGATGCCCGGGGCGATGCGGAACTTGTCGGTCGAGTGGCGCAGGTGGTGCAAAAAGTCGCGGTAAAACAGGGTCTTGCCCTGCTTGGCCAGGCCCAGCGCGTTGTAGATTTCGTTGCGCGGTTTGCGCGGCATCATGCTGCGCAAAAACTGCACATAGGCGGACGGAATTTCCATGTCCACCATGAAGTAGGCGCGGGCGAAGCTGAACAACATCAGCAAATCTTCTTCGCCAAACAGCGCCGCGTCTATGACCAAAACGCCCTTTTTGTTGTGCAAGACCGGCAGCGCAAAAGGAAATTCGTTAAAGCCATTGATCAGCTTGCCCACCACGTAGCAGCCTTTGTTGCGGAAAAACAGGCCCGATAGCACCTGGATCTGAAAGTTGGCCCGCAACTTGGCGTTGCCCAGGCGCTCCTGCATGGCGTCGGCCACCCAGGCGGCGTCGCGTGCCAGGTCCTCAAAGGCCAGGCGCAAGTCAAAGTCTTGCACCATGCGCACCAGCACCTCGGCCATGGTCTCCGGCGTGGGGTAGTAAGCGCGGTAGGTGGGGCGCGCCTGGGCGCCGCTGTCTTCGATGTACTCGGTGCTGACGGCCGGGCGCACAAAGATGAAGTCGTTCTGAAAATAGGCGCGGTGCAGGATTTTGGTGGTGACCGAGTTGAAAAAGGTCTCGGCCAGCTCGGGCTGGTGGTGGTCCACTAACAGGCCGATGTAGTGCAGCTTGATTTGCTGCCACACGTCCATGGGCTGCTCGCCGGCCTTGAATTCGCGCTCCAGCCGGTTGGAGCATTCCAGCACCCGCAGGTCGTAGAACTCAATGCGCTCGCGCTGCGCGCGCTGCTGGCCGTGCCAGTCTGCCGTCTCAAAGCGGTGCTGGGCGCGCGCCGACTCGGTGCGAAACAGGCGGTAATGGCGGTTAAAGCCGTCCATCATCGCCTTGGCAATATCGTAGGCAACCGAGGAATCCAGGCGGGTGGGGAACATGGTGCTGTGCTTTGGTTCAGGCGTTGCGTGTGCGCTGCGACCAGCGCTGGCGCAGTGCGTACAGTGCGCGGCCATAGGCCGGGGTGACTTCGTCCACGCTGGCGGCGGTGATGCACATGTCTTGCAGCAAGCCGTTGTGCAGGCCATAGACCCAGCCATGCACCACCACCGACTGCCCGCGCTGCCAGGCATCGGCCACCACGGTGGTGCGGCAGACGTTGCGGGCTTGCTCCAGCACATTGAGCTCCACCAGTGCATCGACCCGGCAGTCCTCTGGCAGGCTCTCGAGGAAGGCCTCATGCGCATCACGCACGTCTTGCACATGGCGCAGCCAGTTGTCCACCAGGCCAGCGCGCTGGTTGGTCATGGCAGCGCGTATGCCACCGCAGTTGCTGTGGCCCACCACAATGATGTGTTTGACCCCCAACGCGTCCACCGCGTACTGGATGACCGACAAGGCGTTCAGGTCAGAGTGCACCAGCAAATTGGCCACGTTGCGGTGCACAAACAATTCGCCGGGCAGCAGACCGACCAGTTCATTGGCCGGCACCCGGCTGTCGGCGCAGCCAATCCACAGGTACTCGGGCTTTTGCTGCTGCAATAAGCGCGTGAAGAAGCCGGCCTCGCGCTCTTCGGTTTTACGGGCCCAGTCGCGGTTTTTGTCAAACAGTTCGGTTAGCTCGGTGCTCATGGTCAGTTGCTTTCTTGAGGAGGTGGCGCAGTGTAAGAAGCGCCACTAACTTTCATGAAGGTGCGCGGCGCCCCCAATCATGAAAGTTGTTTCATTGAACCCCCACATTACAGGGTCTCGGCAAACAGCTCGCGCCCGATCAGCATGCGGCGAATTTCGCTGGTGCCCGCGCCAATCTCGTACAGCTTGGCGTCGCGCCACAGGCGGCCCAGCGGGTAGTCGTTGATGTAGCCGTTGCCGCCGAAGATCTGCACGCCCTCGCCGGCCATCCAGGTGGCTTTTTCGGCCGTCCACAAGATCACGCTGGCGCAGTCCTTGCGCACCCGGCGCACATGCTCGGCACCCAGGGCGTCGAGGTTTTTGGCCACCGTGTAGGCAAACGCGCGCCCGGCTTGCAGCACGGTGTACATATCGGCCACCTTGCCCTGGATCAGCTGGAACTCGCCAATGCTTTGGCCAAACTGCTTGCGGTCGTGGATGTAGGGCACCACGTTGTCCATCACCGCCTGCATGATGCCCAGCGGCCCGCCGGAGAGCACCGCACGCTCGTAGTCCAGCCCGCTCATCAACACCTTGGCGCCTTGGTTCAGTCCACCGAGCACGTTGGCAGCGGGCACTTCGACGTTATGGAACACCAGCTCCCCGGTGTGGCTGCCGCGCATGCCCAGCTTGTCGAGCTTTTGCGCCACCGAGAAGCCGGGCATGTCTTTTTCGATCAAAAAGGCGGTCACGCCACGCGCGCCCAATTCAGGCTCGCTTTTGGCGTAAACCACCAGCGTGTCGGCGTCGGGCCCGTTGGTAATCCACATCTTGCTGCCATTGAGCAGGTAGTAGCCACCCTTGTCCTCAGCGCGCAGCTTCATACTCAGCACGTCGCTGCCCGCGCCGGGCTCGCTCATGGCCAGCGCCCCCACGTGTTCGCCACTGATCAGCTTGGGCAGGTATTTGGCGCGCTGCGCCTCGCTGCCGTTGCGCTTGATCTGGTTGACGCACAAATTACTGTGCGCACCGTAGCTCAGGCCCACGCTGGCGCTGGCGCGCGAGATTTCTTCCATGGCCACCATGTGCGCCAGGTAGCCCATGTTGGCGCCGCCGTATTCCTCGCCCACGGTGATGCCGAGCACGCCCAAACTGCCCATTTTTTGCCACAGGTCCATGGGGAACTGGTCGTGCTTGTCGATCTCGGCAGCGCGCGGCGCGATCTCGGCCTGCGCAAATTCGCGCACCGCGTCGCGCAAGGCATCGACGTCTTCGCCGAGTTGAAAGTCCAGGCCGGGCAAATTGTTCATGGGAAAGCTCCTTAGGGGTTCAAATCGGGTTGCGCAACGAATGTCCAAGCAGGCTCAAGGCGTGGCGGGCACCGTGGTCAGGGTTTGCTGCATTACGGCGCAAGGGCTTTGTCGCCCGTCGGCGGCCAAGTGCAGCACCTCGGCGGTGGTGACGATGATGCGGCGCCCGGCGCGCACCACGCGGCCTACTGCGCGCAACTCGCCGCCTTGAAAGGCGGCTAAGAAGTTGATCTTGTATTCAATGGTGGTGACTTCCAGGCCCTCCGCAGCCACCGTCAAGGCCGCGTAGCCCCCGGCAATATCGGCCAGCGCGCCCATGGCGCCGCCATGAAAGCCGTTTTGCTGCTGGGTCACGCGGTCGGAATACGGCAAGGCGATCTCCACCAAGCCCGGCTCGACGCGCACTAGGCGCGCTTGCAGGTGCACCATCATGCCCTGGCGGTTCAGGCTGTTTTGCACGCGCTGCCAGAGTGCGTCGGGCGCGGTAGCGGTAGGTTTAGAGGTCATCGGTAGTCAGGGCGGCAGGCGCCTTTTTGGCCTTGGCAGGCTTGGTCGCTTTAGGGGTGGGGGCTTCGGCTTTAGCCAACAAGGCGCGGGCCTCGCGCTGGTGGACTTTGATTTCGTCCAAGTTCGCCTGCAGGTCGGCCATTTGTTCCTCAATGCGGGCGCGGTGGGCGTCGAGCACCGCCAAAAACTTGGTCAATTGCATGCCGGTGTCGCGCGGACTGTCGTAGGTTTCGATGATGTCCTTGGCTTCGGTCAGGCTCAGGCCCAGGCGCTTGGCGCGCAGGGTGAGTTTGAGGCGGGTGCGGTCACGCACGCTGTAAACCCGGTTGCGCCCCAGCGGGCCGGTGCGCTCGGGCTGCAAGAGCCCCAGGTCTTCGTAAAACCGGATGGCGCGCGTGGTCAGGTCAAACTCGCGGGCCAGGTCGCCAATGCTGAAAGTGGTGCTCATGCCGTGGTCCGAGGGCTCCAGAAAAAGCGGTCAATGGGCGCAAACCAAGGCGACAGGGGAAGCCGCGTGTGCTGCCTACAATCGCCCGAGTTGACGTTTACGTAAACGTCAATTATGAAGCATAAAAGTGAGCCCCATGAACGCACTCGAACAGCAACTCCACTACCCCCTGGGCGATGCACTGCCCGAACAGGGCCGCTGCATCGAGGTCGCGCCCGGCATCAAGTGGATTCGCATGGCGCTGCCGTTTGCGCTCAACCACATCAACCTGTGGCTGCTGCGCGACACGCAGATGAGTGAAAACGGCCCAGTGGACGGCTGGAGCGTGGTGGACTGCTGCATTCACCGCGACGAGTCCAAAGCCCAGTGGGAATCCATCATTGCCAACGAGCTGGACGGCCTGCCTATTTTGCGGGTGATTGCCACGCACATGCACCCCGACCACATCGGCCTGGCGCATTGGCTGTGCCAGCGCTGGAACGTAGCCCTTTGGATCAGCGCCACCGACTACCAGGTGGCGCGCATGGCCTGTCTGGGCGACAACGGCTTTGGCGGCGAGCGCTCGGCGGCCTACTTTGCCCAACACGGCCTGACCGACCCCGAATCGGTAGCCAAAATCCGCGCCCGCACCAACTACTTTCCATCCCTGGTGCCGTCCATGCCCGAGAGCTACGTCCGCCTGATGGACGGCAAACTGTTGCACATCGGGGGCCAGATCTGGCGCTGCATCAGCGGCTACGGCCACGCGCCCGAGCACATTGCGCTGTACTGCGATGCGCTGCAAGTGCTGATCGGCGGCGACATGATGCTGCCGCGCATCTCCACCAACGTCAGCGTCTACGAGCAAGAGCCCGAGGCCAACGCGCTGCGCTTGTTTCTGGACTCGATAGACAAATTTGCCGACCTGCCAGAACACACGCTCACCCTGCCCGCCCACGGCAAGCCCTTTACCGGCTTGCACACCCGCATAGCCCAGCTACACGACCACCACCGCGACCGCCTGGCCGAGGTGATGCAGGCCTGCGCCGCAGCGCCGTGCAGCGCGCGCGACATCATCCCGATCATGTTTAAACGCGAACTCGATTTGCACCAAATGACCTTCGCCATGGGCGAGGCCGTGGCGCATTTGCACTTGCTGTGGTTTGAAGGGCAGTTGCAACGGCGCCTGGGCGAAGATGGGGTGTACCGGTTTGCGGTGAAGGCGGCGGCTTAAAGTCAAAACCGCGCGCTCAAGCGCCTGCAGCGGCGCTCACCACAAGGGCGCAAGCTCGCTCTTGAGCGCATTGCGCTGCACCGGGTAGTCCGGCACCACGCTGCGCACCGTGTCCCAGAACTGGGGGCTGTGGTTCATCACCCGCAGGTGGCTGAGTTCGTGGGCCACCACGTAGTCGATCACCGGCAAGCCAAAGTGCATCAGGCGCCAGTTCAGGCGGATGGAGCCGTCGCTGCGGGCGCTGCCCCAGCGGGTGCCCGCGCTGCTGAGCGCCAGGCGCTTGTGCTGCACTTGCAACAAGGGGCCAAAGTGCGCCAAGCGCTGGGCAAACAGGTCCAGCGCCTGGCGCATCAGCCAGGCCTGCACTGCGTCGCGGATTTGGGCGGCGCTCGCCGTGGGCGGCAAGGCCACGCGCAGCAGACGCACTGCGGTGCCGGGCAAAGGCGACCCTGCACCCTCTGGCGCAGGCAAGGGCGCGTCGTCGAGCTGCGCGCCCGCGCCAACAAAGCGGTGGCCGGGGTCGAGCAGCAAGCGCACCGTGCCGCCCAGGTAAGGAAACTGCGCGCCGTCGCGCCACTCAATGCGGGTCTGGCTGAGCTGCACCTGGCGTTCGCGGGTCTCTCGCAGTTTGCGCACGATCCACAGGGCTTTGGCTTGCAGTGCCGCGTCTATTTCAACCAGCGGCGTCCAGCGCGGGGCGCGCACGCCCAGGCCATCGGGCCCGACCACCATGCCAATGGTGCGCCGCTTGCCGCGCACCAGGGCGTAGGCCACCAGCACGCCGTCGAGCTGCACCTGGCGCGTGGCCTGGGGATGGCAAAAGTCCGCGTCCGGGCTGGGGGCGGCGCTGGCCGGCAGCGCTTCACTTTTCAGCGGCGACGCTACGGGTTGGGATGGCTTGGCGCGGGCGCGCGGGACGTTGGGCGCCGGGCGCTGCTGCGGCTGGGGATCAAACAAATCCAGCGTGAAGCGCAACAGGGGATGCACGCAGTACCTCGTCTTCGGCTCAGGCGGCGGGGTAGGCCTCGGGGTCGAGGCGGTGCATTTCGGTCTCGATCCAGGTCTCCACCTCGCGCATCATTTCTTCGGGGCGGCGGCCCTCGCCCGAAATGGCCGGACCAATCGACACGTCCACGGTGCCGGGGTGTTTGACAAAGGCCTTGCGCGGCCAGCATTTGGCCGAACTCACCGCAATCGGAAACACCGGGGCGCCGGTTTGAATCGCCAGGCGCGTGCCGCCCGACTTGTACTCACCCTTTTCGCCACGCGGGATGCGCGTACCCTCAGGAAACATGATGACCCACACGCCGCGCGCCAGCAGCTCTTTGCCCTGCGACACCACCTTGGCAAAGGCCCGCGCGCGCAGGCTGCGGTCGATATGGATCATGTCCAGCCGCGCCATGGACCAGCCAAAAAAGGGCACGTAAAGCAGCTCTTTCTTGAACACAAAGGCCAGCGGGTGCGGCATGAGGGCGGGCAGCAAAAAGGTCTCCAAGGTGGACTGGTGCTTGACCAGCAAAATCGCGCCGCTGTTCTTGCCCAGGGGCAGATGCTCCATGCCGGTCACGCGCACCTTGATGCCCAAAATGACGCGCGCACCCCAAATCGCACAGCGCAGCCAGCCCGCCGCCACCGCCCAGAGCCGGTCACCGCGCACAAAAACGGACACGATCAGGAGCACGATGGCCCAGGGAATCACGGTAACCACCATCCACACCATGTGCAAGACCGAACGAACAAAGGACATCGGCGATTTACCTCGTGGAGAACAATGGGCAGGCCACCCAGGCTAGGCCTGGGCCACCAAATAATCGGCAAAGGCGGCCAGGTCGGCATGCACCACGGTGTGGGCCGGGTAGCTCGGTGGCAGGCTGTGGCCCGCGAAACCTGCGGCCTTACCGGTCAGCACCGCGTGCGGCGTGCAGCCCACAGCGACCGCCGCCACCAGGTCACGCGCTGAGTCGCCCACGGCCGGCATGCCCGCCAGGGACACGCCGTAGCGCTCGGCAATTTGCGTAAACAGACCGGGCGCCGGTTTGCGGCAGGTGCAGGCTTCTTCGGGCGCGTGCGGGCAGTAAAACACCGCGTCAATGCGCCCGCCCACGGTAGCCAGCATGCTGTGCATCTTGGCGTGGATGGCATTGAGCGCGGCCACGTCAAACAGCCCGCGCCCCAGCCCCGACTGGTTGCTCGCCACCACCACGTGCCAGCCTGCGTGGTTGATGCGGGCAATGGCTTCCAGCGCCCCGGGCAGCGGCTGCCACTCGTCGGCGGACTTGACGAAGTCGTCGCGGTCTTGGTTGATGGTGCCGTCGCGGTCCAAGATGCAGAGTTTCATGGTCAGCATGGGGGTGTTGCCTTAAGCCGCGAGCTTGGACAGGTCGGCTACGCGGTTCATGGCGACATGCAAACTCTTGAGCAGGCCCAGACGGTTCAGGCGCAAATCGAGCTGCTCCGCATTCACCATCACGTGCTCAAAAAACGCGTCCACCGGCGCGCGCAATGCCGCCAGCGCTTGCAGGCTGGCGGTGTAGTCGCCCGCCTCAAAGCGCGCGTTGGCCTGCGGCAGCACGGTTTGCAGGGCGGCAAACAGGGCTTGTTCGGCTGGCTCTTGCAGCAAAACCGGGCTGACATGGGCGTCCACGTCATCGGTCTTTTTCAGGATATTGCCAATGCGCTTGTTGGCCGCTGCCAGGGCTGCGCTCTCGGGCAGCGCGGCAAAAGCGCGCACCGCCAGCAAGCGCTTAGGCACATCGCCCAGGCGCTGCGGGCGCAAGGCCAACACGGCGTCCACCTCTTGGGCGCTGTAGCCCTGTTCGCGCAAGGACCCCGCGAGGCGGTCATAGATGAAGTCGGCCAACGCCAGCGCCGGATCGGCAATCAGGCTGCCAAAGGCCGGGACTGCGCTTTGCAGCGTGACCGCCAAGTCGAGCGCCATATCCCGCTCAATCAGCATGCGAATCAAGCCCAGCGCATGGCGGCGCAGCGCAAACGGGTCTTTGTCGCCGGTGGGCACATTGCCAATGCCGAACATGCCCACCAGCGTTTCCAGCTTGTCGGCCAGCGCCACCACCAGGCCCACCGGCTTGCGCGGCAGGCTGTCACCGGCAAAGCGCGGTTTGTAGTGGTCCTCAATCGCCTCGGCAATGTCGGCGGACAAGCCATCGTGGCGCGCGTAATAGCCGCCCATGGTGCCTTGCAACTCCGGGAACTCGCCCACCATGTCGGTCAGCAAATCGGTCTTGGCCAGGCGCGCGGCCAATGCGGCCTGGTCGGCCAGCGCTTCGCCGCCCAACTGCTGGCCGATGGCGCGGGCAATAGCGCAGACGCGCGCCATGCGCTCGCCCTGGCTGCCAAGTTTGTTGTGGTACACGACTTTGCCCAAGCCGTCCACGCGCGATTCCAGCGTTTTTTTGCGGTCCTGGTCAAAAAAGAACTGCGCGTCGGCCAAGCGCGGGCGCACCACGCGCTCGTTGCCGCCAATCACCGCGCTGGGGTCAGCCGGGCTGACGTTGCTGACCACCAAGAATTTGTTGCTCAGCTTGCCCGCCGCGTCGAGCAGCGGAAAGTACTTTTGGTTGGCCTTCATGGTCAGAATCAGGCACTCTTGCGGCACTTGCAAAAATTCCGCCTCGAAGCTGCAGGTCAGCACATTGGGGCGCTCAACCAGCGCAGTCACCTCATCCAGCAACGCCTCGTCGTCCACCGGCTGCGCGCCCAGCGCTGCGGCTGCGGCCTGCAACTGGCGCGCAATGTCGGCGCGGCGTGTCTCAAAGCTGGCAATCACCGCGCCGTCGCGCGCCAGGGTGGCAGCGTAGTCGTCGGCGTGGGCAAGTGCCACGGGCGACAGGGGCGCCTCAAAGCGATGGCCCTGGGTGCTATTGCCCGCCTGCAGGCCCAGCGCGGTGACGGGCACCACAGTGCTGCCGTGCAGGGCGACCAAGCCGTGGGCCGGGCGCACAAAGCTGACCGTGCTCCAGCCGGGCAGTTCGCAGTCGCGTTCCAGCTGGTACTGCATGACCTTGGGGATGGGCAGTTTGGCAATCGCCTCGTGCAGCGCTTTTTGCAGGCCCTGGGCCAGCGTAGCGCCGTGCACCGTGCTCTCAAAAAACAGGGCCTCGGCCTTGCCGTCCGGGGCGCGCTTGAGGCCGGGCACGGCAGCGGCGTCCGCGCCTAAGGCTTGCAGCTTTTTCAGCAGCGCGGGCGTGGCATTGCCAGCGGCATCCAGGCCCACGGCCACGGGCATGAGCTTTTGCGAAACGGCTTTGTCGGGCGCCTGGGCCAGTACGCCGCTGAGGTGCACGGCCAGACGGCGCGGGGAAGCAAAGTCAGCCACTGCGGCGTCGGCGGCGGCCAAGCCTTGGGTTTTCAGGCTGTCGGCCAGCACGGTGGCAAAAGCCAGGCCGAGTTTCTTCAGCGCCTTGGGCGGCAGCTCTTCTACCAAGAGTTCAACGAGCAGGTTATTCGTGGTCATGTTCGGGCTTCCTGCTGTCATTCGGAGGCGGCTGGGGCCGGGGCTTTGGGCGGCATCTGCGCAATCCACTCGCGCGGCGCCATGGGAAAGCCCAGACGTTCGCGGCTCTCCAGGTAGCACTGGGCCACGCCGCGCGACAGGTTGCGGATGCGGCCCATGTAGGCGGCGCGCTCGGTCACGCTGATGGCGCCGCGCGCGTCCAACAAATTGAAGCTGTGGGCGGCTTTGAGCACCTGCTCGTAGGCGGGCAGCGCCAGCGGCACGCCAATCAGGTGCTTGGCCTGTTTCTCGTGCGCGGTAAACGCGGTGAACAAAAAGTCGGTGTCACTGTGCTCAAAGTTGTAGGTAGATTGCTCCACCTCGTTTTGCTTGTAGACGTCACCGTAAAAGATTTTGCCCCCACGCTCGCCCGCTGCGTGCGACGCCGAGCCGGTGTCGGTCCAGACCAGGTCGTAGACGTTGTCCACCCCTTGCAAATACATGGCCAGGCGCTCCAGGCCGTAGGTGATTTCGCCCGTGACCGGCTTGCAGTCGATGCCGCCGACCTGCTGGAAGTAGGTGAACTGCGTGACTTCCATGCCATTGAGCCAGACCTCCCAGCCCAGGCCCCAGGCGCCCAGGGTGGGGTTTTCCCAGTCATCTTCGACAAAGCGGATGTCGTTGCTTTTGAGGTCAAAGCCCAGGGCTTCGAGCGACCCTAAATACAGGTCCAGGATATTGGCGGGGGCGGGCTTCATCACCACCTGGAACTGGTAGTAGTGTTGCAAGCGGTTGGGGTTTTCGCCGTAGCGGCCGTCTTTGGGGCGGCGGCTGGGTTGCACATAGGCGGCCTTCCAGGGCTCAGGGCCGATGGCGCGCAAAAAGGTGGCGGTGTGCGAGGTGCCTGCGCCCACTTCCATATCGTAAGGCTGCAAAAGCGCGCAGCCTTGGGCGTCCCAATAGGACTGGAGCGTCAGGATGATTTGCTGGAAGGTCTTCATGGGCGGGAGTCTGATGAGCCGCGCAAAGGCTGCGGTGTGGCCAGGGCAACAAAGTCGCTGCTGTGCGCGTAAACCCTTGATTTTAGGGGCCATTGCGTCGGCTATCCTTTTCGCCTTGGAGGGTTCGATGGGCGCACAGCAACTGGTTTTGGGTTTGGTCTTGGCGACCATGGTGTTTTCCGTCGCGCTGGAACTGCGGCTCGACGACTTTCGCCGCGTGGCGCAATCCCCCAAGGCCGTGGTCTGCGGGCTGATTCCACAGTTCATTTTGCTGCCCGTGGGCACCTGGCTGGCCACCCTGGCGCTGGATTTGCCATCGAATGTCGAGGCCGCCATGATTTTGGTGGCCGCCTGCCCCGGCGGCAGCCTGAGCAACGTGGTCACCCACTTTGGCCGGGGTAACACCGCGCTGTCGGTCAGCATCTCAGCCGTGGCCAGCGTGATTGCACTGTTTGCCACGCCGTTTAACTTTAGCTGGATGGTGGCCACCAACCCCAACACCGCGGCCTGGCTGCAAACGCTGGCGATAGACCCTGCCGGCATTTGGTGGAGCCTGTTGCTGCTGCTGGCCATGCCCATGGCGTTGGGGCTGGCCGCCTCGCACCGTTTGCCAACGCTGACCGCACGCATTCGCAAACCCCTGGGCAATTTTGCGGTGGCGGCGCTGGTGTTGTTCATCATTGCCGGGCTGATTAAAGAGCGCCAGTTGCTCACCCTGGGGCTGCTACCCATGGTGTTGATCGTGGTGCTGCACAACGCCAGCGGCCTGGCGTTTGGCTGGATCACCGCCTGGGTGATGCGGGTGAGCGAACGCGATCGCCGTGCCGTGGTGATCGAGGGCGGCATGCAGAACTCAGGCTTGGCGCTGGGCATCATCGCGCTCCAATTCAACAGCGACCTGGGCATGGTCACCCTGGCCAGCTTGTGGGGCATGTGGCACATCGTCAGTGGCATGGCGCTCGCGCTTATTTGGAGAAGAAAAGATGCTCGACTGGCTGATTAAGGGCGGCACCGTCGTCGACGGCACGGGCGCTGCGCCCTATGTGGCCGACGTGGGCGTGCGGGATGGGCGCATTGTCGAAGTGGGCAGCATCGGCACCGCTGCGCGGCAAACGCTGCAGGCCCAAGGCCTGTGGATCACGCCCGGCTTTATTGACATCCACACCCACTACGACGGCCAGGCTACCTGGGACGCCTGCTTTACCCCCAGCATCTACCACGGCGTGACCACGGTGGTCATGGGCAACTGCGGCGTCGGCTTTGCACCGGTGCGTCCCGGCCACGAGGACGACCTGGTCAAGCTGATGGAGGGCGTGGAAGACATTCCGGGCGCCGCACTGCACGAAGGCATTCGCTGGAACTGGGAGAGCTTCCCCCAGTACATGGACGCGCTGGCGGCCACGCCGCGCAGCCTGGACTACCTGGTGCAGGTGCCGCACGACCCGCTGCGCATGTATGTGATGGGAGAACGCGCCCTGGCCCACACCGCCGCCACGCCCACCGACATTGACGACATGCGCGCCTTGCTGCGCGAAGCGCTCAAAGCCGGGGCCGCAGGACTTAGCACCGGGCGCAGCGACAACCACCGCACGTCCGAAGGCAAAGACACGCCCGCCGCCAATGCCAGCGCCGACGAGCTGCTGGGGCTTGCCAAGGCGTTTGAAGGGCTGCACCACGGCGTAGTGCAAGTGGTGAGCGACTACAACCTGCTGCAAGGACCGGGGGAGTTCGATGCCGAGTTTGACCTGGTCGAGGCGCTGGCGCGCAATAGCGGGCGGCCCCTGTCATTGACCTGGTTACAGCGCGACCCGGGCGGCGAACAGTTCCGCCTGATTCAAGCGCGGGTGGAAGCCGCCGTGCGCGCAGGCTTGCCGCTGTATGTCCAAACCGCGGCGCGGGGCATTGGCGTAATCACCGGCCTGGACGCCAGCTTTCATCCGTTTATGGGCTTTGCGGGCTACAAAGAAGTGGCCCATCTGCCACTGGCCGAGCGCGCCGCCGCCCTGCGCCAGCCCGAGCGCAAGGCGCGCATCCTGGCGCAAAAATCAGAGCCCCTGGCGGGCGACGGCAGCGCGGTGCCGCCGCTGGTGGACATTTTGTTGGGCCAAATTGAACGCATCAGCGGACGCATGTTCCCACTCACCGAGCAACCGGACTACGCGCCGTCGGTGATGCAAAGCTTTTTTGTGCGTGCCCGCCAGGCCGGTACTTCAGCGCTGGAGGCGATTTACGACTACCTGTGCGTGGGCGATGGCGGCGGCCTGATTTACTTCCCAATCTTTAACTACAACGACGGCTCGCTGGCCACGGTGCGCGAGATGCTCAACCACCCGCGCGCCCTGAGCGGCCTGAGCGACGCGGGCGCCCATGTGGGCACGGTGTGCGATGCCAGTTTCAGCACCTTCATGCTCAGCCATTGGGTCGCGCAGTCTGGCCCGCTGGCCATGCCGCTGCAGCAGGCGGTAGAGATGATGACGCGGCGCAACGCGCACTACCTCGGTCTGCGCGACCGGGGTGTGATTGCGCCAGGCCTGCGCGCCGACCTCAACGCCATCGATCCAGCCCAGTTGGCGCTGCCCAAGCCCACGCTGGTGCGCGACTTGCCCGCTGGGGGCAAACGCCTTCTGCAAGGCGCCACTGGCTATGTCGCCACCTGGGTGGCGGGTGAACAAGTGCAGACGCAGGGCCAAGTGACCGCGGCACGCCCGGGACGCCTGGTGCGCATGGGCCAGGCAGCCCCCTGAAGATATGAATCTAGCCCGCCGTGCGCCGACGGGCAGAGTCGCCTAAGGACGACCGCGCCAGGCCCAAACCACGACCCCCAGTCCAAACAGCCAC
Organism: Comamonadaceae bacterium; assembly: GCA_947450895.1. GTDB lineage: Bacteria > Pseudomonadota > Gammaproteobacteria > Burkholderiales > Burkholderiaceae_C > Allorhodoferax. The sequence goes on along the minus strand of CANFWT010000052.1, from coordinate 3,642 downwards.
AAGGGCCACAGGCCAAAACGCGCCGCCCACCAGGCAAAAGGCGTCAAACCCTCACGGCCCTGCACCTCCCCTACCAATGCCCCGGCGGTTAAATACGGCAATGCAGCCACGGTGCGGCCCTGGTGGTCCAGGATGGCGGTGGCGCCGGTGTTGGTGGCGCGCACAAAGGGACGCTGAAACTCCAGCGTGCGCATGCGTGAAATAGCCAGGTGCTGGTCCACCGCCACGGTGTCACCAAACCACGCCAGGTTGCTGACGTTCACAAAAATCGTGGGGGCCTGCGACGCATCACCAAAGCGCGCAGCCAGCTCTTCGCCAAAGAGATCTTCGTAACAGATATTTGGCGCCAGCCGCTGGCCTTGCACCGCCAGTGAGGGCTGGCCCAGCGCCCCGCGGTTGAAGTCCCCCAGCGGGATGTGCATGAGCTCGGTAAACCAACGGAACAGGGGCGGAATGAACTCGCCAAAGGGCACCAAATGGTGCTTGTCGTAGCGCAATGGCGTCGCTTGTCCGCCGACCAAGCCGAGCACCGAGTTGCTGTAACCCTGTGCCTCATCACCCAGCGGGATGCCAATGATGGCGGTGCGGTCCGCCGGCGCAAAGGCCGCGCGCAGACTGTCCCAATAGCCCTCGGGCAACTGCTGCGGCAGCACCGCCAAGGCCGTCTCTGGGGCCACCACCAGCGTGGTGTGGGCGCTCAGCAACTCCTGGCGGTACCACTCCAGCGCCTGGGCAATACCCGTGGTGGCTTCGAATTTTTCGTTTTGCGGGATGTTGCCTTGCAGCAAGGTCACTGCCAAGGTCCCATTGCTGCGGGTAAATTGGTTCCAGCCCGCAGGCACCGTGATAGGCAGCAGCAGCAAGCACGCCACCAGGCACAGTGCCCAGCGGGAAGGCAAACGCTCAGTCGCAGCCACCTTGGCCACCGCGCGCGAGGCTGTATTCCTATGTGCCAGGGCTTGGAGCAAAGGCACCAGCCATTGGGCCAGTACCAGGCCCAAACCAGCAGCCAGAGCGCTTAAGCCGTAAGCACCCACCCAGGGCGCGTAAAAAGCCAAGGGGCCGCTCAGGTGCGCGTAGCCCCCCGCCCCCCAGCCAAAGCCCGTGAGCCAGGTGCCACGCGCCATCTCCGCCATCATCCACAAGGTGCCAAACAGCAGCGCACCGGCCCCGGGTTGGCGGCGGTCTAGCTGCCACCACAGGCCGCAGGCCAGGCCAAAATACAGCGCCAGCAAGGCCGCCAACACCACCACCGCAAGCACCGCCAGAGGCGCCGCCAAGCCACCATAGATGTGCATGGCGACAAACAGCCACCAGAAGGTGGCAGCCAAGTACACGGTGCCAAAGACCCAACCGGCTGTGAACGCGGCGCGTGCGTTGCGTGTGCGCAGCAGTACCCCTGCAAGCAAAGCCATGGCCGCAATGTGCACCGGCCACAGGGTTTGCCCGCGCGCTAAACCGAAGGCGAAGGGCCAACCGACGCTCAGCGCATGCAGACCTGCCGCCAGCAAAAGCACAATCACGGGTGCCAAGTGCAGCGCCTGCGGCTGCACTTGGCGCCCGCCACTGCGGGCGGTGCTCACGCCTTGGCCACAGCGGACACTTTGAACCAGCGCACCGCACCGCCTTTGGTATGGAGTACTACAAACTGCAAACCGCCGAGCACATGGCGCTCACCACGCTTGGGCACGTGGCCCATCTCATGGGCGATCAGGCCGCCTATGGTGTCAAATTCATCTGCGTCTTCGCGTGCCTGCAAGTCCACGCCAAAAGCCGTGGCAACGCGGGCGATGGGTGCAGCACCATTGACGCGGTAGCCACCGTCCGGCAGCGCAAAAATGTCGCCCTCGTCGTCTTCGATGTCGAACTCGTCTTCAATTTCTCCGACGATTTGCTCCAGCACGTCTTCGATGGTGATCAGGCCCGCGACCCGGCCAAACTCGTCGATCACTATGGCCAGGTGGTTGCGGTAGCCGCGAAAGTCGCGCAGCAAATCGTTGAGCCCCTTGGTTTCGGGCACGAACACGGCCGGACGCAGCAGGGCGCGGATATTGAGCTCCGGGGCGCGCTGCAATTTAAGCAGGTCCTTGGCCATCAGCGTCCCAATGATGTTTTCACGCTCCCCTTCGTACACCGGGAAGCGCGAGTGCGCGGTGTCGATGATGGTGTGCATGAGCTCATCCATGGGGGCCTGGATGTTGATCAGGTCCATGCGCGTGGCCGCCACCATCACGTCGCCCGCCGTCATGTCGGCCATGCGGATCACGCCCTCCAACATGGCACGGGACTGGGCGCCTATGATTTTGTTGTCTTCGGCCTCGGCCAGCGTCTCGATCAGCTCCGCGGCCGAATCGGGACCGGGGTTGATGAATTCGGCCAAGCGCTGAAGAAAAGTTCGCTTGTCTTCAAATTTTGCAGGGCGCGCGGGATAGGGGTCTGACACAGACGTGGGGCAAAGAATGCCGTTTTTGCGAAGTCGCTAGGATAGCCCATCGTCGACGGTTCCCCCTCGCTACGCGGTTACGCGCTCAGGGCGCAGATTTACCCCGACCACCGCGCATCCGCTGGCGCAGCGCCCGAATACCGTCGAGCAGGCCCCAGAATTGGTGGGCTTGGACTTTGAGGCGGTAGTCGGTATCGGCAATCTGCACATCCACCGCCTCGCTCACCTGGGATCCGAATGTGGGAGAAGGCAGCTCCAGGTAGGCGTCCGACTCAGACCCGAAGCGCTGCACCGTGGCCCCGGCATTGCGGGCGATGGCCAGCATGGCGCTGTTTTCACTGAGGGCATGGATGAACAACTGCGATATTCGGTCGTTTTGCGCGTGCAATTGCGCGCGCGCAAACAGCTTGGCGCCCAGGCCCTTGCCGCGGTAAGTCGGCAGCACAGAGACACCAAACTCGGCACGGCGCTGGGGCTGGGGTTCGGCGCCATAGGCAAGGTGCGCCACCGCGATCAAACGCAAGCGGCGGTTGAAGATGCCGTAAATTTGGTCGCGATCAAAGTCCAAGCCACCCACATAGCCTTTGATTTGTGTATCTTGCGCTGCATACCCGAAGCGCAAGTAACGGTCCGCAGGTGTGAGTTCAAGCAGGTGGCTGAGCACGGCCGCACGGTGGCGCGGTCGCAGGCTGCGAATGGGGACCACTGCCGCCCGGGTTGCCCGCACGCCAGGGGGAGATGTCTGCGAGGACGGTGGGTCGAGCCGCAGCATCGCGGCAGCAGCGTCCACCACCATGGAAAAGACTTCAGAAATTCGGTACATGACCCACTATAAGGGTTTTCCCTAGGTTTTGTCATGCGCCCGGACAGGCTGTGGTTGCGCAGGCACCGCGGTGGCGGGTCTGCGGCGCATAGACTTGGCGCGTTGAACCACCTTTCTACCTTCCAAGATGCACCATTTGCCTGCCCCCTGCGCCGTCTCCTTGCCCGATGGCGTGCGGGTTTTTCAGCGCGGCTGGCTTTCGTCCAACAATATTTTGGTTTGCGGTGACGGCCATGCAGCGCTGATTGACAGCGGCTACTGCAGCCACAGTGCGCAAACCGTGGCGCTGGTGCAAGGCGCGTTGGCGGGCCAGCCGCTCGACCAACTGCTCAATACCCACCTCCACAGCGACCATTGCGGTGGCAACGCGGCGCTG
>CANFWT010000051.1 GCA_947450895.1 Comamonadaceae bacterium | reverse complement strand
GAAGAAATCTTGACGCTTTTGCGCAAGCTACAGCGCGAGTTAGGCCTGTCCTACGTACTGATCACCCATGACCTGGACGTGGTGCACCGCATTGCGCACCGCACCGCCGTGATGCTGCAAGGGCAGTTTGTCGCCTTCGACGAGTCCGACAGAATTTTCGAGCATCCGGAGCATCCCTACACCCAAAAACTGATCACCGCTGTGCCGGAAATGCGCGTGGACTGGTTGGATGAGGTGATGGCCAAACGGCAGGCGGTAGCTGCTTGAGGCAGGGCAGGGTGGGTGGCACCCCATAGCGTGGGCCGCTGGATGCTCAGGCGACGACGCAGAAGTGCAGTTCCATAGGGTTGTTGGCGTTCACGGCAATGATGTCTTGCGGGCAGGCTGACATCACCACCACGCAGTCGATCTCGGCGCGCAAGTCGACGTAATCACCGGGCTGCGATACGGGCGCGAGCCATTCGATGTGGCCGTCGGCGTGCACCGGAATGTTCATCCACAGGTTCAGCGGGCAAGGCACCTCGGCCGTGCGCAGGCCAATGGCTTGGAGCGCCAGGCGCAGGTTGTCCGAACAGTTGTCGTGGTAGCCCTGCACGCCCAAGCCTTGGTAGCGCGGCAGGTCGCAGGCGGCGATCAGCGTGTCATGCACCCCTGGGGACGTATCGGCCACCAGGCTGAGGATGGGCCTGCGCCGGTTGCTCAGCAATGCGTCGCCCACGCGTGGCATGGTGCGGTTGATGGCCGCGCGGGCGTGCTCCATGGACAAGTATTCCGACAGGTGGTTCGCGTTGAAGGCCCAGGTGTCGCAGACCTGGCTGCCATGGGTGTTGGTGATGCGCAGCACCTGCCCGGCGCGCAGGCGCACGGCGCGTCCTTGCCTGGCCTCAATGGTATAGGTGCGGCCCCGTTCGGGTACGCCGTCGCTGGAGATGGGCGAGTGCAGGGTGGCGTTGACGCCATCGGGGGCGCCGTTATCGTGGTGGTGGCTGTGGGTCATGGGCCGTACTCTAGTCCATGATGGAGCGGATAAAGCCTTGCAGCCGGGGGCTCTTGGGCGCTTCGAAGATCTGCTGCGCCGAGCCCGACTCTTCCAGCACGCCGCCGGCCACAAAGTGGATAGTGCTGCCCAAGCGCGCGGCAAATTTCATTTCGTGGGTGACGATCAGCATGGTACGACCCTCTTCGGCCAGCATGCGGATGGTGTCGAGCACGCCGGCTACGAGCTCGGGGTCCAGGGCCGAGGTGGGCTCGTCAAACAGCAAGAGGCGCGGCTTCATGGCCAGGGCACGGGCAATCGCGATGCGCTGTTTTTGGCCACCTGAGAGTTCGGCCGGGTAGGCGTCCGCCTTGTCGAGCAGACCCACGCGGTCCAGCAGCACGCGCGCCTCGGCCATTACGGGTTCTAGCGCGCGGCGTTGCACCACCACCGGGCCTTCGACGATGTTTTGGATGACGGTGCGGTGGCTAAACAGATTGAACTGCTGAAACACCATGGGCATGTGCTCACGCGCGGCGCGTATGGTGCGCTCGGGCGCTAACTGAAAGTGGCTGCCGTCTTCGTGGCACAAGCGGGTACCGTCGAACTGGATTTCGCCGCCGGTGGGCGTTTCCAGAAAGTTGATGCAGCGCAGCAGCGTGGACTTGCCCCCGCCGCTGGGGCCAATCAGGAAGTTGACCTCGCCTGGGGCGATGCTGAGGTCAATGCCGCGCAAGACCTGGTTGGTCCCGTAGGATTTGTGCAGGCCACGGATGTGCAGAAGGGGAGGCGTGGCCTTGGCATTTGGCATGGCGTGGGTGCTCATGGTTTAGCTCACGAGCACATCGGGCCGGCCTGCAGCCGGGCGCAATGCAACGGGCGCGGTACGCAAATAGCGCGGCGTCAGTGCGTGTTCGATGCGGCGCACCACGCGCGAAGCGGCAAAGCTCATACAGAAGTAAATCATGGCGACCATAAAGTAAATCTCCATGCTGCGGAAGGTGTCGGCGATCAGAATCGTGCCTTGGCGCATCAGGTCGGACACGGCAATGAACGACACCAACGAGGAGTCTTTGAGCAGCGCGATGAAAAAACCACCCACGGTGGGAATGGCGATGCGCATGGCTTGGGGCAGCGTCACACGGCGAAACACCTCCAGGCGGGACATGCCCAAGGACAAGCCAGCCTCTTTCTCGCCCTTGTCCACCGAACTCAGCGCGGCGCGAAAGACCTCTGACAAATAGGCGCCCACATTCAGGCTCAGGCCCAAAACGCCGGCCCAAAAGCCTGGCAGGGAAATGCCAATGTGGGGCAGGGTAAAAAAGATCACCAGCAACACAATAAGCAGTGGGACATCGCGCATGACTTCCACATAGGCCGCCACAAGCCCTGCCAGCAACGGTTGGCCCGAGGTTCGGCCTAGCGCACACAGCAAGCCAATCAGCACGGCAAAGGCCATGCTCAAAAGGGACAGCTCCACCGTCACCACGGCACCTTCCAACAGGAAGGGCAGATGGCGCGGAATCAGGACAAAAAAGAACTCGTACATCGTGCTTCCCGTTCGGGTTCAGGGGCTGGAGCAGGCTGGCGCGTGGGCGTGGGGCCAACGCGCCAGCAAGGCGCTAGGCCTTATTTCATCAGCTTGCCTTGCTCATCCGACCAGATGCCGTACTTGGTCAGGATGGCCTTGCGGGTGCCGTCGGCGTCCATGTCGGCCAGCGCCTTGTTGACGGCCAGTTTCAGGTCACCGCATTCCTTGCGCATACCCACAGCGGTACCACCCAGGCGGTAGGCAGCGGCTTTTTCGGCGGCAGCCCAGTCGGGCTTGGCGTTGTAGAAGATGGGCTCGCCTACGGTGCGCAAGTCCGGCATCTCGTCTTTCATGCCCAAGAAGGTCGCCTGGTCGAGAATCACGGCGTCGACTTGCTTGTTGGCGAGCGCCAGGAAGGGCTCGTTAAAGGTGTTGAAGGCCATCAGCTTGCCGGCTTTGCCAGCGTCTACCAGAAGCTGACCATTGAGCGCGTCCAAGGTGCCCAGGGGCGCAGCCAGGGTTTTGCCCTTGAGGTCGGCCAAGGATTTGATGGGGCTGTCGTTTTTGACCATGACATAGTCATACAACAGGAAGTAGGGGTTGGAGTAGTCAATGCCCGCACCCTGGATGCGCTCTTGCGTCACGCTCATGCCTGACAAGATGATGTCCCAGCGGTTGGCTTTGAGGCCAGGAATCATGGTGGTCCACTCGGTGACCACGTAGTCCCACTTGGCGATGCCCAGGCGCTTGACGAGTTGCTCGAGCAACTCGGGCTCAAATCCTTCGTATTTACCGGTCTTCTCGTTCTTCCACACGTAGGGCTTGGTGCCCATCAGGCCGACGGCGGACAGCAATACGCCCTTGGCCTTGATGGCGGGCAAACACTGGGCAGAAGCCGCGCCAAAGCCGGCAAGCATCGCGACGACGGTGGCGACCTTCAACATACGTAAACCGTTTGCAAATTTCTTCACGTGCAACTCCTTGGATGAGCGATAAAAATAGAAAGTCCGAATGTCAGGACCCCGCTCTAAACGCAAAGAGCGTGCCACGGCCCTGCGGGAAAATACTGCACCGAGATCGGGCATTAAATATCGATAATCTGGGTTTAATCGTTAATGCTGCACTGCAATAGCGTGCGCGGCACCTGCGCCATGCACCGCTTTGGCTTGGATGCAGTCGCTCGCGGTCCTGCGTGGCCTGGCGCTTGGCCGTGGCATAACGCTTGCTATGCTTTGAATCGTGAATGGAACACCAAGCACACGCGGGTGGCGCCCTGCAAGCCACTGACCGAGCCGTCTTACACCAACCGAAATGGGCCCATGCACCACTCCGATCTTTTACTGCGCAATGTGCGCGCCTTCCTCGACCTGACGGGCCAGTGCCCAGCGGGCAGCGACGTGCTTGTGCGCGATGGCCGTATCGCTGACATCGGCCCTGCACTCGCCGCCTCGCCCAATGTGATGGAGATCGATTGCAGCGGTCGACTTCTGGCGCCCGGCCTGGTCAACGCCCATTGGCACTCGCCCATGCAGGCCGCGCACGGCACCGCCGACCGACTGGACCACAAGCGCTTCATGTGGCTTAACCAGGCCGATACAGCCCATCGCTCGCACGAAGAGATCGCCACCTCGGCGCTGCTGGGCTGCATCCAGATGATTCGCTCGGGCACCACCTCGGTGATTGACCATTTTCCCGAGCAGGGCTTTGGCGTGGCCGAGGTCGGCGCCGTGGTGTCCGCGCTGGAGACCTCTGGCATGCGCGCCGTGGTCGGGCTGCGGGTGTTTGACGGGGAATATTCGGACATCATGCCCGAGGCGGCGCAGGCCACACCGGCGCTGAGTGTCGCCATTAACGCGCACAACCCGCTGGTGCCGCACTCTATGGCGCACAGCATGGCTTTGCTCGAAGAAAGCATCAGCACCTACGACCACCGCGCCGGGCGCATCCGGGTGTTTCCGGCGCCGTCCAACCCGGTGCGCTGCTCAGACGCGTTTTTGATCGCCTGCCAGCAAATTGCCGAGCGCTATGACACCGGCATCCACTGCCACTTGCTCGAAACCCAGCGCCAGGCCACGCTGGCCCAGGCGCAGTACGGACGCACCATGGTGGCCCAATTGGCGGCGCTGGGCGCGCTCGACAGCCGCTGGTCTTGCGCGCACTGCAACTGGCTCACTGACGAAGACATTGCTTTGATGGCGCAGCGCGGCGCCGTGGCCGTGCTCAACCCGGAGAGCAACCTGAAAATCGGCTCGGGCGTGCCGCGCATCCCCGCCTTCCTGAAGGCTGGCCTGGCCTGCGCCATGGGCACCGATGGCGCCAGCACCAACGACAACCTGGTGCTGCAAGAAGCCTTGCAACTCGCCGCCCTGCTGCACCGCACCGCCGAGCCAGACCACAGCCAATGGGTCAGCGCCGCCGATGTGCTGCGCATGGGCACGACCGGGGGTGCGGCGGCCCTGCAAGAGCGCGCTTTGGGCCGCATTGCCATCGGCCAAAAGGCCGATCTGGTCTTGTACGACCTGCATTCCTCGGTCTGGACCCCGTGCAACGACCCGGTGCAGCAGTTCGTATTTGGCGAGCGCGGCGCCAATGTGCGCAGCGTCATCATCGATGGCCGTCTGGTCATGGACGACGGCCGCATCCTGAGCTTTGACGAGGACGCGGTGCTGCGCAACGCCCGCACCTTGCTGCAGGACACGCGAGCGCGCAACAGCGGCATTCGCACCATTGCCGACGCCTTTGGGCCGACCCACTGAAATCCTCGCTTGCCATGTCAAATTCAGAACCGGTGCCCGGTCGGGCGGGTCGACGGCAAACCGTACCAGGACAAACGCTGGCGGACAGCCTGCGTCAGGCCATTCGCCTGGACATCGTGCGCGGCCGCCTGGCCCCCGGCGCGCCTTTGCGTACGCAGACCCTGTGCGACGAATACGGTTGCAGCCTTGCGCCCTTGCGCGAGGCGCTGAGCTGGTTGGCGGCCGATGGCCTGGCCAGCGTCGAGAGCCAGCGTGGCTTTCGGGTGGCCACTATTTCCACCCAAGAGTGGCAGGACATCATTGCCCGTCGCCTGGACGTCGAAACCAAGGCCCTGACCCTGTCCATCCGCTACGGCGACGACCGCTGGGAGGGCCACATCGTGCGCTGCGCCCATGAGTACGCGCTGGCCTCGCAGCGCGTTTTGGCGCAGCCTGTCGAACTCGATGAGGCCTGGGAGGGCCCGCACCGGGCCCTGCACATCGCCCTGGTGTCGGCCTGTCGATCCCCCTGGTTGCTCAAATTTTGTTTTTCGCTGTACGACCACTCGGACCGCTACCGGCGGCTGGCGCGCCCGCCCGCGCCCGCGTTGCGCCAGCTGGCGGGCAGCGAAAACGAACTGGTGGCCGCCGTGCTGGCCCGCCAGGTGCCGCTGGCTCGGCGCTTGCTGCGCGAACACATCCACGAAATAGGACAAGAGGTGCTGGCCAGCGCCACGCTGTGGAACACACTCGAGGCGGCATCCAAGCCCGAGGGCGGCGCGGTATGAGTGCGCTGATGCACATCACCCTGCCCGGCGAGGCGCCGGACCGCTTTCCCTTCAGCGCGGCGGTCAGCGACGGAAATTTGCTGTTTGTGGCCGGTCAGGTGGCCAGTGACGACCCCGCGTGGTCCGCCCCTGCGGGGGACATCGTGCAAGAGACCCACGCAGTGATGCAGCGCATTGCGCGCATTCTTGCCGCCAGCGGATTGGGGTTGGAGGACGTGCTGCGCGTGGGCGTGTTCATGACCAACTTGGCCGACTTTGCGCGCATGAACGCGGTCTACCAAACTTACTTCACAGGCCCGCACCTGCCTGCGCGCACCTGTGTCGCAGTGGCGCAGTTGCTGGGCGACCACGTGATCGAAATCGACTGTGTTGCCCGCCTGCGCCTGGCCCCAAGCGCAGGCGGCGCGCCAGGCGCTTAACTTTCAGGACGGTGCGCAGCACCCCGAATCATGAAAGTTCGTTCACGTTAAACGTTGGAGTCGGGGAACGAGGCCTTGCGCCGGTTCATGTAGTCCAACACCGCCTCGTCGGCGGCAGCATCCAGCGCTGGGGGCACGTACTCGGCCAGTTGCTTTTTCCACAGGGCGTTGGCGCGCACCGACAAATCCGCCGAGCCTTCGGCTTCCCACTGTTCGAAACTGTTGTTGTCGGTAATGGGTGAGCGGTAAAACGCGCTCTCAAAATTGGCCTGGGTGTGGGCGCAGCCCAAAAAGTGCTTGCCCGGGCCGACTTCGCGGATGGCGTCCATGGCCTGGCCATTCTCAGACACGTCCACGCCGCCTAACAGGGTGTGCATCATGCCGGCCTGGTCGCAGTCCATGATGAATTTCTCGTAGCCCATGGACAGACCCCCTTCGAGCCAGCCCGCCGTGTGCAACACAAAATTGACGCCGCCCAGGCAGGTTGGGAGCAGGGTGTTGGCTGATTCAGACGCCGCCTGTGCGTCGGCAATCTTGGAGCCGCACAAGGCTCCACCCGAACGAAACGGCACGCCCACGCGCCGCGCCAGTGCCGCCATCACGTAGAGCACCAAGGCGGGCTCGGGCGTGCCAAAGGTGGGTGCGCCCGATTGCATAGACATGCTGGAGGCAAAACTGCCCAGCACCACCGGCGCGCCGGGGTTAACCAGTTGCACAAAAGCCATGCCCGCCAAGGCCTCGGCCAGCGTCTGCGCACAGGTGCCCGCCACCGTGACGGGCGACATTGCACCGGCCAAGATGAACGGGGTGATGATGGTGGCCTGGTTGGCACGCGCGTACACCTTGGCCGCACCGAGCATGGTGTCGTCAAAGGTCATGGGTGAGTTGGCGTTGATCAGGCTGATGCACACGGTTTTGTTTTTGCCGGTCAGCGGGTCGATGAACTGGTCGCCAAACAGGGCGCGGGACATTTCTACCGTGTCGTGGGCGCGGTCGGGGTGGGTGACGGAGCCCATGTAGGGCTTGTCGCTGTACTTCATGTGCGCGTACACCATGTCAAAGTGGCGCTTGTTCACCGGCAGGTCCACCGGTTCGCAAATCGTGCCGCCCGAGTGGTGCAGCGACTGCGCGGTGTAGGCCAGCTTCACAAAGTTTTGGAAGTCTTCGATGGTGGCGTAGCGCCGGCCCTTGTCCAGGTCGCGCACAAAGGGCGAGCCATAAGCCGGGGCAAACACGGTGTTTTTGCCGCCAATGACCACGTTATTGGCCGGGTTGCGCGCGTGCTGGATGAACTCGCGTGGCGCGCTGGCCTGCACGATGGCGCGGCACATGCCGCGCGGCATGCGCACGCGCTCGCCTTTGACGTCGGCACCGGCTTTGCGCCAAATTTCCAGCGCTTCGGCGTCGTCGCGGAAATCGATGCCCACTTCTTCCAAAATGGTGTCGGCGTTGTGCTCGATGATGGCCAGGCCTTCCTCGTCGAGCACCTCGTAATAGGGAATCTTGCGCGTGATGTAGGGCACGGACACGCCGCTGCGGGCGGCGCGTGCTGCGCGTTTGGCCTCGCGCCCGCCGCCGGTGCGGCGGTTGCGGGGAGCGGCGGCATCGGGCTGCTCGGTGGGGGTGCGTACTTCGTCCATGGGTTCTCTCCAAGCGTGCATGTGGGCGCACGCGATGGGCGCGCCTCTGGTGCGAATGCCGGTGAGTATCGACAAGCGCGGGCAGCCGCTGTAGCCCCTAAGCGACGCGCACTTGCCCGTCAACGTCAGGCCCGCCGTGTCGCGCGGGCGCAGTCGCGCGTCGTAAAGCGAACATCGACGACCCGGCTAGCCTCCGCACAATCTAGGTCGGGCCTCACTCGCCACCGATGCGTTGCATTGTTGCGTGGCTCGCACCACCACTGGAAGGGACCTGCAATGGCCTTGAGCGTTTTTGACCTGTTCAAGATTGGCATCGGCCCGTCGTCGTCCCACACCGTGGGGCCGATGAAGGCGGCGGCCCTGTTCGCCCGCGCCTTGCAGGCCGACGGCCAACTCGCCGCTACCGAGCGGGTGGAAGTGCGTCTTTATGGCTCGCTGGGCGCCACCGGCAAAGGCCACGGCACCGACACGGCCGTGATGTTGGGCCTGGAGGGCGCGCAGCCCGACACGATTGACCCGGACACCATGGCCGATCGCCTCACAACGATACGCAGCAGCAAAACCCTGCGCCTAGGGGGTGCAAAGGCAATAGCGTTTGCCGAGAAGACCGACGTGCTCTTTTTGCGCCGCGAGACCCTGTCTTACCACCCCAACGGCGTCAAGTTCATGGCTTTCGACGCCAGCGGCGCGCTGCTGCAAGAACGGCGTTACTTTTCGGTCGGTGGCGGCTTCGTGGTGTCGCAAGAAGACGCCGACGCGCACCAGGCCAGCACCGGCAGCGTGCCGCGCATCGTGCCCGACCCCACCAAAGTACGCTTTCCCTTTGCCAGCGGCGACGCTTTGCTGGCCATCTGCGCGGGCAGCGGCCTGACCATCGCCCAGGTGATGCGCGCCAACGAATTGGCCTGGCGCAGCGACGCCGAGGTCAACGCGGGCCTGGACCGCATCTGGGACGCCATGAAAGCCTGCGTTGCGCGCGGCATCCGCACCGAGGGCCACCTGCCCGGCAACCTGCTGGTCAAACGCCGCGCCGCCGAGCTGCACCGCAGCTTGAGCAGCCAACCCGAACAAGCCCTCAAAGACCAACTCACGATTCTGGACTTTGTGAACGTCTACGCCATGGCCGTCAACGAAGAAAACGCCGCCGGTGGCCGCGTGGTCACCGCGCCGACCAATGGCGCGGCGGGCATCGTGCCCGCCGTCATGCACTACTACGACCGCTTCTGCGCCGGCGCCAACCAAAGCGGCATCCGCGACTTTTTGCTCACCGCAGGCGCCATTGGCCTTTTGTACAAAGAAAACGCGTCCATCAGCGGCGCCGAAGTCGGCTGCCAGGGCGAGGTGGGCGTGGCCTGCTCCATGGCCGCCGCCGGTTTGGCCGCCGTCATGGGCGGCACGCCTATGCAAGCGGAAAACGCCGCCGAAATTGGCATGGAACACAACCTGGGCCTGACCTGCGACCCGGTGGGTGGGCGGGTGCAAATCCCGTGCATTGAGCGCAACGCCATGGGTTCGGTGAAGGCGCTCAATGCGGCGCGCATGGCCTTGCGGGGGGATGGCACGCACTTTGTGTCGCTGGATCAGGTGATCAAGACGATGCGGGATACGGGGCGGGACATGATGACGAAGTACAAGGAGACTTCGAGGGGTGGGTTGGCGGTCAATGTGATTGAGTGCTGATTTTTTTATGAATTATTTGGTGTTCTCTTGCCCCCACTTCCCCCCCGCCCCTTCGCCCCCGGCGGGGACGGAGGGGGGGCTTAATTGGCAATTTGGTTTTGTTGCGGCGCCTGCGGTGTTGCTGGTGAAGTGTTCTTGTGCTTATGTGCCCTGCGGGGCGGCTCTTGTTTGCCCCCACATCCCCCCCGCCCCTTCGCCCCCGGCGGGGACGAAGGGGAGCCTGAACAGCCAATTTGATTTTGTCGCGCCGACTACGGTGCTACTGGCCAGGGGTTGCGATGCGCTTTTGGTGGCCTACATGGGCGGGCGTGGCGGTCGTAGTCAATGGCTGACGGGTGGGAGTCCCGATACGCGCCGCGCGAGCAGGTGCCGCGCCGATAGGCGCAGCGCCGCTGCGGCTGTGGATGCGCACGATGTTCGCGCCAGCGAACGAGCACGCAGCTCTTCCGGGCCATTCGGTCGTGCTGAGCAACGCAGCGGCGCTCGGATCAGGGCGGGCGCTTGTTTGAGCGAAGCGAGTTTGCGCCCGACCCCGAGCGGTGCGAGTAGCGCAAGGCAGCCCGAAGGGCCACGGCCGTCGGCTCGCCTTTCTTTTGCTTACTTTTCTTTGGCGACGCAAAGAAAAGTGAGTCGGCCCTCGGGCCGAAACCCGGTGTGCGCAGGGACTTTGCGCCCGACCCCGAGCGGCGCGAGTGGCGCTTGGCAGCCCGCAGGGCCACGGTCGACGGCTCGCCTTTTCTTTGGCTACTTTCTTTTGGCGAAGCAAAAGAAAGTAGCTCGGCCGCCGGGCCGAAACCCGGCAAAATCCCTCCTTTTGCGCACCGTAACGCAATGACGAAAGAAACCCCGTGAGTCACTTTTCCATCTTCGCGCTCGCGCGCAACGCCCTGTCGTACCACGAGAACTGGCAAAAGCAGTGGCGCAGCCCCGCGCCCAAGGCCAGCTATGACGCCATCATCGTGGGCGGCGGCGGCCACGGCTTGGCAACCGCGTATTACCTCGCCAAAGAGCACGGCATGCGCAATATTGCGGTGGTGGAGCGCGGCTGGTTGGGCGGCGGCAACACCGCGCGCAATACGACCATCGTGCGCTCCAACTACCTGTGGGACGACGCCACGCATTTGTATGAAAAAGCGCTGCAGCTTTGGGAAGGCCTGTCGCAAGAGCTGAACTACAACACCATGTTCAGCCAGCGCGGGGTAATGAACGTGGGCCACTCGCTGCAAGACATGCGCGACATCCACCGCCGCGTCAACGCCAACCGCCTGAACGGCGTGGACGGCGTGGTGCTCAGCCCCGAAGAGATCAAGGCCATGGTGCCCATCATGAACACCAGCAGCAGCCTGCGCTATCCGGTGATGGGCGCGTCCTTCCAGCCGCGCGCCGGTGTGGCGCGCCACGATGCCATCGCCTGGGGCTTTGCCCGCGCCGCCGACCGGCTGGGCGTGGACATCATCCAAAACTGCGAAGTCATTGGCGTGCAGCGCGAGGGCGACCAGGTGGTGGGCATAGAGACCACGCGCGGCGTGATCAAGAGCAAAAAAATTGGCGTGGTGGCCGCTGGCCACAGCACGGTGGTGGCGGACATGGCGGGCATTCGCCTGCCGCTGGAGAGCCACCCGCTGCAAGCGCTGGTGTCCGAGCCCATGAAGCCCATCTTGCACACCGTGGTCATGTCCAACGCCATCCACGCTTATGCCAGCCAGTCCGACAAGGGTGACTTGGTCATTGGCGCGGGCATTGACAGCTATGTGGGCTACGGCCAGCGCGGATCGTTCCCGGTGATCGAGCACACGTTGCAAGCCATTTGCGAGCTGTTCCCCATCTTCCGCCGGGTGCGTATGAACCGCCAGTGGGGCGGCATTGTGGACGTGGCGCCCGACGCCTGCCCCATCATCTCGAAGACCCACATTAAGGGTCTGTATTTCAACTGCGGCTGGGGCACGGGTGGCTTTAAGGCGACGCCGGGGTCGGGGTGGGTGATGGCGCACACGATTGCGCAGGATAGGCCGCATGCGCTCAATGCGGCGTTTGATTTGAACCGGTTTACTACGGGGCACCTCATTGACGAGCATGGTGCGGCTGGGGTGGCGCATTGAGCATGGTTGCTTGTTCTGTCGTGGCTTGTGTTTGCCCCCACATCCCCCCCGCCCCTTCGCCCCCGGCGGGGGTGAAGGGGGGCTTTAACAGCCAATTTGGTTGCGTCGCGCCGAATATGGTGCTACTGGGGAGGGGTTGCGGTGCGCTTTTGGTGGCCTGTATGGGCAGACGTGGCGGTCGTAGTCAATGGCTAACGGGCGGGAGCGCCGACAGGGGTTGCGCGGGCGGGCTCCGCGCAGATAGGCGCAGTGCCGCTGCCGCTGCGCCTAAGCACGATGTTCGCGCCAGCGAACGAGCAAGCGGCCTCCCTTTGCCATTCGGTCGTGCTGAGCAACGCAGCGGCGCTCGGATCAGGGCGGGCGCATGTTTGAGCGAAGCGAGTTTGCGCCCGACCCCGAGCGGCGCGAGTAGCGCAGGGCAGCCCGAAGGGCCACGGCCGTCGGCTCGCCTTTTCTTTGGCTACTTTCTTTTGGCGAAGCAAAAGAAAGTAGCTCGGCCTCCGGGCCGAAACCAGGTTTTCAACAAAGCTTCCAATACATAAAGCAAGAACCCACTTTTATGCTTCAAATAACCTGTCCCTGGTGCGGCCCCCGCGCCGAAAGTGAATTCAGCTGCGGTGGCGAGGCGCATATCGCCCGTCCGCTCGACACCGACGCCCTGAGCGACGAACAGTGGGGCGACTACCTGTTCATGCGCAAAAACCCCAAAGGCCTGCACCGCGAACAGTGGTTGCACGCGGCGGGTTGCCGCCGCTGGTTCAACGCTGAGCGCCACACGGTGAGCTATGCGTTCACCCAGTTTTACAAACCCGGCGAGGCGCCCCAGGGCAGCGCAGCCGCAGGGACTGCGCCATGAGCGGCAGCCGCATCCCCGCGCGGGGCGAGCGCGTCGACCGCTCTAAAACAGTCCAATTCAAGTTCAATGGCCGCATCTACAAGGGCTTTGCCGGGGACACTCTGGCCTCTGCCCTGCTGGCGGCGGGCGAGAGCCTGTTTTCTCGCTCCTGGAAGTACCACCGCCCGCGTGGCATCGTCACCTCGGGCATCGAAGAGCCGTCGGCGCTGGTGCAGCTCGAGTCAGGCGAACACACCATTCCCAACGCCAAGATGCCGGAGGTGGAGCTGTACGACCGCCTGAGCGCGGAAAGCGTCAACGGCTGGCCCAATGCATTGAGCCGGCTGCTGAGCCCCAACCGCTGGGGCACACCGTTGTTTCCGGCGGGCTTTTACTACAAAACCTTTATGTGGCCGGCCAAGGCCTGGATGTTTTACGAACGCATCATCCGCAAGGCCGGTGGCCTGGGTTCTGCGCCTGAAGTGGAAGACACCGCCACGTATGTGCACCAAAACGTGCATTGCGACGTGCTGGTGGCCGGCGGTGGCATTGCTGGGCTGGCGGCTGCGCTGGCAGCGGCACGCGGCGGAGCGCGTGTGATTTTGGCCGAGCTGGGTCCGGCCTTGGGCGGCTCGGCGCACCGCCTCATGGGCACCATTGACGGCATGTCCGCCTCCGCGTGGGTGCAAGCGGCTGAGACCGAGTTGTCGGTGCATCCCGAGGTGCGCATCATCAAGCGCGGCGTGGTGTTTGGCTACCACGACCACAACTTTGTGACCATTCGTGAGTCCTTGAACGACCACCTGCCCCTCGCCCAGCGCAGTGGTTTTCGCGAGCGTCTGTGGCGCGTGCGCGCAGCGCAAGTGGTGCTGGCCACCGGCGCCCACGAGCGCCCCATGGTGTTTGGCAACAACGACTTGCCTGGCGTGATGCTGTCCTCGGCCATGGCCGACTACCTGGCGCTTTATGGCGTGCTGGTGGGTAAAAACCTGGTCTTGCTGACCAACAACGACAGCGCCTATGCAGACGGCTTGGCCCTCAAAGGGGCGGGCGCCGCCGTGACGGTGGTGGACACGCGGCCCGAGAGCAAGGCCGCAGGCAGCTTGGTGCAGCAGGCTAGGGATGCAGGCGTGACCGTTTTGCGTGGTCATGTGCCTTTGCATGCCAGCGGCAGCGTGGCGGTCACATTCGTCACGGTGTGCCAGATGGTGGGCGCGCGCGCGAACGGCACCCAGCGTGTGCTCGCTTGTGACGCCCTGGGCATGGCCGGAGGATGGAATCCTGCCATCCACCTGTATTCGCACTCCGGCGGCAAAGCAGTGTGGAACGACGCTGCTTGCTCCTTCCAACCCGGCACGCCCATGCCCGGCCAGGCCAGTGTGGGCGCCTGCGCCGCCACAGTCACCTTGGCCCAGACTTTGGCCGATGCCAGCCAAGCGGGTGCCGCTGCGGCCACGGCGGCGGGCTTTGCCGCCACGGTGCAAAGCTTTGTGGTGACCGAGCCGGTGCAAGAGCCCATCGCCGCCTTCTGGATTGCCGAAACGGGTGAACCCGTGTCGCGCCGCGCCAAGGCCTTTATCGACTACCAAAACGACGTGGGCGCCAGCGACATTGAGCTGGCGGTGCGCGAAGGCTTTGAGTCGATCGAGCACATCAAGCGCTACACCGCAATGGGCTTTGGCACCGACCAGGGCAAGCTGGGCAATATCAACGGCATGGCGCTGGCCGCCCGCGCCTTGGGCAAGCCTATCGACAAGGTCGGCACCACCACCTTCCGCCCCAACTACGTGCCCATCAGCTTTGGCGCTTTTGCCGGGCTGGAGCGTGGCGACCTGTTTGACCCGGCGCGCCACACCAGCCCGCACGCCCAGCACGTGGCCGCTGGCGCCCCGTTCGAGGACGTGGGCCAGTGGAAGCGCCCCTGGTTTTTCCCCAAGGCGGGCGAAGACATGCACCAAGCGGTGAACCGCGAAGTGCTGGCGGTGCGCAATGGCGTGGGCATCATGGACGCGTCCACCCTGGGCAAGATCGACATCCAGGGCCCGGACGCCGCCAAGCTGCTCAACTGGATGTACACCAACCCCTGGCTCAAGCTGGAGATTGGCAAGGCGCGCTATGGCCTGATGCTCGATGAAAACGGCATGGTGTTTGACGACGGCGTCACCGTGCGCCTGGGCGAAGAGCGCTTTTTGATGACCACCACCACCGGCGGCGCCGCGCGCGTGCTGGGGTGGATGGAGCGCTGGGTGCAAACCGAGTGGCCGGACATGAAGGTGTTCATGACCACGGTCACCGAGCAATGGTCCACCTTTGCCGTGGTTGGCCCCAAGAGCCGCGCCGTGGTGCAAAAGCTGTGCAGCGACGTGGATTTGTCGCCCGAGGCCTTTCCGTTCATGAGCTACCGCGAAGGCACGGTGGCAGGCGTGCGGGCGCGCATCATGCGCATCAGCTTCTCGGGTGAGCTGTCGTTTGAGGTGAACGTACCCTCGCACACCGGCGCCCATGTGTGGCGAGAGCTGATGGCCGCTGGCGCTGAATTTGACATCACGCCCTACGGCACCGAATCCATGCACGTGCTGCGCGCTGAGAAGGGCTACATCATCGTCGGCCAGGAAACCGATGGCTCCATCACCCCCTACGACCTGGGCATGGGTGGCATGGTGTCCAAGACCAAGGACTTTCTGGGCCGCCGGTCCTTAAGCCGCAGCGACACTGCCGCCAGCGACCGTAAGCAGCTCGTGGGCTTGCTCACCGACGACGCCGCCACCCTGCTGCCCGAGGGTTCGCAAATCACCCGCAGCGCCACCTTGCCCGCGCTGCCCGTGCCCATGGTCGGCCACGTGACTTCCAGCTATTTCAGCCCCACCGTGGGCCGCCCGATTGCCATGGCCGTGGTGCGCGGTGGTTTGTCGCGCATGGGCGAGAAGGTTTATGTGCCGCTGGTGGACGGGCGCATCGTCGCCGCCACCATTTGCAGCCCGGTCTTTTACGACCCCGAAGGGAAACGTCACCATGTCTAATGTTGTTCTAGAAAGCCCCTTGGCCACCATCACCGGCCAGGGTCCGCGTGCGTTGTCGGTCGATGGGGCCAGCGTCACCCTGGGGGAACTGGCTTTGTGCGACATGCTCAATATTCGCGGTAACGCCGCCGATAGGGGTTTTGTCCAGGCGGTGCAACAGGCCACGGGTCTGGCGCTGCCCTTGGCGGCCAATACCGCCAGCCTGGGTGAGTCCGGTCAACTGCTGTGGCTTGGGCCTGACGAGTGGCTGCTCAAGCTCCCGCCCAGCGGCGCGCACTACCAGCAACCCAGCCCGGCAGAGGCCATGGAAACGAGCTTGCGCGGCGCGCTGCTTGGGCAGCACGTGTCGCTGGTGCCGGTAGGCCACGGGTTTACGACGCTGACAGTGCAAGGCGCGGGTGCGGCGAATTTGCTCTCGCGCGGCTGCCCGCTGGACTTGCATCCCCGCGCCTTTGCCGCCGGGGCGGTGGCGCAAAGCCACGTGGCCAAGGCCGGCGCCACCATCGTTTGCTTGGAGGCGGGTACGCACTTTGAGCTAACCGTGCGCCGCAGCTTTGCCGACTACCTGTACCGCTGGCTCTGCGAAGCCGGTGCCGCCTAGGCCTGGCGCGGGGCTGGCCCCCGCTGCCCATGCGCGACACTTTTGCCCCTTTTCTTTTTGAGGCAGCCCATGGCCTATTCCCTCGGCATTGACACCGGCGGCACGTTCACGGACGCGGTTCTGCTGGACGACCGCAAGCAGGTCGTGGCCTCAGCCAAAAGCCTGACCACGCGCTTTGACCTGGCCCAAGGCATTGCCGGGGCGCTGGACCACCTGCCCCAGGAATGGCTGGCGATGGTGACCCTGGTCTCCTTGTCCACCACGCTCACTACCAACTCGGTGGTGGAGGGGCGCGGCTCGCCGGTCTGCGTGCTGCTGGCGGGCTATGACGCGCTGCAGGTCAAAAGCAGCGGCCTGGTCGATTTGCTGGGCAATGAAGGCATTGTGTGTTTGGGCGGCGGCCACGATGCCGGAGGCATTGCCACCCAGGCGTTGGACGAGGCGGCTGCGCGGGCGGCCATCGCGCAGCACATGGGCCGGGTGTCGGCCTTTGCCATCTCAGCCACCTTTGGCGTGCGCAACCCGGCGCATGAGCTGCAGTTGCGCGCCTGGGTACAAGACATGTGCGACCTGCCTGTTACTTGCGGCCACGAGCTGGCGTCCAGCCTGGGCGCACCCCGGCGGGCGCTGACCGCAGCGCTGAACGCCCGCATGATTTTTCACGTCAAGGCGTTGATTGAGTCGGTGCAGCGCACCCTGGCCGCGCGCGCCATCGACGCGCCGCTCATGGTGGTGCAGGGCGACGGCTCGCTCATCAACGTGGCGAGCGCCTTGCGCCGCCCGGTTAACACCGTGCTCTCGGGTCCTGCAGCCAGCGTGCTGGGAGCTTGCGCCCTGAGCGGCTTGCAAAACGCGGTGGTGGCCGATATGGGCGGCACCACCACCGACATTGCCGTGGTGCGCAACGGCCTGCCTGAACTCAGCTTTGACGGCGCCCTGGTGGGCAACTGGCGGCCCATGGTAGAGGCGGTCAAGGTCTATGCTGTCGGCCTGGGCGGCGACAGCGAAGTGCGTCTGCACGGGGGCGACGGCCTGACCATCGGCCCGCGCCGCGTGGTGCCGATCAGCTTGCTGGCCCACCAACACCCGCACATCTTGGCCGCGCTGGAGCGCCAGCAACACGAGACGCCACACGCCAGCCAGATGCGCTTTGCCCAGCGCCTGCACGCCGACGCGGCGCTCTTGGCGCGCCTGAACGACGACGAGTTGTACGCCTGGGAGTGCCTGGCTGCGGGTCCGGTGGACCTGGAGCGCGCCAATATGGAAAACCGGGCGCTTGCCCGCGCCATTGCCCGCCTGGAGCGAAAGGGCCTGGCCATTTACAGCGGATTCACCCCCAGCGACGCGGCCCACGTGCTGGGCCTCTCCGCCCACTGGAGCATTGCTGGTGCCACCTTTGCCGCGCGCATCTGGGCGCGCCAGATGCGCCATATGTACGGCCTGGGCACCTGGAAGCAGGGCGACGCCATCGGCCCGGCGCATGACGTCGTGGCCAAGGTGGTAGACACCATTTGCCAAAAACTCATCGAGGCTGGCCTGAATGACGCCGGGCAGATGAATGAGACTTCAGCTGGCAAAGTTGCCGCACTCTTGACTACCATGGCCCTGGCGGGTGGGAAATCGTCGCTCGTTCAAGCAACAGGCAATGCGGACTCGGTTGGTTTGGCCAGCGCTGCTGCCCACAACCCAGTGTTTCAATTGCAGTTTTCCCCCACCATGCCGCTGGTCGGCGTGGGCGCCCCCGCGGCAAGCTATTACCCCGCAGTGGCCCAGGGTCTTGGCGTGGCCTTGCAGCTGCCCGCGCACGCCGAAGTCGCCAACGCCGTGGGCGCAGTGCTGGGTCAGGTGTCGCAACGTGTGCACATCACCCTGACACAGCCGTCGCGCGGCGTGTTCAAGGTGTTTACCGCGCAGGGTCCTGTGGATTTTGCAGATTTGGCTTCGGCTGTTGCACATGCGCAACACTTGGCGGGTACGCAGGCCAGCGAAAGCGCCGTCGCCGCTGGCGCCGATGGCGTCACTGTGGCTTTCACCCAACGCAGCAACAGCGTCGACAACGACATCGATGGCAATGTGTTTTTCGAAGCCGTCGTGACCGCTACCGCCTCGGGCCCGCCGCTGCGCAAACTGCCGTCCTAGCGCAAGCGGCCAATTTATCCCGGGGATCACGGCTTGCAGGCTGGTGTTTGGGGTCTTTGATCAGCCGATGCCAGCAGACCCCTAGTCCAAAAAGCGCTGAGGAATCATGCGAAAGCGCAGGATTTATGTGGATAATTACCCCAAAGTTAACGATCCGCCCTGCCTAATCCTACAAATCCGTCATTAACCAGACGTTTTTATTGGTTTAACAGGTGCGTTTCTTGCATGAGCTATCGCCAATATGACAAAAAATCTCCAATTTAGTGCGTCTCCAGACAACCAGCTTCGCGTTGCCGCGACGCTGAAGCGTTTTATGCGCGGCCTCAAGCGCACCAACGGAGATATCGCTACGTCGGCCTTGTCCCTGGCGATGCTGGTGTTTTTGGTGGAAGAGGCTCGTGCTGCTGGAGCGGACCTTGGTTCCCAATTTCAGCCTTTGCTTGCTGCCAATTCTGAACTCGACGCCGTCCGCCAGGTCTTTGGCGCTTCGGGTACAAGTGAAGTTGCAGGCGTAGATTTCACTGCGATTGCCGATGCATTGGCGGAAATCAACGACGCCTATGCCGCTGCTGGCAGCGAAGGCGGCGAGGGCGCAGCGCTTGATGCTGGTCAAGTTACGGCATTTTGGACCGATACAGACAGCGCTCTGGTGTCTGCCTACCTTCAGGATGGTGTGCAGTACGCGCAATTGGATGTGCCGGCCGCCCCAGGTGCGGTGCCCGCCGTAGAAGGCGCGGAAGCTGCAAGTGCTGCGGCTACCGCATCGCAAGCTGCATCGGTTGCGTCGGGATTGGCCAGCGCATTCCCGCTGATAGTCGCCGGTTCTGCCTTTGCTATCACTGCGGGGAGTCTTGGTTCTTCCTCGTCAACACCTCCGCCGCCTGGCAATGTACCGGCGGTTATCACCGGAGACACGTCGGCCAGTCTCGCAGAGACTAATGCTGCTCTTACCGCTAGCGGTAAGTTGTTAGCCACCGACGTCGACAGCCCACCCAACTTCGTGGCGCAAACCGATGCAGCTGGAAGCGGTGGCTACGGCAAGTTCAGTATTAACGCGGCCGGCGCGTGGACCTACACTGCTAACAATGCGCACAACGAGTTTGTTAAAGACCAGGTCTACACTGACACGCTGACCGTCAAAACAGCCGACGGCACCAGCCAAGTCATCACGGTCAAGATCACCGGCACCAACGACGCAGCCGTGATCAGCGGCGACACCGCCAAGAGCCTGACCGAGACCGATGCAGCCCTGACCACCAGCGGCACCCTCACTGCCACCGACGTCGACAGCGCAACAACCTTTGTGGCGCAAACCGATGCAGCGGGAAGCGGCGGCTACGGTAAGTTCAGTATCAACGCGGCCGGCGCGTGGACCTACACGGCTAACAATGCGCACAACGAGTTTGTTAAAGACGAGGTCTACACCGACACCCTGACCGTAAAGGCAGCCGACGGCACCAGCCAAGTCATCACGGTACGGATCACCGGCACCAACGATGCAGCCAAAATCAGCGGCGACACCGAAAAGAGCCTTTTCGAGACCGATGCGCCCTTGACCACCAGCGGCAGCTTAATGGCAAAGGACGTCGACAGCGCAACAACCTTTGTGGCGCAAACCGATGCAGCGGGAAGCGGTGGCTACGGCAAGTTCAGCATTAACGCGGCCGGCGCGTGGACCTACACGGCTAACAATGCGCACAACGAGTTTGTTAAAGACCAGGTCTACATTGACACGCTGACCGTCAAAACAGCCGACGGCACCAGCCAAGTCATCACGGTCAAGATCACTGGCACCAACGAAACGCCGGTGGTAGAACAATCGCCTGTGCAAACGGTTTCCGAAGGTGGTGACAGCATCAGCCTGGCGCTGCTCAACGGTGCGACCGATGCTGACACGGGTGAGACGGCATCGCTGGCTGTGGATCAGCTGATGTACAAGGTTGGCAACGGTGCGCAAAGCGCGATTTTGCCTACAGGATTGAGCCTGTCGTCCGACGGTACAACGCTGACGATCGATCCTAAGAGCGCGGCGTTCAGCTACCTCAACAACGGCGATCAATTGGCGATTGTCATTTCCTACCACGTCAAGGATGTGCACGGCGCCTTCGTTGAAGTGTCCACGACAGTTACGCTGAACGGCAGCGGTACTGCCATGACGGACACGGTCAGCAACCCTGGCAAGGTGATTAACGGATACATATCCGGCGCCACGGTTTTCCAGGATTTGAATGGTGACGGTCAGTGGGAAACGGGCGAACCCAAGACCACCACCGGCGCGGATGGCACCTTCAACCTTAACGTCCTCAAGGAAAGTGCTGCTCCCATCGTCATGTTCGGCGGAACAGACTTGTCCACCGGTTTGGCGTACAGCAATATTTTGAAGGGTCCTGTGGGATCGACGGCGATTACGCCCTTGACTACCTTGATCGCAGCGCTCGTCGCAAGCGGTCAAAGCCAGGCCGATGCCACAAGTGCCATGCTCAAGGCCTTTGGTTTGCCAGCAGACTTTAAGATCTTGAAATTTGACCCGGTTGCCAGCGCTGATGACCCTGCGCTGGCTACGCTGGCACTGCAGGTAAAAGCTGCGGGTGTATTGGTCGCCGACTTGATGGATGCAGGCGGTAGCGCCTTAGCCGGTGCAAGCGGTGGTGATGCCAGCGCCTTGAGTTCTACGATGGCGGCGTCCATTGCTAGCCAACTTGCATCTCTGGGTACGGGCGCTATGACCGCCCTGGCAGATGCCACCAGTATCAGCGCAATGCTAAGCGCATCGGCCGGGCGTGCGGGTCTGAGCGGCACCGCATTGGTTAATTTCAATGCTACAGCCAACTCTGCGGCCAGCGCGATTGCTTCAGTCAATGGCCTGGTCAATGATGCTGTGGCCTCCGGAAAGAGCGCGGGCGATATCATGAAAGATATCGCCAAAGCGCAGACCGTCGCCCAAGGCACGCTGTCTGACTCTATCAAGCAGTCCACCGCCACTGGTGTGTCGAGCATACCCTCGGCAGACCAGATTAAGTCGGATGTGGCCAGCACACCAACCCCGAACAATGCGCCCCAAGTGGATGGGGCCATTTCGGATGGCCTCAAAGAAGGTGATCAGGCCCACTCTTATGATTTGCTCACAGGGGCCAAAGACCTGGACGTGGGCGAAACGGCTACATTGAGTGTTGGTAGCCTTACTTACAAGGTCGGTGGCGCTCTTGCCACCACCGAACTCCCGCCGGGCCTGACGCTCAGCGGGCACACGCTGAGCTTGGATCCCAATTCGGATGCGTTCCAGTACCTGCCTGCCGGGCAGCAACTGTCTATCGTCGTTTCTTACAAGATTCTGGATGTCAATGGCGCTGAAGTTGCGCAGACGGCCACGATTACGATCACCGGTACCAACGACGCAGCCGTCATCAGCGGCGACACCGCCAAGAGCCTGACCGAGACCGATGCAGCCCTGACCACCAGCGGCACCCTGACTGCCACCGATGTGGACAGCGCAACAACCTTTGTGGCGCAAACCGATGCAGCCGGAAGCGGCGG
>CANFWT010000050.1 GCA_947450895.1 Comamonadaceae bacterium | reverse complement strand
TCTACCTGGCCTTGGCCAACATAGCCAAGAAATGGTCGATGCCGCTGCGCGACTGGAAGGCTGCATTGACCCGGTTTACTATCCAGTTTGAAGAGAGGATGCCAAACAATTAACACCCGCTCCGTTTACACAAAATTCGGGACACCCTCTTGTAAAGCGCAGTTTTTCCTAAGTGCAGGTCGCTATTAATGTGTGAAAGAAGGATGTCTCCAACTTCTAGCTTGTACTTTTGAATATCAGGTTCTTGAATATCGGTGCAATACCCAACCCGCGAAAAGTCAACGGTTGATTTGGATATTGTTTCGATTCGTGTCAACGGAAAATTTGTGGGGCTCTTTGATTGCCCGCCTGAATATCCGTTTGAAATTCGATCAAGCAAAGTACCTAGTCGAACCCACTCCCACCCCTGCGGCAACTCAAACGGCTTCTCCTCGTCGGCTATCTCCGCCAACGGCTTGTCCCGCTTGATCTTGCCTTCTGCAATCAATCGGTCTTTGTCCGCCCTGATTTTCTTGAGCAGTTCACTCGCCGGTTCATCGCTCGTGTCTTGCGGCACCAGCTTGCCTTGCACGGCCAGCGTCAAGATGAGTTCGCGCAGGCGGGCCACGCCGCCGGGGGCTTGGGCGATCAAGTCGAAATGCCGCACCAATGGCGGCTGCAAATTCACCAGGTATTTGGCGCTGGGCTCTTGCGCCGTCAGCACTGCGCTCACGCTGGGGCTCCCAGCGATTGGGCAAGGATGCTTTTGAGTTGGTCGCGCAGGCTTTGCGCCTCGGTTTGCAAGCGGGCGTAGTCGGCCAGCAGTTGCTCGGGGTCGTGGTTCACCACTTCGGCAGCGTGGGGGTTCTTTTGGTCGAGGTTGTAGTTGGCGGCTTTGATTTGCTCAATGCTCACTTTCCAGGCACGTTCGTTTTCCACGCGGGCGGCAAAGCCATCGGCCTCGCTGCCCCACCAGGCTTTCTCATGGTCGAACTCTTCGATGCGGATGGGCTTGGTTTTGTTGTAGTTTTTCACGCCCGCTGGGTAGGGGTGTTCGTAGTACCAAACGTGTTCGGTGGGCTTGCCTTTGGTGAAGAACAGCAGGTTGGTTTTGATGCCGGTGTAGGGCGCAAACACACCGTTGGGCAGGCGCACGATGGTGTGCAGGTTGCATTCGGCCAGCAGTTGTTCTTTGATGCGGGTCTTCACGCCTTCGCCAAACAGCGTGCCGTCGGGCAGCACCAGCGCGGCGCGGCCATTGGTTTTGAGGATGTGTTTGATGAGCACCAAAAACAAATCCGCAGTTTCTTTGGTGCGCACGTCGGCCGGAAAGCCTTGTTCGATGCCCGGCTCTTCAATGCCGCCAAAGGGCGGGTTGGTCAAGATCACGTCCACCCGGTCGGCGGGTGTGTAGTCGCGCAGCGGGCGGCTCAGGGTGTTGTCGTGCCGGACCAAGCTGGGCACTTCAATGCCGTGCAGCATGAGGTTGGTCACGCACAGCATGTGGGGCATTTGTTTTTTCTCAACACCCAAGATGCTGTTTTGCAGCGTGGCTTCTTCTTCGGTGTTGTGCACTTGTTTGCGCAGGTGTTCGATGGCGCAGACCAAAAAGCCGCCCGTGCCGGTGGCCGGGTCCATCACGCGCTCGCTCAGCTGGGGGTTGACCATGTCCACCATGAACTGGGTCACGGCGCGGGGTGTGTAGAACTCGCCCGCGTTGCCAGCGCTTTGCAGGTCTTTGAGGATTTTTTCGTAGAGGTCGTTGAACTGGTGGCGCTCGGCTTGGCGGTTGAAGTCAATCGCGTTGAGTTTGTTGATGACCTGGCGCAGCAGCTGGCCGCTTTTCATGTAGTTGTAGGCGTCTTCAAACACGCCGCGCACCACATAGCCACGGGGGTTGCGCTGGGCGTCGCCGCTCAGGCTTTTGAGGGTGGCAAAGAGCTGGTTGTTTACAAAATCCAGCAGCGCGTCGCCGGTGATGCCTTCGGCGTCCGTGGCCCAGTTGCGCCAGCGCATGGCTTGGGGAATGGGGCTTTTGTAGTCGTCGCGGGTCAGCTCCATCTCTTCTTCCAGGGCGTCAAACACCTTGAGGAACAAAAGCCAGGTGAGCTGCGAGATGCGCTGCGCGTCGCCATCCACGCCACTGTCTTGGCGCATGATGTCTTGGATGGATTTGATGACGGAGGAGAGGTTGGACATTTTTGCTCTTTAAGGATGGGCGGCGTACAGCTCGCGCTCCAGCGTTTGCAGTACGCCCAAGTATTGCTGGCGACCACCAAAGCTTTTGATCAGTTCCACGGGGCTGCCGAAGTCAGTGAAGGGTTGCACCTTGAGAACTTCGTTGCTTTCGATAGTAGCAATGCCTTCATCGGCGTATTTGTCAATCAGTGCGTCGATGACTTTGCGGGCCACCGGGCCGTATTGGGTGAAGGCGTTGCGCTTTTTGACGCGGTTGGCCCGCTCGCGCCGGGTGAGCGGCGGCATGTTGTAGGCCACATGCAAGAGCAAGTCAAAGGGGTCAAGGTCGATTAAGCCCGTGTTGGCAACTTCTTCGGCCAGCGCTTCAATCAGCACGCCTTGCTTTTCCAGCTCTTCCACCAGCGCGGCTTTGCGGTCGGCGTCGTTCCAGGCTTGTAGGAACTTGTCGAGCGAGTCGTATTGTTTGGCGAGGTTGATGCGGGTGTAGTCTCGCAGACTCTCGGTGATGAGCTTACCGTCGGCGCTGAGGTATTGCACGCGCTCGCGCGCCACCGCCACGGTGACCATGCCGCCTATGACGTATTTTTTAGGTTCGCCCTCGCCGCCCGAGCCGGGGGCCGTGTATTGGCCCGTCGGCCCGTCGTCAGCCACTGCGTGCCCGACCGGGTCTAGCGCGCCGGGCGCGCCTGGCATTTCGTCTGGCGGGTTGATGGGTTCATCGGCTTTAGGCTGGTAAATCTGCACGGGTTCGCCGTCGAAGGTGGGGTCGGCAAACAGTTCGGTTGCACGCTTGAAGTCGAGGATGGTGAACCAGGTTTTGCCCAAGTCTTCGCGGAGGCGGGTGCCTCGGCCAATGATTTGTTTGAACAGCGTCATGGACTTGATGTTCTGGTCCAGCACGATAAGCTTGCAGGTTTGCGCGTCCACCCCGGTGCTCATGAGCTTGGAGGTGGTGGCGATGACGGGGTAGGTTTTCTCGGGGTCGATGAAGTTGTCCAACTCCATCTTGCCCTCCACGTTGTCACCCGTTATTTGCACCACGTATTTGGGCTGGTCTTTGCAAATGTCGGCATTGGCGTTGCTCAGGGCCTGGCGCATGCGGGCGGCGTGGTCTATGTCTTCACAGAACACAATGGTTTTGGCGTAGCGGTCTGTGGCTTTGAGGTATTCGGTGATCCGGGCAGCCACCACTTCGTCGCGCTTTTCCAGAACGAGCTTGCGGTTCATGTCGGTGGCGTTGTAAATGCGGTCTTCTATCAAGTTGCCGTGCTTGTCCGTCATGCCGTCGGTGGGCCGCCAGCCGAAGGTGTCTTTGTCCAGATCCACCCGGATGACCTTGTACGGCGACAAAAAGCCGTCTTCAATGCCTTGCTTGAGGCTGTAGGTGTAAATGGGGTCGCCGAAGTAATCGCTGTTGGACGTGTCTTGCGTCTCTTTGGGCGTGGCCGTGAGGCCGACCTGCGCGGCGCTGCCAAAGTAGGTGAGGATTTCGCGCCAGGCAGAGTCTTCGTTGGCGCTACCCCGGTGGCATTCGTCCACCAAGATCAGATCAAAAAAGTCGGGCGAGAACTGTTTGTAGATGTTCCGTTCTTCTTCAGTGCCTGAAACGGCCTGGTAAAGCGAGAGGTAAATCTCGTAGCTTTTGTCCACCAGCTTGGTGGTTTTGTTGACAGCCAAGTCAAGGTCTTCGATGGCGACTTTCCCTTGCGCATCGATCCGCTCCACGCCTTTGGCATTGGGGCTGAGCTTGGCCATGGCGCCCTTGAAGGGCCGGAAATCGTTGACCATGGTCTGGTCGATCAAGATGTTGCGGTCGGCCAAAAACAAAATGCGCTTTTTGGCGCCGCTCTTCCATAGGCGCCAGATGATCTGGAAGGCGGTGTAGGTCTTGCCAGTGCCGGTGGCCATGACCAGCATGGCGCGGTTTTGGCCTTGGGCAATCGCTTCTACGGTGCGGTTGATGGCGTTGATCTGGTAGTAGCGCGGGGTTTTGCTGGGGGAATAGTCCGACTCGGTGACATGGCGCACTGCCGGTGTCCAGCCTTTCCAGGCGCAGTAGCGTTCCCACAGGTCTTGCGGCGAAGGGAATTCGGCGAGCGTAAGGTTTGTCTCCAGCACGCCGTTAGCCAGGGTGGCGTCACGGAACACAAAACCGTCGCCATTGCTTGAGAAGCAAAAAGGCACGTTCAACAAGTCGGCGTAGTTGATGGCTTGGGCCATGCCTGCGCCCATCGCATGGGTGTTGTCCTTGGCTTCGATGGTGGCGACGGGAATGTTGGCTTTGTAAAACAGCGCGTAATCAGCCCGAAGAACGGTGCTTTGGTCGCGATGTGATTTGTTGCCGCGCACGCTGACCCGACCAGCCCTAAGCGGAAACTCGCGGTAAATCTGGTCCATGCCGTGCCAACCAGCCCGCTCCATGGCAGGGCGGATGAACTTGTCGCAAATATCACTCTCAGATAGCTGCTTTTTGTCCACTCCGCCCCCATTTGTTAGCCACGCCGCTTAGTGTTAGGTGCCAGTTCTTTACTCTGACGCCTTGGATTTCGCGCCATTGTCAGTGAAAACCGCTTGCCAAAATAAAAACCTGCAAGCGCGCAAAGCACGACCATGCAGGTTCTTGGTGACAGGCGACAGGTGCTGGGACCGCGCCGACGTTTGGCTGCCCTTAAACCCGCAACATCCCCAACAAGCCCGCCGTAGACCCATCCAGCCCGGTGGTGTCGCCACTCTCCAGGCGTGGCGCAATGTCTTTGGCCAGCACTTTGCCCAGCTCCACGCCCCACTGGTCAAAGCTGTTGATGCCCCACAGCGCCCCGCTGACGAATACGCGGTGTTCTTGCAAGGCGATCAGCGCGCCCAAGGACGCGGGCGTCAGGTCGTCGAGCAGCAAGAAGGTGCTGGGGCGGTTGCCGGGGAAGTGTTTGTGGCCACCGGCGTCCATCTTGCCGACCATCAGCGCCTGGGCCTGGGCCAGCACATTGGCCAGCAGCAGCGGGTGGTGGGCGTCCAGGGTATGGCGCGCTTGTTTGACTGCCACAAACTCCACCGGCACCACGTCGGTGCCCTGGTGCAGCATTTGAAAGTACGCGTGCTGGCCGTTGGTGCCCGGTTCGCCCCAGAGCACGGGCGAGGTGCCAAAGGGCAGCGCCGCGCCGCTGGCGTCCACGCGCTTGCCGTTGCTTTCCATCTCCAGCTGCTGCAAATAGGCGGGCAGGCGGCGCAGGGCGCTGTGGTAAGGGGCGATGGAGCGGCTGGTAAAGCCGTGGAAGTTGCGGTACCACACGTCGAGCAGGCCCAGGCGCACCGGCAGATTGGCCTCTAAGGGCTCACTGCGAAAGTGCTGGTCCATGGCGTGTGCCCCGGCCAAAAACGCGCGGAAGCCATCTGCGCCAATGGCAATCGCCAGCGGCAGGCCAATGGCAGACCACAGCGAATACCGCCCGCCCACCCAGTCCCAAAAGCCAAAGGTGGTGGTAATGCCAAAGTCCTTGGCTGCAGCCACGTTGGTGGTCAGCGCCGCAAAGTGGCGCGCCACGTCCACCCCGCCTTGGCTGGCAAACCAGCGCTTGGCCGACTGCGCGTTGGTCATGGTCTCGATGGTGGTAAAGGTCTTGCTGGCCACCAAAAACAGGGTGCTGCTGGCTTTGAGCTTGGCCAGCGTGGCCGCCAGCTCATGCCCGTCCACATTGCTGACAAAGTGCAGGCGCTTGCCGGTGGCGGCAAAAGCGTCCAGCGCCAGCACTGCCATTTGCGGCCCCAGGTCCGAGCCGCCGATACCGATGTTGACAATGTCGGTAATGGCGCCGTCGGCGCGCACGCGCTCTGCAAAAGCCAGCATGGCGTCCAGCGTGCCATGTACCTGCGCCAGCGCCTGCGCCTCATGGGCGCTGGCGGTGGGCGCGTCGGCCGGGGCGCGTAATAGCGTGTGCCAGACCTCGCGCTGCTCGGTGGTGTTGATCACTTCGCCTGCAAACATGGCGTCGCGGTGCGCCAGCAGGCCCGACTCGCGTGCCAACTGGAACAAGAGCGCCTGCGTGGCGGCGTCGATGCGGTTTTTGGACAGATCGGCAAACACCAGTGGCGCGGCCTGGCTGAACTGGGCAAAGCGCTGGGGGTCGGCGGCAAAGGCGTCGCGCAAGTCAAAGTCTTTGCCGCTGGCCTGGTAGGCGGCGTGCAATTGTGCCCAGGCGGGCGTGCGGTCACAGCGGGTGCGGGTCATGGGATCTCCGAAAAGGTGCGCCCGCGCTCAGGCGGCAAGCAGCAGGTGTTCAAGTTTGACGGCGTCCACGCAGAAGGCGCGTATGCCTTCGGCCAGCTTTTCAGTGGCCATGGCGTCTTCATTGAGGGCAAAGCGGAAGCTGCTTTCCTCAAAGTGCACGGGCGCAATGTCCATGGTTTGCGCGGCGCTGGCGCTTAGGCAGGGCGCCAGCGGCGCATTGGTGGCAGCCAGCGTGGCCAGCAAGTCCGGGCTGATGGTCAGCAAATCGCAACCTGCCAGCGCGGTAATCTGGCACACGTTGCGAAAGCTTGCGCCCATCACCTCGGTGGCGATGCCGTGCTTTTTGTAGTAGTTGTAGATCTGGCCCACCGACTTGACGCCCGGGTCATTGGCACCGGCCATGTCGGCCTCGACCCAGGCGGCACCTGCGGTCTTTTTGTACCAGTCGTAAATGCGGCCCACAAATGGGGAAATGAGTTGAACTTTGGCCTGGCCACAGGCCACGGCCTGGCAAAACGAGAAGAGCAAAGTCAGATTGGTGTGAATGCCTTCGCGCTCCAGCTGGGCCGCAGCCTGGATGCCCTCCC
Source organism: Comamonadaceae bacterium (assembly GCA_947450895.1). Classification (GTDB taxonomy): domain Bacteria; phylum Pseudomonadota; class Gammaproteobacteria; order Burkholderiales; family Burkholderiaceae_C; genus Allorhodoferax. Next base: position 16,023 of record CANFWT010000050.1, on the reverse strand, counting down.
AAGTAGCGGCTACCTTGATCAACACCCGCTCTGCTGCGATGCCTTGCGCTTGGTACAAGGCGATCAGACGCTGGCCACGCGCCACGGTGGCGGCGGTGTCAAAGCTCAGGCGCGCATCCACTTCCGTAGACACACGCCCGGGGATCAGGGACAAGATCGCGCAGCCAAAACGCACCAGCAAATGGTCCATCACCACGTCCAGTGGCTGACCACGGTGCTGTGCCACGGCAGCTTGTAGCAGCGGCGCGTAGTCGGGCTTTTGTACCGCTTTGAGAATCAGCGAGGGGTTCGTCGTGGCGTCTTGCGGCTTAAAGGCACCGAGCTGCTTGAAGTCGCCCGTGTCGGCCACCACGGTGGTGAATTGCTTGAGCGCGTCGAGTTGGTTCATAAGAATGGGTACTGAGAATGGAATGAAATGTGTCGGCTTGTACACAAGAGGCTTGAATTATCAATGAAACAAAGTTACATTACCTGGGCTTATTTTAAGTAACTCATCAACAACCCCTTCTTTTTTTCAGACCCGTATGAGCTTCGACCTTGTTTTGTTTGGCGGCACTGGCGATCTGGTGTGGCGCAAGTTAATGCCGGCCCTGTTCCAGGCTTTTCGCCACGGCACATTGCCCGAGGGCGGGCGCATCATCGGCGTGGGCCGCGACGGACAGTCGCACGACCAGTACCGCGCGCTGATCCAGTCCCGCTTTGACAAGGTCGAGCTGGCCAAGCGCCCCAGCGCAGAGGAGTTTGAGCGTTTTGCTGCGCTGCTGGAATATGTGCGCATGGATCTGTCTAAGCCCGCCGACTACGCCACCCTGGCGGCTAGCCTGCAAGCGCGCAAAGCCGACACCGTGGTGATGTACGTCGCCACCGCACCCTCGCTGTTCACCACCGTGTGCGAGCAACTCGCCGCCGCTGGCCTGAACACGCCGCACACCCGCGTGGTGCTGGAAAAACCTCTAGGTCACGACCTGGCCTCCAACCGCGCCATAAACCACACGGTGCGTCGCTTTTTTGAAGAAAAGCAGGTATTTCGCATTGACCACTACTTGGGCAAACCGGCGGTACAAAACCTGTTTGCGCTGCGCTTTGGCAACGCCTTGTTTGAGCCCCTGTGGCGGCGCGAGCACATTGCCAACATCCAAATCACGATTGCCGAAGACCTGGGCGTGGAAAGCCGGGGCGCGTTTTATGAAACCACGGGTGCGCTGCGCGATATGGTGCAAAACCACGCGCTGCAACTGCTGTGCGCCATCGGCATGGAGCCGCCCATCAACGCGCACGCCGACGCCATCCGCGACGAAAAGCTCAAGGTGCTGCGCTCGCTCAAACCTTGGACCGCCGAAACGCTGGTCAGCGACGTAGTACGCGGCCAATACGCCAACGGCACCAGTGGTGGCCAACCGGTACCCGCTTACCGGGACGAGCCTGGCGTCAACCCGCACAGCAACACCGAAACCTTTGTCGCCCTGCGCACCGAAATTGCCAACTGGCGCTGGGCCGGCGTGCCCTTTTACATCCGCACCGGCAAGCGCCTGGCTGGGCGCGATGCGCGCATTGTGGTGAACTTTCGCCCCACGCCGCACGCGATTTTCCAGTCCAGCAGCCAGACCGGCAACCAGTTGGTCATCAACCTGCAACCCAAAGACGGTTTGGAATTGCACCTGTTTGCGCAGGGACAAAACAACCGCAAAGCCGGCGTGGGCGCGGCCCAGACGCTGGCGCCCGTGCACCTGGACTTGGACTTTGGCAAGCGCTTTGGCTCCGAGCGCGTGGGCGCCTACGAACGGCTGCTGCTCGATGTGATTGACGGGCGCCTGAACCTGTTCGTGCGCAGTGACGAGCAAGAGGAAGCCTGGCGTTGGGTAGAGCCGCTGATAGAGCACTGGGCCGCTGATCATCAAGGTCCGCGCCTGTACGCCGCAGGCACCTGGGGCCCGAGTGCGTCCAGTGCGATGATCGCGCGAGACGGTTTCTGCTGGGACGAAGAGTCTTAAGTCGCCCTGCCTCTATCTGATACCCCCGAGCCATGCTAGACCGAATCAAAGCTGCCCTGCCCTCGCTGGCACCTGCCGAACAACGCGTGGGGCGCCTGTGTCTGACCGACCCGCGCGCCTTTGCCAAGTTGCCGGTCAGCGAGTTGGCCGACCGATCCCACGTGAGCAAGCCCACCGTGGTGCGCTTTTGCCGCAGCGTAGGCTACGACGGCCTGGCCGACTTCAAGCTCAAACTGGCGGGCACCGTCAACGAGGGCGTGCCCTTCATCCACCGCAGCGTGGACGTGGACGACAAGATCGGCGACGTGATGGTCAAGGTGATTGACAACACGGTAGCGGCCTTGCTGAAGTACCGCAACGAGGCCAGCACCATGGCCATGGAGCGCGCAGTCCTGGCCTTGGTGGAGGCTTACAAGTCTGGGCGGCAAATCCAGTTTTTTGGTGTGGGCAACTCAGGCATCGTGGCGCAGGACGGCCAGCACAAGTTTTTCCGCTTGGGGGTGAACACCAATGCCTACAGCGACGGCCACATGCAGGTCATGAGCGCGTCGGTGATGCGTCCCGGCGACTGCGTGGTGGTGATTAGCAACTCCGGGCGCACCCGCGACCTGATGGACGCCTGCGACATTGCGCGCAAAAACGGCGCCACCACCATTGTCATTACCGCCTCTGGCTCGCCGCTGGCCAGCGCCGGTCATATTCATCTCAGCGCCGACCACCCGGAGGGCTTCGACAAATACAGCCCGATGGTCTCGCGCCTGCTGCATTTGATGATTTTGGATATCTTGGCCACCGCCGTGGCATTGCGCATTGGCAGCACCACGCTGCAGCCACTGCTGAGCGACATGCGCAAGAACCTGCGGACCAAACGCTACACCTGAGCCGGCAGGCGCCTCAATTCAGCCGCCAAGCTCCATCGCCTTGCGGTGGCGATCCACAAAGTCCTGGTAGGTGTCAATGCCGCGCAGCTGCAAAATGGTATTGCGCACGGCGGCCTCCACCAACACGGCGATATTTCGCCCGGCGACCACCTGAATAACCACCTTGCGCACCGGTATGCCGGCCACGTCCTGCGTGAGCGGCTCAAAAGGGATACGCTCGTAGTCGCGCTCCAGCGTTTCCCGCCGTACCAGATGCACGATGAGCTTGAGGCGCATTTTGCGGCGCACCGCAGTTTCACCAAAAATGGCACGGATATCGAGCAAGCCAATGCCGCGCACTTCCAGCAGGTTTTGCAGCAAGTCGGGGCAACGGCCCTCAATCGTGGTTTGGTTGATGCGGTACAAATCCACCGCATCGTCGGCCACCAGCCCATTGCCGCGCGAGATCAGCTCCAGGCCGAGCTCGCTTTTACCCAAACCCGATTCGCCGGTGATCAACACACCCAAGCCCAAGATATCCATGAACACGCCGTGCATCGAAACCCGGTCCGCGAAATGCTTGGACAAATAGGCCCGCAGCACATCAATCACAAAAGCGGACGACCCTGGCGCGGCAAACATCGGAATTTGCGCCCGTTCGCACATGGACAAGAGCTCCTGCGGCGCCTTTTGACCATCGGCCAGCACCAGAACCGGCGGCTCCAGCGTGACGATGCGGGCAATTCGCCGCGCGCAGTCCTCAGGTGTAGCGTTGGACAGGTAAGCGATCTCTCGCTCCCCCAAAATCTGCAGCCGGTAGGGGTGAATGTAGTTGAGGTAGCCCACCAAGTCTGCCCCAGAACGAGCAGCGCGCACGGCCACTTCATCAAAGCGGCGCTCGGACGCTCCCAATCCGGCCACCCATTCCCAACGCAAATAGCCGCGAAATGCTTCAAACAATACGTCGGCGCTGATGGCGGTGGGTTTCACGCGGAATTACGCCTCGTTGTGGGCCGATGGACCACTCAGTGCGGGTGGGCCGAACGCCAACCTGTGAGCAGGTCGTGCAGTTGGGCCGAGTCGGTGGCACTCGTCAGGCGCTCCCGCATCCCCGAATCGCTCAGCAATTGGGCGATTTCGGACAAAATTTCAAGGTGGTTTTGGGTTGCGGCCTCGGGGACCAACAAAAAAATAAGCAGCGTAACCGCTTGGTCGTCCGGCGCATCAAAACCGATGGGCTTGAGCAACTGAAAAGCTGCAGCCATTGGGGTCTTCAGCCCCTTGATGCGACCGTGCGGTATGGCCACGCCATGGCCCAGACCGGTTGAGCCCAATCGTTCGCGCGAAAAAAGACTGTCCGTCACCAAGGCGCGGCTCAAACCATGGAGGCTCTCAAACAGCAGTCCCGCCTCTTCAAAAGCACGCTTTTTACTGGTGACATCCACCTGGGCGATCACGTGCGGCGGAGGAAGTAATGCGGCAAGGCGGTTCATAAGTGGAGCGGATTATGCACATAAAAAAACCCGCCAATTGCGTTGGCGGGTTGGGCTCTAGCAACGGGTTCGCCAGAGGCTACATCAAGCGCTTGGGCGCTTCGTGCTGGTGGTTTTGGATGCGGTCTTTATGGCGAACCACCTGGCGGTCGAGCTTGTCCACCAGGTCGTCTACAGCGGCATACAGATCCGCGCTGGCACTCTCAGCGAACATATCGCCACCTTTGACATGAATATTGCATTCGGCGCGCTGGCGCAGCTCTTTTTCCTTTTGCTTTTCAATGCTGAGCAAAACCTTGACGTCGACAACTTGGTCGAAATGCCGCGTAATACGGTCGAGTTTTTCGGTAACGTAATTGCGCAAGGCGGGGGTTACTTCCAGGTGGTGACCACTGATTGTCAGATTCATAGGGGAACTCCTTTGCTCTCAGGACAAAAAATCCGGCGGCCTTGCGGCCTCCGGCAGACGTTCGCTTAAACCAAGAGGACTTTTCGCTTCCTCGGCCTCACTATGCGCCGCTTTGCCGCCAAACGCAAAGGCTTTTTGATGATGCAGTGCAGCAAAGTTCGCGGCATCACTGGCAGTGGACACACCCGGGTGCGATAATTTGAATTCCCCCACTTTGGAGCGTATTTCTTGGACAACTACCCCAGTCGGTAGCTTTCGGATGCAAAAGGTCTCCCTGGCCCGCCGTTCGAAAGCTGCTTTACCGCCCCCGCCAATCGAACCACAGGTCACTGACTTTTAGACCGTCGCCCATGCTCAATATTTTTACCCTGGCCAACGGCCGCCTGTTCCAAGAAGAAATCGAATCCCTGGAAGAGCTCTCCAAATTTCAGCCCATCTGGGTCGACCTGGAATCCCCCACCGTTGAAGAAAAGCGCTGGATCAAGCAGTACTACGGATTGTCCATTCCAGAAGACGCGATGGACGAGGACATCGAAGAATCTGCCCGCTTTTACACTGAAGACAACGGCGAGTTGCATATCCGCAGCGACTTTTTGATCGCCGATGAACACGAGCCGCGCACGGTGCGTGCCGCTTTTATCCTGAACCTGGTCAACGACAGCCTGAAAAGCAAAGGTGTGCTGTTCTCCATCCACGATGAAGATGTGCCGGTGTTTCGCCTGCTGCGCATGCGTGCCCGGCGCGCGCCAGGGCTGATTGAAGACGCCAAGGAAGTGCTGCTCAAGCTGTTTGACGCCGACGCAGAGTATTCGGCGGACACGCTTGAAGGCATTTACGACGAGTTGGAAAAAGTCAGTAAAAAGGTGCTTTCGGGCGATGTGACCGATGCGATTGCCGGCGAAGCGCTGGGGGCGATCGCGCGGCACGAGGACTTGAGTGGGCGCATACGGCGCAACGTGATGGATACGCGTCGCGCCGTGAGTTTCATGATGCGCTCCAAAATGCTCAACGTTGAGCAGTTTGAGGAAGCGCGCCAGATCTTGCGCGATATTGATTCGCTGGACTCGCACACCGCGTTTTTGTTTGACAAAATCAACTTCTTGATGGACGCCACGGTCGGTTTCATCAATATCAACCAGAACAAGGTCATCAAGATCTTCTCGGTGGCCAGCGTGGCGCTGCTGCCACCTACGCTGATCGCCAGCGTCTACGGCATGAACCTCAAGTTTCCTGAGCTGGAGTTTCTGGGCGCCTGGAGCTACCCCTACACGGTGGCGCTCATGGTGTGCAGCGCACTGGTGCCCATGTGGTACTTCGGCAAACGCGGCTGGCTGAAATAAACCAAGCGCCAGTGGCTAGGCTTTGCGCAATGCGCGGCGCAAGACCTTGCCTACCGGCGTTTTGGGCAATTCAGCGCAAAACTCAATTATTTTGGGTTGCTTGTAACCGGTGAGGTTTTCTTTGCAGTGCATGCGCACTGCAGCCTCGCTCAGGTCGGGGTCGTTCTTAACCACTACCAGTTTGACGGCCTCGCCGGTTCGGGCGTCGGGTATGCCGACGCAGGCACACTCCAGAATGCCGGCCAACTGCGCCACCACCTCTTCGATTTCGGTGGGAAAAACGTTGAAGCCGCTGACCAGGATCATGTCCTTCTTACGGTCGACAATTCTGAAAAAACCGCGCTCGTCCATGGTGCCAATATCACCGGATTTGAAATAGCCGTCGGCCGTCATGACTTTGGCGGTCTCGTCGGGGCGCTGCCAGTATCCCGCCATCACTTGCGGGCCCTTGATGGCGATTTCTCCCGGCTCACCCGGGGCGCAGGGCCTGCCTTCGTCGTCAAGCAGCCGCATCGAGGTCCCGGGCAGCGGAACACCGATAGTGCCCGTGAATTCACGGGCTGTTACGACATTGCAACTGACTGAGGGTGATGTTTCGCTCAGGCCATAGCCCTCACAGATAGGGCAGCCGGTTTTGTCAAACCACAGCTTGGCCACGCTGCTTTGCACCGCCGTGCCACCACCGAGTGCGACGCGGAGATGGCTCCAGTCGACCGTATTGAAGTCAGGGTGATTGGCCAAGCCGTTGAACAAGGTATTGACCGCCGGGAAGCTGTGTATGGTGTGTTTTTGCAGCTCTTGCAGCATGGCCGGGATATCGCGCGGGTTGGGGATCAACACCAGCTTGCCTCCCATGCGCAAGCTCAACATCATGCCGATGGTAAAGGCGAATATATGGTACAGCGGCAAAGCGCACACGCTGGTGACTTGCTCGCCGGGCGGCAGATCGTGCATCACCGGTATGTTCCAGGCCTCGGACTGCAGTACGTTGGCAATCAGGTTGCTATGGAGCAATACTGCGCCTTTTGACACGCCCGTGGTGCCGCCGGTGTATTGCAACACCACCATGTCCTGGGGCCGCAACACAGGCTTGGCAAAGGGCGACTTGCTTCCTTTGGAAAGCGCGGCGTTAAATCGTACCGCCTCGGGCAGATAGTAGGCGGGAACGAGCTTTTTGACCGAGCGCACCACGTAATTCACCAGCGCGCCTTTGACCAGTCCGAGCTGGTCACCCATGGCACACATCACGATGTGCTTGACCGGCGTGGCGTGCAGGCACTTTTCCAGCGTATTGGCAAAATTTTCCAATACCACGATGGCCTTTGCACCGGCGTCTTTGAGCTGGTGTTCGAGCTCGCGTGGCGTATACAGTGGGTTGACATTCACCACCACAAAACCCGCGCGCAAAATCGCTGCAACAGCCACCGGGTATTGGGGCACATTGGGCAGCATCACCGCAACGCGGTCGCCTTTGACCAAACCTAGACTCTGCAAATACGCCGCCAGACTCAGGCTCTGCCGGTCCGTCTGCGCAAAGCTGATGTCTGCGCCCATGAAGCTGTAGGCCACCCGGTCGGCGTAACGGCGAAACGCCTCCTCCATCAGCACCACCAGTGAACCGTACTGCGCCGGGTCAATCTCTGTGGGTACCCCCGGTGGGTAGGCCGAAAGCCACACGCGCTCAGTCACGTGAAATCCCGCGGACGCGGTGGCTCGCTGGCTTGGCGCATGGCGTCAGCGCGCCCTAGTCAATGGCTTTGACCATGTCTTCGACCACCTTTTTGGCGTCGCCAAACACCATCATCGTTTTGTCCATGTAGAAGAGCTCGTTGTCCAGTCCAGCGTAACCGCTGGCCATAGAGCGTTTGTTGACGATGATGGTTTTGGCCTTGTAGGCCTCCAAAATCGGCATGCCGTAAATCGGGCTGCCTTTGGTGTGCGCGGCCGGGTTGACCACGTCGTTGGCGCCCAAGATGATGGCCACGTCGGCCTGGCCAAATTCGCTGTTGATGTCTTCCATCTCAAACACCTGGTCGTAGGGCACTTCGGCCTCGGCCAGCAAGACGTTCATGTGGCCCGGCATGCGCCCTGCCACCGGGTGGATGGCGTATTTGACAGTAATGCCTTTGGCGGTGAGTTTGGCTGCCAGCTCTTTGACCGCGTGCTGCGCGCGCGCCACGGCCAAGCCATAGCCCGGCACGATAACCACAGTCTCGGCATTGCCCAACACAAAGGCGGCGTCGTCGGCGCTGCCGCTTTTGACCGGGCGCTGCTCGGCTTTGGCACCACCGGCGCTGACCGCCTCGCCACCGAAGCCGCCACCGATCACGTTAAAGAACGAGCGGTTCATGGCCTTGCACATGATGTAGCTCAGAATCGCGCCGCTGGACCCCACCAGCGAGCCGGCAATGATCAGCATGCTGTTGTTCAGGCTAAAGCCAATGCCCGCCGCAGCCCAGCCCGAGTAGCTGTTGAGCATGGACACCACCACTGGCATATCCGCCCCGCCAATGGGGATGATGATGAGCACGCCCATCACAAACGCCAGCGCCAGCATGGCGAAAAACGCCTCCCAGCTGCCGGTGAACATAAACACCAAGCCCAGACCCACCGTGGTCAAGCCCAACACGAGGTTGAGCTTGTGCTGGCCTGAAAAGGTGACCGGAGCGCCCTGGAACAGGCGGAACTTGTAAGTGCCCGAGAGTTTGCCGAAGGCAATGACCGAGCCGCTGAAAGTGATGGCGCCAATGGCCGCACCCAAAAACAGCTCCAACCGGTTACCGGTGGGAATCGGGTCGCCTTTGGCCAGACCGTGCAATAGGGCTGCAGGCTCTAGCACGGCGGCCACGGCAATGAAAACGGCGGCCAAGCCGATCATGCTGTGGAAAAAGGCCACCAGCTCGGGCATCTTGGTCATCTCCACCGTGTTGGCGCGGTAGGCGCCGTAGGCGCCGCCGACCAGCAGACCGACCAGCACCAGGCCAATGCCCATGCCCTGGCCGTGGGCGGTATCCACAATCAGCGCCGCCGTGGTACCGGCCGCAATGGCCATACCAATCATGCCGAACACATTGCCACGGATGGAGGTGGTCGGGTGCGACAGGCCTTTGAGGGCCTGGATGAAACTCACCGAAGCGAGCAAGTACAACAAGGTGACAAGGTTCATGCTCATTTCGCAGCTCCTTGCTCAGCGGCGTCGACTTTTTTCACTTTTTTCTTGAACATTTCCAGCATACGGCGCGTCACCAGAAAGCCGCCGAAGATATTGACCGCCGCCAAGGCCACGGCCAGCACGCCCATGGTTTGGCCCAGCACGGTTTCAGTTTGTGCGGCAGCCAGCATGGCGCCGACGATGACGATGGCAGAAATAGCGTTGGTCACCGCCATCAAGGGCGTATGCAGCGCAGGCGTCACCGTCCACACCACGTGGTAACCCACGTAAATGGCCAGCACGAAGATGATCAGGTTGGTGATCGTGGGGGATACGAGGTCCATGGAGTCTGTCCTTTATTTGCGTTTGACTTCGCCGCCCTGCGTCATCAGGCAGGCAGCCACGATGTCGTCTTCCAGGTCAACGGTGAACTGGCCGCCTTTGGGCAGTACCAGCTTCAAAAAGTCCAGCACGTTGCGGGCGTAGAGCGCCGAAGCATCCGCTGCCACCAGAGCGGCCAGATTGGTTTCGCCCACCAGGGTGACGCCGTGCTTGACCACGGTTTTGCCGGCCTCGGTGAGCACGCAGTTGCCGCCCACGCCGTCAGCCGCCTTGCCCGCCGCAATATCGACGATGACCGAGCCGGGCTTCATGCTCTTGACCATGTCCTCGGTCACCAGCACGGGAGCCGCGCGGCCCGGAATCAAGGCGGTGGAAATCACCACATCAGCCAGCGCCACGCGCTTGGCAACTTCAATTTTTTGCCGGTCCAGCCAGCTTTGCGGCATGGGGCGGGCGTAGCCGCCCACGCCCACAGCGGCTTCTTTTTCTTCCGGGGTGTCGTAGGACACTTCGATGAACTTGCCACCCAACGACTCGATTTGCTCCTTGACGCTGGGGCGCACGTCGGACGCCTCAATCACCGCGCCCAGGCGCTTGGCGGTGGCAATGGCCTGCAAACCGGCCACGCCCACGCCCAATATGACCACGCGCGCGGCCTTGACCGTGCCCGCTGCCGTCATGAGCATGGGGAAAAAGCGCTGGTATTTATCGGCGGCAATCATCACCGCCTTGTATCCGGCAATGTTCGCTTGGCTGGACAACACGTCCATGCTTTGGGCCCGCGTGGTGCGCGGTGCCGCCTCCAAGGCAAAACTGGTCAGGCCGGCGGCCGCGAGTCGCTGCAAACCAGCGGCATCAAACGGGTTGAGCATGCCCACCAAGGCCGTGCCTGGCGCCATGTGGCTTAGCTCTTCGCCGCTGGGGGCCACCACCTTGAGCACCAGGGCGCTCGAAAGTGCTGTGCCCGCATCACAGATTTCTGCACCAGCGGCTGCGAAAGCCTCATCGGTGACACTGGCAGACACGCCAGCGCCGGATTGCACCCGCACCGTGTGGCCTTGGGCAATGAGTTTTTTCACCGTTTCGGGGGTGACCGCTACGCGGGTTTCACCCGCCGCGGTCTCGGCGGGTACGCCAATTTGCATGGAATCGCTCCTGGGGAGATGACAGTAAAACTGTCAGCAAGCTTACATGAATTTAAAACCGCCTTGCAGGCGTGTAAACCCTCTGCACGCGCTGACCCAAGAAGGGCCGGCGCAGGGGCCATGCATCCCGCAGGAACGGGACGTCAACTGCCAGATAAAGTGGGCAAACTCAGCTCTAGCAGCGCCTGGCCTTGGAGCTTGCTGCCAATTTTGGCTCCGCGGGAGGACACCGACTGCAAAAACAAGCCTTCTCCCAATGCCGCACCCACGCTGTAGGCCTTGGGTGGCGCGTTTCCCACGACCAGCAGGGCATAACCCCGCCCCACTGGACCCGCAACCACCCCCAGTAGCTGGTACTGGGTGGTGGGCGCCGGCGCAGCTTTGGCCGCTTCCACGACGCCTGCGCCCAGGGCCCGCGCCAGCAGTTGGCTGTCCACAACCGCGCTCGCTGGTGCACCCAGCGGCGCCGCGCGCTGCTCCTGCGGCGCCACGCTGGCCGTACCCAGCAGCCAGAAAACAGCGCTGACTGCGGCACACAACGCGCTGAGAAAGGTGATCAGGTACAGCCCCCAGGGCCGGGATGGGTGCATAGGCATGGTTTCATTATGGGGTACGCGGCGTGCGTGATTGTGCGCCAGTTAAGATTGAATGCGCTTTCAAAGGCCAGCTAGCTACACCGCAAACGTCAATTCATACAAGGGCGCACATGAAAAACTACCGCAAGCAAGCCGATGCACAGGCGGGGCCTGGTGCGACAGGCAAGACGACGGTCACCTTGGACATGGTGGCCAAACTCGCCGGTGTGTCGCCCAGCACAGTTTCACGCATCCTCAATGGCACAGCGGTGGTCAGCGACGCCAAACGGCAAGCGGTACTCGAAGCGACCAAGACCTTGGGCTTTGTTCCCAACCCCTTGGCACGCGGCCTGGCGGGTGGCCGCACGTTCAGTATTGGGGTAGTCACCCAAGCCATCGACAGCCCGTTTTACGGCGCTGCGCTGCGTGGTATCGAAGATGAACTGGACCCTGCGGGCTACAGCCCCCTCTTTATGAGCGCCCATTGGGACCCTGCGGCAGAAGCCCGCTGTCTGGAAGTGCTGCATGCACGGCGCGTGGACGGCATCGTAGTGCTTATGCCGCGGCTGTCGGATGCGGCATTGACGGCCTGCGCGCAGGCATTGCCCGTGGTAGTGACCGGACGCAATTTGCAGGCCGAACAACTGTTTTCGCTCAACTTCGACAACTTTACAGGCGCATTGCGGGCCACCGAACACCTGATCGACCTGGGCCACACCCGCATCGCCTTCATTGCGGGTGACGAAGAGCATCCTGACGCCTCCGAGCGCATGCGCGGCTACCGCACCGCACTGCACGCGGCAAAGCTGGCATTTGACCCAGCGCTGGTGGTGCCTGGCAAGTACCACGAGGTCAGCGGCTTGGAAGCGGTGAACCACTTGGTGGCCCAAGGACTGCAATTCACTGCCATTTTTGCAGCCAACGACCAAATGGCTGCCGGCGCGGCACTGGGCTTGTTCCAGCATGGACTGCGCGTTCCCGACGATGTCTCGCTGGTCGGCTTTGACGATTTACCGACCTCGGTGTACGCCACGCCACCGCTGAGCACGATCCACCAGCCGGCCTACGATCTGGGCCGACTGGCGGCCGCATCCATACTGCAACTCATCACAGGGACCGCACCCACAGCCGAGCTGCCCGCACCGGAGTTGTTGGTGCGCGGCTCCAGCGCACAAGCCCGCGCCTGAATCTGCGACGCAGGCTGGGGAATACCCTAGCTTGCGTCGACGAAAGTGCTTCCTATAATTCGTTGAAAGCGCTTTCAAAGCAATTTTTCAGTGCGGAACGCTTTCGGGTTTTTCCGTCTACCTCCAATCTCAAGGGGATTCCATGGCTTCCACCAAGCGTGCAAATTGGCTGGCCGGCGCAATGCTGGTGGCCAGCGGTGCACTTTTCAATGCGCAGGCCCAGCAAGTACTAACGATTGCGGCTTTCCCGGCATTGGACGAAATTGCCAAAGCCGCCATTCCTGCCTGGAAGAAAAAGCACCCGGACATCGAGATCAAGATCACCAGCCGCGCCTACGCCGACCACCACACCGCCATGACCACGGCGCTGTCCACCTCAAGCAATCTGCCCGACGTGATGGCCCTGGAATACGGCTATGTGGGGCGATTTGCCGAAGGCGGTGGCTTAGAAGACCTGGCAGGCGCGCCCTACAACTTCAAAGCACAACAAGCGCGCTTTGTGCCCTTCGCCTGGCGCCAAGGCACCGCCAACTCCGGCGCGCAAGTGGCCATTCCGACCGACATTGGCCCGGGCACCCTGCTCTACCGCACCGACATTTTGAAAAAAGCGGGCCTCACCGAGGGCGACTTGACCCAGTCCTGGGAGTCTTATGTGGGTGCGGGCAGCAAGATCAAGGCGGCAACTGGTGCTTATCTGATGGCCCATGCGCGCGACATCAAAGACATCGTCATCCGCTCCAACCTGCAAGCCGGGGACGGCCTGTACGTCGACAAAGCAGGCAAGGTGTTGGTGGATTCGCCGCGCTTTGTACGCGCTTTCGAGCTGGCCAAGAAGGTGCGAGACCAAAAGCTCGACGGCAAGATTGCCGCTTGGTCGAGCGAGTGGTCTGAGGGCTTCAAGCGCGGCACGATTGCCACGCAAATGTCGGGCGCGTGGTTAGCCGGTCACCTGAACAACTGGCTCGCCCCCGACACCAAAGGCCAGTGGCGCGCGGCGCAATTGCCCGAAAAAGCCTGGGCCTCTTGGGGTGGCAGTTTTTACAGCATCCCCAAAGGCGCCAAAAACAAGACGCTGGCGGCCGAATTCATCAGCCTGATGACGCTCACGCCGGAGCTGCAATTGGCGGCCTTCAAGTCCCAAGACGCCTTCCCGGCGCTGCTAGAAGTGCACAACGACGCGTTCTTCGAGCAGCCCATTGACTTCCTGGCCGGTCAAAAAGCGCGGGTGCTATGGCGCGAAGCGGCCCGCAAAATCTCGGCAGTGGATGTGCACAAGCTCGATCCAATAGCCGACGAGATCGTCAATACCGAGCTGGACAAAGTGCTGGACCAAGGCAAAGACATCCGCACCGCCCTGGCCGACGCCAAAGCGCTGATTGAGCGGCGAGTCAAACGCTAAACCCACAACGCCGCGCCCCTGCTGGATTACGCCCATGACACGCCGACTGCTGCCTAGTCTGTCGCCCGAAACAGTGCCTTACGTGCTGCTGAGCCCGTTTGTGCTCTTGTTCTTGGTGTTTGGCGTTTTTCCGTTGGGGTTTTCATTCTTTTTGGCCTTTCAGAGCTGGGAGCCCACTGCAGGACTTTCGTCCATGAAGTTTGTCGGCCTGGACAACTTTGCCTTCGCCATCAGCGATGAGTGGTTTTGGAAGTCGCTCAAAAACACAGCGTGGCTGGCGCTGGCCGCCGGCGTGCCGCAGCATGTGGTGGCGATCCCTCTGGCCTACTTCATCCACACCTCCTTCAAGCGCACGCGCAACACGGTGATTGGCGCCTACTTTTTGCCCTATATCACCAGCACGGTAGCCATTGCCATGATGTTTGGCACCTTGTTTTCTACCGACTTTGGCCTGATCAATGTGGCGCTGCACGCCTTGGGTGACCTGCCAGGCCTGGCCTGGCTGGCGCCGGCGGCCCCCATCGATTGGCTGGGCCGGGCCGAGAACGTTAAACCCGCCATCTCGCTGGTGGTGTTTTGGCGCTACGTGGGCTTTAACACCGTGCTCTACCTGGCCGCGCTGCAGACCATTCCCAGTGATATTTACGAGGCCGCCACCATGGACGGTGCTGGGCGCTGGCAGCAGTTCTGGTTTATCACCCTGCCCAACCTGCAACCCATGATTTACTTTGGTGTGACCCTGAGCGTGATCGGCGGCCTGCAGTTGTTTGAAGAGCCCTTTATTTTGACTGGCGGGCGGGGGGGCAGCGACCAGGCGGGCATGACCACCGCAATGTACATGTACCGCACCGCCTTTGAGTTCAACGACTTTGGCGGCGCCAGCGCCTTGTCCTGGCTGCTGTTTGTGTTTGTCGCCGTACTCACTTGGCTGACTAACCGCGCCTTCAAGCCACGCGGCCCGGCGCGCTAACGCACTATGCACATCCACACCGACCGACTTGCCCCGCGCGCGGCCTACCTTCTGGTGGCCGTGGGCGCCGTGGTCATGCTGCTGCCCTTTTATTTCATGTTCGTGTTTGCCAGCCACTCCCGCACGGAAATCTTCAACCTGCCGCCGCCGCTTTTCTTTGGCCACAATTTCCTGGACAACCTGGACATCCTGACCAGCAAGATTCCGTTTTGGCGCAGCCTGGGCTGGAGCCTCTACGTGGCCCTGGCCTCCACGGGCCTGACGCTGTTGTTTTGCTCCATGGGCGGCTACGCCTTTGCCATGTTTGAGTTTCGCTTCAAGCAGCCCTTGTTTGTGCTGGTGATGGGCACCATGCTGCTGCCGTCGTTCCTGGGCATGATTCCGACCTTCATGATCATGGACGCTTTTGGCTGGATCGACCAGCCGCGCGCGCTCTACATCCCGGGCGCGGCCAGTGCGTTTGGCATATTCATGATGCGCCAGTTTGTCAGCAGCGCCATTCCGCGGGACCTGATTGAGGCCGCGCGCATGGACGGCTGCGGCGAACTGGGCATTTACTGGCGCATCGTCGTGCCGCTGCTGCAACCCGCCATGGGCACGCTGGGGCTGATCACCTTTATCGCCTCGTGGAACAACTTTATCGGCCCGCTGATTGTGATGCGCTCGCCCGAGATGTACACCTTGCCGCTGGCGCTGCGCAGCATGCAAAGCCCGGTCAACACCGAGTGGGGCGCGGTGATGGCCGGATCGGCGATTGCCACGCTGCCCTTGCTGGTGCTGTTTGCTATTTCGTCGCGCCGCCTGATCGACGGGCTGACCGCAGGCGCCGTCAAGTAGCTGCGCGCACTCAAGCCAGCACACACCCCGTTTTCAGACTTAGACCCCTCTCGCCATTTATGCACACCCACCTTGCCACCCACCCGAGCGCGCAATTTCCCACCGACTTTGTCTGGGGTGTCGCCACCAGCGCGTTTCAGATTGAAGGCGCCGCCGACATTGACGGCAAAGGACCCTCCATTTGGGACCGCTTTTGCCAACTGCCGGGCGCCATCGCAGACAGCAGCGACGGCCGCGTCGCATGCGACCATTACCAGCGCTGGTCGGACGACCTGGACATGATTGCCAGCCTGGGCGTCAATGCCTACCGCTTTTCGGTCAGCT